>JBBDNW010000106.1:0-4339 GCA_040877375.1 Pirellulales bacterium | reverse complement strand
GCCGCCCGTATACCCATCGCTCGCGCTCCGGGCTTTTTGGAGGCACCGCCGCCGCGTCGCCTGTCCGTCAGGAAGCCCCAATCGCGAGCGCGGGGAATACGTCCCACCACATCGCGATCCGCCACGGCGCGCACGACGGAGCCACCCGCGTGACCACCGGGTGGTCATTTCCGGGCCTCGACGTACATCGTCCGGAGCTGGTGCTGAACTTCCTCGAGCAGCCGCTTCTCGTCGGTCGAGAGATTGCCGGCGGTCTTCTGGCCGAGCATGTCGAGCGTGTCGATGAAGTGCTTCGCCGTCGGGATGTTGGTGATCGCCTGTTTCGTGATCGGATTCGGGATCCGCCCCAGCGCCATCAGCGCCTGCGTGAAGAGCGTATGCACCAGAAACTCCAAGGTCGCCGGGGGCATCTTGCCCTCTGTGGGCAGGTCCTGCTCGGAGTCATCACTTAGCGCCGCATCGTCACTCATGGCTGCTCCTGGAATAGAGTCGGAATCTTCAGGCCTCGGCCACCCACGCGCTGCCGGCATGCCGCTCCACCGCCGCGGCCACGAGGCCGGCGAAGAGCGGATGAGCTTCCGTCGGCTTGCTTTTAAACTCAGGGTGAAACTGCACCGCCACAAACCACGGGTGGTCGGCCAACTCCACGATCTCCACCAGCGTCCCGTCTGGGCTCGTGCCGGCGATCACGAGGCCGGCCCGCTCGAGCTGCTCGCGATACTTCAAGTTGAACTCATAACGGTGGCGGTGCCGCTCCTCGATCCGCGTCGTGCCGTAGGCGGCCGCCGACTTCGTGCCCTCGGCAAGCACGGCCGACTGGGCACCGAGTCGCATCGTGCCCCCCTTGTCGACCACGCCGTGCTGCTCGTCCATCAGGCAGATCACCGGATGGGGCGTGTTGCGGTTGAACTCGGTCGAGTGGGCGTCGTCCAGGCCCGCGGCGTGGCGGGCGACGTCGATCACCGCGCACTGCATCCCCAGACAGATGCCCAGAAATGGCAGCTTGCGTTCGCGGGCAAACCGGATCGCCTCGACCTTCCCCTCGATGCCTCGCTCGCCGAAGCCGCCGGGCACGAGCAGCCCGTCAAACCCCGCCAGCAGCCGCTCGGCCCCTTCTCGTTCGATATCTTCGCTCTTGATCGGCTGCACACGCACCTGCGTCCGGCAGGCGATGCCGCCGTGGTCGAGCGCCTCGTAGATGCTCTTGTAGGCGTCGCGGTGCTCGGCGTATTTGCCGACCAGCGCAATCGACACTTCGTGCTCGGGGTTGCGTAGCCGATGCAGGATCTCGTGCCACTCCTCCAAGTCTGCGGTCGGAGCCTGGATGCCGAACCGCCGCAGGATGATTTCGTCGATCCGGTTCGACTGCAGCGACAGCGGCACCTCATAGATCGAGAAATCCTTGTCCCGCTCCTCGATCACCGCATCGAGCGGCACGTTGCAAAACAGCGCGATCTTCTCCCGGTCGGAGACGTCGAGCGGCCGCTCCGTGCGGCAGACGAGGATGTCGGGCTGAATGCCGATCTGCCGCAGGAGGCCGACCGAGTGCTGGGTGGGCTTGGTCTTCAGCTCCCCCGCCGCCTTGAGATAGGGCACGAGCGTGAGGTGGATAAACATGCAGTTTTCACGGCCCACCTCCAGCGGAATCTGCCGGATCGCCTCGAGAAACGGCAGGCTCTCGATGTCGCCCACCGTGCCGCCGATCTCGGTGATCGCAACGTCGGTGTCGGCGTCGGCGAGATTCCGTACCATCTCCTTGATCTCGTTGGTGATGTGCGGGATCACCTGCACAGTTTTCCCGAGAAACTCGCCCCGTCGTTCCTTGTTGATCACCGACAGATAAATCTGGCCGGTGGTGTAGTTGCTCTCACGGGTGAGCTTCGTGGACGTAAAGCGTTCGTAGTGGCCGAGATCGAGGTCGGTCTCGCTCCCGTCATCGAGCACATACACCTCGCCGTGCTGATACGGGCTCATCGTGCCCGGATCGACGTTGATGTAGGGGTCGAGCTTTTGCATCCTCACCCGCAGCCCGCGGGCCTCGAGGAGCATGCCGATCGAGGCGCTAGTGAGTCCTTTTCCCAGCGAACTGACGACACCGCCAGTCACGAACACATGCTTCGTCACGGTGCGAGTTCCTTCCCGTCCGCCGGTACCTGACATCCTGTGGCCGCTACGCGACCGTTCGAGAACCGGATTGAACCAGCGTCGCCGGGCGCGGTCAAACCCCCGCCGGTTTCCCCCCGCATGCACCGCGGGGTGGTGTAGAGTTTGGGGATGCCTGAAGCCATCGCACCAGCGACGTCAAACCTCCGAATCAGGAGCCTCGAGCCCCTCGTGCCGCCGTCCCGGCTCGGGGCGCTCCTGCCGCTCGACGGGGCCGCGCTCGAGACCGTGGTGGCCGGCCGCCAGGCCGTGGAGGCGGTGCTCGGCGGCAGCGACCCCCGGCTGATCGCGGTCGTGGGCCCCTGCTCGATCCACGATCCAGACGCTGCCCGCGACTACGCCGCCCGCCTGCACAAGCTGGCCGCCCGCCTCGCCGACCGGCTGCTCGTGATCATGCGGGTGTATTTTGAGAAGCCGCGCACGACCGTGGGCTGGAAAGGCCTCATCAACGACCCCCACCTCGACGACTCCTTCGACGTGGGCACGGGCCTGCGGCTGGGCCGCTCGCTGCTCATCGAGATCGCCCGGATGGGCCTGCCGACGGCCACCGAGTTTCTCGAACCGATCACCCCGCAATACATCGCCGACACGATCGTGCTCGGAGCGATCGGCGCCCGCACCACCGAGAGCCCGACCCACCGCCAGATGGCCAGCGGCCTGTCGATGCCCGTGGGGTTCAAAAACTCCACCGACGGCTCGCTGCAGGCTGCGATCGACGCGATGCTCGCGGCGAAGACGCCCCACAGCTTCCTGGGCATCGACAACGACGGCGGCACTTGCGTGGTCTCGACCACGGGCAACCCCTGGGGAGTGCTCATGCTCCGCGGGGGCCGTTCGGGCTCAAACTATTCCCCGGAAGTGATGGAGGAGGCCCGCTCGCTCATGGAAAAGGCGGGGCTGCCGCCGCGGATCGTGGTGGACTGCAGCCATGCCAACTCCGGCAAAGACCCGACGCGGCAGTCGATCGTGTGGCGCGACGTGCTCGAGCAGCGGCGGGCTGGCGATCGCTCGCTCGTGGGCATGATGCTCGAGAGCAACATCCATGCGGGCAGTCAGGCGGTGCAGGCCGACCGCACGAAGCTAGCCTACGGCGTGTCGGTCACCGACGCGTGCATCGGCTGGGAGGAGACGGAACTGCTGCTCCGCGAGGCCTATGACCGACTCGGCGACCGACTCGCCTCAAGTTGAGGGGATTTTTGGGCCGTGGCCTCGCGGATTTCGGGAAGCCCGAAGCGCGAGCGACGGGTAGACGCGTGGCGACCCGAATCGATGCCGCGGAGCGAGTTGAGATGGGGGCCGGATACCCCGCGCTCGCGCTTGGGGCTTCCTGGCGGGAGCACACGAAGGTCTGGAGACATGCTTACCTGATCGGCACGAGCGGCGGCTCGTAGGGCGCGTCGGTTGCGCCGGTCACCGGTGCGGTTGGCTGCGGGGCAATCGGCTGCGGCTGTGGCAGCGTGGGAAAACCGCCCGCCACCGGCTGCTGCGGCGCCGCGGGGGGCGGCACGATCTGGGCCGCGGGCTGGGCGGCGGCCTGGCTGCGGGCGTTGAGGTCGTCGATCAGCACCTTCACCTCGTTGTGAAACGCGAGGCCGCGGGCGGCAAACACGTCGGCGGGCGTCACGCCAAAGCGTCCGTAGAGCATCGAGTTGGCGTTGTTGTCGACCGAGAGATCGGCGCCGTTGATCGACACGCCGAGAAACAGGCCGCGGCTGCGGGCATATGAATAGATCTCGGCCCCGAGTTGGGCGTCGGTGCCGGCGTTGGCCTGACGACCAATCGGGCCGAGGGCCACCGACGCATCCGCTCCGAGCGTCACCTTCTGGCCGTTGAGGATGCCGTTCAGGCTCCGCGGCGTCGCGAACACGAGCACGATGTCGGCCGACTGCACGCCAGCCTGGAAGCCGAGGCTGCCGCCCCCCATCGTCACCATCACCGGCGGGCTCCACGTGCGGTCGGGTCGCCGCACCATCAGCACTCCCCTGCCGAAGTTGACGCCGAGGATGAAGCCTCCTTTGATCATGTCGGGGAAGATCGCGACACCTTCGGCACGGGCAAACATGGTCGGTGGGATCGATTCGATGGCCAGGCCGCCAAACTCGTCGAGTGTCTCGCGGGCCGAGTTGACGGTCTGCAGTTCGGCCTGGCCGCCGCTCATCTGCATCTGTGCAGCGAC
>JBBDNW010000105.1:0-4375 GCA_040877375.1 Pirellulales bacterium | reverse complement strand
AAGTCGGCTGCGGCATGGTCACGGTGACCGCGGGCTGGTCCGCCATTCGGCGAGCCGCTGCATGAGCACGTAGAACACCGGCACGAAGAAAACTGCGAGCACCGTGGCGGCGATCATGCCGCCAAACACGGCCGTGCCCAGCGACCGCCGGCTCGCGGCGCCTGCCCCCGTGGCATAGAGCAGCGGCACGATGCCAAGGATAAACGCAAACGACGTCATCAGGATCGGCCGAAACCGTAGCCGCGACGCCTCGACCGCCGCCTCCGTGATCGACCGGCCGTGGCTCCGCAGTTCGCGGGCAAACTCCACGATCAAAATCGCGTTCTTGCTCGCCAGCGCGATGATGAGCACGATCCCGATCTGGGTGTAGATGTTGTTGTCCATGCCCCTTGCTGCCACCGCCGCGACGGTGCCCAAGAGGGCCAGCGGCACCACCATGATCACCGCCGCCGGCATCAGCCAGCTTTCGTATTGGGCGGCGAGCACGAGGTACACCATGATCACGGCCAGTGCGAAGACGTAGGCCGCCTGGGAGCCGACCCGCTTCTCCTGAAACGCCATGCCGGTCCACTCGAAGCCCATCGACTGCGGCAGCTGGCTGGCGGCGAGCTGCTCCATGAGGGCGATCGCCTCGCCGGAGCTCACCCCGGGGGCGGCCGCGCCGGTGATCGTGGCCGAGGGCGAGAGGTTGTAGCGCGGCACGATCTGCGGCCCGAGCGTCTGGTGAACCGTGGCCAACGTGCCGAGCGGAATCATTCCGCCGTCGCGGTTACGGACCTCGAGCCGGCGGATGTCCTCGGGCCGAAGGCGAAACCGCTGGTCGGCCTGCACCCGCACCTGATACGTCTTGCCAAACTTGTTGAAGTCGTTGACGTAGGCCGAGCCGAGCGACGCCTGCATCGTGTTGAAGATGGTGTCGAGCGGCACGCCAAGACTCTTGGCCTTCACGCGGTCGATATCGACGAAGAGCTGCGGCACGCCCGCCCGAAACGTCGACTGCACTCTGGCCAGGCTCGTCTGGCCGCTCGCTGCGGCCACCATGCCGCTCACCACCTTCTGGAGCTCCGGCAGCCCCACGCCCATGCGGTCTTGCACCTTCATCTCGAAGCCGCCGGCCACGCCGAGCCCGCGGATGCCCGGCGGTGGAAACGCAAACACGATCGCCTCGCGGATCTCCTGAAATCGCCCCATCAGCCCGCCGAGGATCGCCTCCTGGCTGAGCGCCGGATCGCCGACCCGCTTTGCGAACGGCTCGAACGTTAGAAACATCGTGGCCGCATTCGACGCCACGGCCGAATCGAGCAGCGACGTGCCCCCCAGCAGAAACCACGACTCGACGCCCGGCGTCTTGGCCAGGATCGCGTTGATCTGCCGCGTGACGCCGCGGGTGCGCTCCTGCGAGGCCGCGTCGGGCAGCTGCACGACCACGATCGCATAGCCCTGGTCTTCCGTGGGCACAAAGCCCGTCGGCAGTCGCACGAACCACCAGCCGGTAAACGCAACGAGCCCGAGAAACAGGAGCATCACCACCGCTGTCTGCCGCACGGCGACGCGGACAACGGCCGTATACCCGGCCTCGCACCAGTCGTAGACGCGGTTGAAGCCGCGGTAGAAGAAATTCTTCCGGGCTGGCGTCGCCCGCAGCCAGACGGCGCACTGGGCGGGCTTGAGCGTGACGGCGTTGATCGCGCTGATCACGGCCGTGGCGGCGATCGTGAGGGCAAACTGCCGGTAGAGCTGCCCGGTGATGCCGCCGAGGAACGCCGTCGGCAGAAACACCGCCAACAGCACGAGCGTGATGCCCATCACCGGCCCGATCACCTCCCCCATCGCCTTGATCGTGGCCGCCTTGGGATCGAGTCCACCGCGGTCGATGTGGTGTACGGCGTTTTCCACGATCACGATCGCGTCGTCCACCACGATGCCGATGGCGAGCACGAGGCCGAAGAGCGTGAGCATGTTGATCGAGAAGCCAAGCGCCGCCATCGCGGCGAAGGCGCCGATGAGCGTCACCGGCACGGTGGTCGCCGGAATGAGCGTGGCCCGCCAGTCCTGCAGGAAGATGAGGATCACCACCAGCACGAGCACACCCGCCTCAAAGAGTGTTTTGTAGACCTCGTAGATCGACTCCTCGACGAACAGCGTGGTGTCGAAGGGAATCTTCGCCACGATGCCCGGGGGGAAGTTGGCCTCCAGGTCGTGCAGCATGTGCTTCACCCGCTCGGCCACCTCGAGCGCGTTGGCCCCGGGGAGCTGATAGACGAGCAGGCTGGCGGCCGGCAGGCCGCCGATCTCGCACCACTGGTCGTAGCTCTGGGAGCCGAGTTCCACGCGGGCCACGTCCCGCACCCGCGTCACCCGCATGCCCGACCGTGCGTCGTCGACCGTCTTGACGATGATCGCACCAAACTGTTCGGGGTCGGAGAGCCGCCCCTGCACCGACACGTTGAACTGAAAGCCCTGATCCTTGGGCGCGGGGGCCTGGCCGATACGGCCGGCGGCCACCTGCACGTTCTGCTCCCGGATCGCCGCCAGCACGTCCTCCATCGTGAGGTTGCGGGCCTTGAGCGTGTCGGGATCGACCCAGATCCGCATCCCGTAGGTGCCGCCGCCGATCACCTGCACGTCGCCGACGCCCGGCACTCGAGCGAGTGAGTCTTTGACCCGCAGCGAGGCGAAGTTGCTCAGGTAGAGGTCGTCGTATTGGCCATCGGGTGCAAGCAAAGAGACGACGAGCGTGATGTTGGTGGACTGCTTCTTCGTGGTCACGCCCTGCCGCTGCACCTCCTGCGGCAGCCGCGGCATGGCGACGGCAACCCGGTTTTGCACGAGAATCTGTGCCTCGTCGAGGTCGGTGCCCACCTCGAAGGTGACCGTGAGCGTGTACGACCCGTCGCTCGAGCAGGTCGAGGCCATCGAGATCATGTTCTCGACGCCATTGATCTCCTGCTCAATCGGGCCGGCGACAGTGTCCGACAGCACCTCGGCGTTGGCCCCTGGATACGCCGCCGCCACCTGCACTGTCGGCGGCGTGATCTCGGGATACTGCTCGACGGGCAGCACCTGCAGCGCGACTGCGCCGACGAGGATCGTCACGATCGCGATCACGTTGGCGAAGATCGGCCGCTCGATAAAGAACTTCGAGAACACGGCGTCAGGCCTCGCTCACTCGTCGCCCGCGGCGCCGCTCACGGCGTCGGCCGGTGCGGGCGTGGCGGCCGGTTCGGGCATGGCGGGTGTGGCGGGCATGGGGACGACACGAACCCCGGGCCGGGCTCGAAGCAGCCCCTCCACGATGATCTGGTCGTCTGGGGCGATCTTGCCCGTCACCACCCGCAGGTCGCCCATGGCCACGCCGGTGCGGACGGGGCGGGCGGTCACGATGCCCTCGGCATCGACCACAAGCAGATAGGGCCCCGACTGATCGAGGCCCAGCGCCCGCTCTGGCACGAGCAGCGCGTCGGGCATCTCGGCCACGGCCACCCGCATCCGCACGAACATCCCCGGCATGAGCTGGCGATCCTCGTTGGTGAAGACGCCGCGGACCCGCAGGGTGCCGGTGCCGGGATCAAAACCCGGATCGGCGTAGTCGATGACGCCTGCGCAAGGGTAGTCGTCGTGGCCGGCCGTCCCGAGCTCGACGGGAATCCCCTTGCCGGTCTGCTCCGCGGAGCCGAGCTTCCGCAGCGCCGGTATCCGGAGGGCATCGGCCTCGCTGATCGTGGCATAGGCGTAGATCGGTGCGGCTTTCACGATCGTGGCCAAGACCGATGCCTGCCCATCGCCAACGAGATTGCCGATGTCGAAGTTCACGCGGCTGATTCGCCCGTCGATCGGCGCCTGCATCCGGCAGTAGCCAAGGTTGAGCTGGGCCTCCGCGACGGCCGTCCGCGCCGTTTCGACGTGGGCCTGCGCTGTGAGGATCGTGGTGTCGTAGATGGCATTGGCCTGTTCGAGATTCGCTTGGGCCGATTCGACTTCCGCAGCGCGGTTTTTGAGCGTGGCCTGCGCCTGATCGAGCTCCGACTTGGTCGAGACCTGCCGCTGGTGGAGGCTACTAATCCGCTGCTCCTCCTGCTGCGACAGAAGCAGCTGCGACTCGGCGAGGCGGACCTGAGCCCGGGCCACCTCGCGGGCCTTCGACGCGGTGGCCTGCCGCAGCGCTGCCTCCGCTTCCTGGAGATGCGTCTTGGCGGCCTCGAGCTGGATTCGAAACGGCTCCTCGTCGATCACAAACAGCAGCTGCCCCTGCCGCACGTCGGCCCCTTCCGTGAAGTGCCGCTCGTTCAAGAATCCCTTCACGCGGGCCCGGATCTCGACGGTCTCCATCGGCTGGGCCAGACCGGTGAACTCGAGATACTCCGTGACCGGCCGC
>JBBDNW010000104.1:0-4403 GCA_040877375.1 Pirellulales bacterium | reverse complement strand
TTTCTCACACGTCGCGACTTCAACGCAGGCGTGAAGCGGCACAGCGGCAACCACACGTGTCGTGGGTTCCCGGGCCGCTATTTTCAACTGCCGTCAACACCATGGCGCGCAAAAGGCAGCGGACTCGCGGCGAACGGAGGCCCGAAACGCCGCAGTGAGCGTCCGACGAAAGGGCACTGCCGCCGCGACGACCTTCGCCTCATCAACTTCTCATCCCGCGGCCGCTTGACGCCCCCCCCCCGATAGCCTACCCTCCGCCTCGCCCGCGGACCATCTGGTGCCGTCGCGGCTCCCGCCTTGCCATCCCTCCCGCGCTTTAGGGACCGGCCTCATGTCGCCTCGCAACTTCGGCTCGGTGTTCAGCCTTGTTCGTTCGCTCCGGCAGTCCCGCGGAACCACGCCCGCCCGCCGCCGGGCCGCTGCCACACGCCGGATGCCCCTGGCCGCCGAGCCGCTCGAACCCCGTGCCATGCTCTCCACGACCGCCGATCTCTCCGGCGACACCTCGATGTTCACCCGCATTCCCGTCGTGCATGGATCACGGCCCGCGAATCCGGCCGGCAACTTTGTGGGCCAGTTCTCCTGGTCGGGCCTGTCGGGCGCCGCTGCCGCCGTGGGCCTGCCCACGCCCTTCAAGTCGTTTTGCGTCGAGGGCCAGCAGTCGATCTCGCCCGGCCGGCATACGTTTCCGACGCTCAAGCCCCTTGCCACCAGCGGCGTGGCCAATGCAGGCCTGGTCGAGCAGTTCTGGCGGCACTACGGTCCCATCACGAAAGACGGCTTTGCCACGGCCACCGACGCCGCGGCGTTCCAACTCGGAATCTGGGAACTCATCAGCGACGGCAGGCCCACACAAAACGCCGCCGCCTCCGCCCTGGCCGGCGGCAACTTCAAAGCTGGCGGTTCCACCGCCCCGGCCGTCGCCCGCGCCGCCGCGTGGCTGGATGCGTGGCCAACCGGGAACAGCCCGCCCCTGTCCGGCGCTACCGTCTCGCTCTTTGTCTTGCAACATCCCACCAAGCAGGACCAGGTGCTCTGGGTGCCGGCAGTGGATCTCGACGTCGACAGCGACAACACCGGCGTGGTTCAGGGGTCCGAGCACGAGGATTCGATCGAAGACATCGCGGGAGTGGATGCAACACCTGGGAAGGTGCTGCTGGTCAACGACCAGGATGTCGATGGCGACGGGATTCAGGACTACTTTGATGGCTTCAATGCGTTCGGGACGCTCGACGAGGACGATGTCCTGGGCTCGTCCACGTTCGCCGAGCTGAAGCTCAACGTGGCGGGGTTGCCGACCAGTACGATCATCAATCTCGACTACTCAGCTTCGGACCCCCAAGTTTTGCTCGAAACACCTGACGGGCTGCTCATGCCGTCGCCAGGACATCTTCGCATTTGGGCCGTTGACGCATCGGTTCAGCGATCTGCGACCAATATTCGGAGCGGTGGGCATTTTATCGCGCCGGGCACCTATTCGCTCCAAGAACTGGGAGCGGTATTGGGGCAAACGACCACGTTGTTCGTCGAAGCGATTCGGCCAAGCATGACGACGGGTGATCTACACGTCACCGTGACGGTTCTGGGCACGTCGATCTCCGACCGCGTACGCTTCACGTCAACCCAGTTTACGGTCCTTGGGAAGGCGCTCGACGAGCCTTTCTTCGAGACCGATTTCTTTGTTTCGTCCACGCTTCCGTCGCCGGCTGCAGTGGGCGAATCAGGGATCATGCCGGGCGCCTACCGCGAATACAAGGTCACGATCCATGACCCGCGAATGACCACGTCGAGCGTTCAGGTCGGCGGAGCCACTTTGCCGCTCACTCGCTTGGGAAGCGTTCTCGAGTCTCCGATGTTTGTCATCGTTGCGCCGGGGAGTGTGGCTCATCCATCGCTGACGTCGATCGAGGTGTCGGGCAGTGAAGTTGCATGGGCATTCAATGCGTCGGGTGCCAAGCGGCGCGTGACGACTCTGGACCTTACAAACTGGGACGCCGAACTCGCGCAGGTCATCGGTGACGTCGTCAAAGGCATGGATGGAACGTGGAACCCGGCAAATCCCTTGGATGATGGGGCGTTCGGAAAAGCGGTTCATGAGGGCGTGAGCGATGTCCTTCGGAACCGCGACGGCTGGGCCGTGGATGTGTATGTCGATAACGTTTCGCGGCAGATAGTCAGCATTGGCGGGCCTCCGCCTAACGGTACAGCCGGCACCACGCAGATAGACGTCCTCAAGCTGAAGTCGGGATATCGGCTGGACGAAAGCAGCATCGGGCAGATCCTCGATCACACGAAGATCGACGACGTTTATGACGTCAAGACAACGGCATCGGGAATTCCAAACGCGGGTCAGGCGACTCGGTTGAAAGCGATTCTGAACGGAGGCATTGAGGGCGGCCCTCGTGACATCAAGATCGGAATGGTCGAGCGACGATGGGTGAAGGCTTCAGGCTGGGTCGATAACGCCCGGTACAAAAACGGCATCGGTGTCTTGAAGATGCTCGGCTTGGCGGCAGGTGTCGTTCAGTCTGCAGAAACGGCCCACGCGATGTGGGCCTTCCAGGACAACGACCCGGAGTTTGTGGAGTTGATGAACAAAGTCGAACAACTGAAAGCCGGTCGGTGGTCGACCGGACCGGCTTACGAGCAAACAGCTTTGTTCATCAAGCTCGAGGTGAACCCCTTCCTGAGACGGCGGTTTGGCGAGAGTGCTGCGTTGAACCTTGCCAGTGAGGCAGCGTTTTTGCGATTTCTCGCCGAGGGCGTGGAATGAAACCTTGGTGCCCGGCGATCTACGTCGTCGCTGCGATTTTCATGATCTCACGCACGAGCACTGCTGAATCCCATTCGTGCCAAGACAAGGAGAAGGCCATGGCGCGTCCTCTGGAAGTGATGACCCGCGAGCAGGCGGCAGCGATCCTAGGCGAGCGAATCATCTACAACAATGACGGCGAGGCAACGACGGTATGTCTTCGTGGCCAGGATGCATCCCCCGAGATGCTCAGAGCGATCGAAGTCTTCCCCGAGCTTTACGGTTTCGGTGTCGTGGATGCGAATGTCGAAGCGGCCGCGATCGTCCCTGTTCTTCGACAACTTCCGAATCTCACGTATGCGCATTTCGTCCGATGCCCTCGTGTAACGGACGGCGTTCTGCCCGAGGTGGCGGCATTACCCAAACTGGAAAGTCTTAATCTCGATGCCACCGGAATAACGGACGAAGGCCTCTTATCGCTTCTGGTATCTCGGTCATTGATTTCAGTGAGTCTCAGCCAAACCGCCATCACTGACGCTGGCGTGAAAACTATGGCGAATCTCCCGACGCTCGTGGGTTTACACGTTTGCGACACGCCCGTCACCGATGAAGGGCTCAAGGCGCTTCGCGGGCACGAGCGGCTGAAAGTTGTCTGGGCGAGTGGCTCCAAGATCGGAGACGAAGGCTTGGCACACCTCGCCACGTGTCCGCTGCTTACAGAGGTTTTGGCCCGCAAGACCCATCTCACGGATGCGGGCATTGAGGCGATTGCGAAAGCGAGGCACCTCAGGCTTTTGCATGCTTCAGGAAAGTTTTCACGACGTAGCATTGCAGCACTTGCCGCATGTAGCGAACTTCGTTCATTTTTGCTTGAGGGGGACATCGAGGTCGGCGACCAAGACGTTGCGATCTTTTCTTCTTTCAAGGGGTTTCGATCGATCGGCCTGTGGGGCTCCCGCATTTCAGAAGCAGGAGAAGTCCAGCTGAAGGCGATTCTACCAAAAACGTCCATCACCATGGCTTCATCCGAGCCGTAGCTGACTGAAGCCCTTCTCTGGTAATCCTACCGCGTTGGCGCCAGCAGTGCTGGCCGGTGGCAACGCGCAAAAGCGGTGTGTGTCGATCGCTTCAACAAGATGCTTGTACTCGACTCGTCCGGCTTGCCGGCGTTCACGCTCGTCGCGAACCGCGACCGCACTACCGCGCCTGGGTTGATCGCTATGCCACTCCAGCGTGGACCTCGGGCAATCCGGTTCACACCTGGTCGATCATGTCATCCCACCGGTGCCGGTCCGTCAGTGGGTCATCTCCGTACCAAAGCGACTGCGGTGGTTCCTCGCCGAGCGGGCCGAGGCCGTCGCCGCACTCACGAGGATCTTCGTCAGCGAAGTCGAACGGCTTGTCCGCGACGTCGCAGGCATGGCGGCGTCACCGAACACAGCCGACAACACGCTCCCCCGCGTCGGCGCCATCTCGTTCCTCCATCGTTTCGGCTCAGCTCTCAACCGTCATGTGCATCTCCATGTGTGCGTGACCGACGGGGTTTTTCAGGGCGACACGGCCGCGATCGCCGAGCCAGCCGTCACATTTCACGCGGCACGGCCGATCACCCCGGGCGACCTCGACACACTCACCGAACGAGTCCGCCGCC
>JBBDNW010000103.1:0-4408 GCA_040877375.1 Pirellulales bacterium | reverse complement strand
CCCGAGCGGATCGGATACGGCGCCGCCCGCACGAATGCCGCCAGCCGCTTGGCGAGGTCTGCTGCCAGCGGATCGACCGCGGCCGCCCACACGCGGGCCCGCGGCTCGACCGCAGCAAGCCGCTCGAGTTCGGCCCGCAGTTCCAGCAGCCACGCCCACCCATAGGGCCGCTCGAACGTGCCGCCGGCAGGACCGGCGCAGTAGGCCCGCTCTTGCGCGAGATGTGCCGGCGTGAGGTGATCGGCGAGCCACTCGACGATCTGCGGGGCGGCCGGGAGCCGCGGATAAAGCCGCAGCGTCCGCACCAGCAGCCAATGCATGTGCACGCTCGAGTGCCAGTCGTAGCTGCCGAAAAACACCGGGTGCAAGGCCACGGGATCGGCCGCCGCCGGGTCGGGGCCGTCGCACAGCAGGTGGTCGAGCTTATGCGGAAACGGCCGCGCCACGTTCGCCAGCGCCACCGTGGCGAACGTCGCCGCCCGGGGCTCATCGAGCGTCGGAAACATGAAGGCGGCTGCGGTCATCGGTCGTGAAGAATAGCAGACACAGATGGACGCGCCACGCGACGCTGCCGTACCGCTGACGAGGTGAGAGGGTCGGCGAACGCTCGAGGAGCGCCGGGCCGCCGCGGCGAGAGAGCGACGAGACTTTTGCCCCCCTCGAGCCGGCGATGTACCAAAGTCGGATGCGCTTTCGCGTCAGCCACAGGAACTCAGTGAGAAACCCATCGCGGTCTCGCCTCAGATCTGCGGAACTCTCAGCAGTGCCGCGATTCGATCGTAGCGGAGCACGGGGCCGTCACGGCAGACGAAGAGTGGGCCAAACTGGCAGAGACCGCAGTGGGCCACGGCACAGGCCATATTGCGCTCGAGCGAGAGAAAGATCTGGTGCTGGGCAACACCCCGCCCGATCGCGGCCTCCGCCACGCCCACCATCATCGGGTCGGGCCCACACGAGAGGATTGTTGTCGCGATGGGATCGCCGATCGCGGCCCCGAGCAGGTCGGTGACAAGACCGACGCGACCGCTCCACGAGCCGTCGGCCTCGTTCACGATCGTGTGGACGGCGACCCCGGCCGCCCGCCAGGCGTCATACTCCCGCGCATAGAGCAGACCATCTGGTCGCTTGGCACCGTGAAGCACCGTGACGGAGCGGCAGGCCCGCCCTGTAGCCAGGAAGAGGATCGCGGCCCGCTGCGAGGCGAGGCCGAGGCCGCCCGCCACGATCACGACGTCGCGGCCGGTCACGTCGTCCACGGGCCAGGGCGTGCCGAAGGGTCCGCGTACCAAGACCTGATCACCAACACGGAGCCGGGCAAGTGCGTCGGTGACGTTGCCCACCGCGCGGACGGTATGAGCGATTGTCTCTCGGCCAGCCGGATCAGAACTCACCGAGATCGCCGCCTCACCGATGCCCGGCAGATACAGCATGTTGAACTGCCCGGCCGTGAATCGATACTCGTGGCCGATGGCCGCATCCTCGAACTCCAGTTCATACGTCCGCACGCCCGGCGACTCGGGCGTGATCACGCGAATCCGTGCGGCATGCGACCGCCAGGGATCGGCCACCGGGGCGGCACAGGGCGAGGCGACGGTCATGGCACGCGTTCCCTGGCCTGCGACTCGGCACCGCCGCTGTCGGTCGCCCGGATCGCGGCGATCTCCTCGGTGACGTCGATGCCGACGGGACACCAGGTGATGCACCGCCCGCAGCCAGTGCAGCCCGACGTGTCGAACTGGTCGATCCAGCTGGCAAACTTGTGCGTCAGCCACTGGCGATACCGCGACGCGGTCGCACTCCGCACGCTCTGGCCATGCATCCGGGCATGGTCGAGCGAGAAGCAGCTCGCCCACTGCCGTTCACGATCGACGTGATCGCCAGAGAGATCGGCCACCTCCTGCACCGACGAGCAAAAGCAGGTCGGGCAGACGAGCGTGCAGTTGGTGCAGGAGAGGCACCGCGCGGCTACTTCGTCCCACCGGGGATGCTCGAGGTTCGTCAGCAAAAGGTCGCGGATGCCGTGGGTGTCGAGGCTGCGGGGCCGTGGCTCGCCACCAACTAGCTGCCGGGCGTACATCCGTGTGGCCAGTGCTTGCGGCACACCCCGCGCCACGTCGACCTCGTCCGCGGAGCAGTCACGGATCAACGTTCCCGCCGCGATCGCCTCCGCGAGCACCGCCGCTCCCCGGACGCTAGCCACCTCGCAGGCGAAGCCGCCGTCGATCTCTGTGAGTGCCAGATCGAACCCGGGCCCCGCGGCTGGGCCAGAGCCCATCGAGTGGCAGAAGCAGGTGGCCGCTGCCCGCCGGCAGTTAACCGCCACGATGAAGAGTTGCTCGCGCCGCACCTTGTAGGCCTCGTCGACATATCCGCTCCCGAGAAACACCCGGTCTTGGATTGCGAGCGCCGCCAAGTCGCAGCCCCGCACGCCAAGCACCGCTAGCGGCGTTGCCGCCGCGGGGGCAGCCACCTGGCTCCATGAACCATCGGTCTGGACGAACGACGCGATCGTCTCCCGCGCGGGAAACATGAAGTTCTTGAGCGAGTGAGGGCCAACGACATGATCGAACGTGCCGGCGGCGGGCTCGTGCCGCAGCCGGTAGGAGCCACCGTCCTGGTCGTCGAGCCAGCCGGTCGGCAACTCTGCCACCTCGCGGAGATCGCGAATCACGATCGCACCGTCGGCTACGCGGGGCCCAACCACGCGGTATGCGGATCGCCACAGGACATCGATCACTGCCTGGAGGCCTGCAAGGTCGAGGCTGTGCCAGGAGCCGACGGTGGGGGCGGATGCGGACATCGAAGCCTCGCGCAGTAGGGAATCCACCCCAACTGTCGGCGGTCTGGCCCACGGATGCAACCGCAGTCGCTCCCCATCGCGTGGGCCGTCTGGTAGACCGGTGGACATGGAACCCAAGCCAGTCATGATGGAACTCTGCGGCGTGCCGCGGCCGCTCATCGGCATGCTGCACGTGGGGCCGCTGCCAGGCAGTCCGCTGCACCGCCATGCCGGCCGGAGTATCGACGAAGAGATCGCCACGGCCGTCGGCCAAGCGGAGTGCTACCGGGCTGCCGGATTCCACGGCCTCTTGATCGAGAACATGTTCGACCGCCCCTACCTGCGGTCGCACGTGGGGCCGGAGGTGGTGGCAACGATGGCGGTGATCGGCCGCGAGGTTCGCCGCGCGGTGCCTCTCACGCTCGGCGTGCAGGTGCTGGCGGCCGCCAACGAGGAGGCGGTCGCCGTGGCGCTTGCCTGCGGAGCGTCGTTTGTCCGCGTGGAAGGATTTGTGTTCGCCCATGTCGCCGACGAGGGACTCATCGAGGCCGACGCCGGTCTGCTCTTGCGATATCGCGAGGCCGTCAACGCCGGCCATGTTCGCGTGTTCGCCGACATCAAGAAGAAGCATGCGTCGCACACGCTCACGGCCGACGTAGACATCGCCGAGACGGCGAAGGCCGCTGATTTTTCGTGTGCCGACGGCGTGATCGTGACGGGCGTCTCCACCGGCCGGGCTGCCGACCCGGCCGAGGTGCGTGCCGTGGCGGCGGCGGTGGGCATCCCCGTGCTGGTCGGATCTGGCATCACGCCCGAGAACGTCGCCGCGTTCGCTACCGCCGACGGGTTCATTGTTGGCTCTTCCGTCAAGCAGCGGGGTGACTGGCGGCTGCCGCTCGATCCCGCCGCGGTGCAGCGGATGGCCGACTCCTTTCGTGCGGCCACCGGGGCACACCGATGACCGCGGCCGCTCCCGACGTCGTGCTACTCGGCAACCTGCTCGTGGACGACATCGTGCTGCGTGACGGCCGCACGCTGATGGGCGAACCGGGCGGGGCCGTACTCCATGCCGCGCTCGCGGCGGCCCTCTGGGGAGCACGGGTGGGCATCTGTTCCGTCGCCGGCACCGACTACCCGGCCGACGCGCTCGCCACGCTCGCCTCCCGCGGCATCGACCTCACGGGCGTTCGGCGGCTCGATCGCACCGGCGGCCGGGCCTGGCTCCTCTACGAGCCGGCCGTGCGACGGACCGTGCACCACCTCGATTGCCCGTCGCATGCCGACGTCTCGCCGACCATCGCCGACCTGCCCGAGGGCTATGTGGCCGCCCAGGCGTTTCACCTCGCGCCGATGCCGCTCTCCCGCCAGCTCGAGTTGGCCCACGGCCTCGCGCCGGCACCTGGGATGCAGCGGCTCATTTCGCTCGATCCGTTTGAGCTCGTTCGCGACGGCACCCTCGCCGCCTGGCGGGACGTGCTGACACACATCGACCTGTTTTTCGTAAGCGAGGATGAATGGCGGCTCGCAGGCGACGCCGAGGGCATCGTGCCATCGCTCGCCGGCCCCCGGCTGAAGCACGTGGCCTTCAAGCGGGCCGCAAACGGAGGTCGGCTCGTGGACCTGCACGAG
>JBBDNW010000102.1:0-4415 GCA_040877375.1 Pirellulales bacterium | reverse complement strand
GTACGTCGAGCTTTACTTCGTACCGCGGCAGGTGGTCCGGGAGCTGTTCGTTGCGGGCCTTCTGCTGAGCGGTCTTGCGACGCTCGTAGCCATCGACCGTTTCCAGGGCTGCGTCGGCGATCCCCTCTGCGGCATCAACGACGTCGGGCGTGTCGCCGAAGTCGAGCACGAACTGTTTCGGGTCGTCGATGTACCGCTCACTCTTCCTGCGGAACGCGAACTGCAGGGCGGCATCCCGCTCGGCCTGGAGCTTCGCAATCTCCGCCTTCTGCTCCTCGAGTCGCTGCGACTGTTGATCGATCAGAGAATCCTTGACAGCGAGTTCGCGATCCTGGGTCGTGATAATGCGAGCATGCTCCGAGAGCATCGCGTGGCACGCGGCGAGGTCGTTCGGAAGTGCGGTTTCATGAGCCATGCCCGCAACATAATGAGACCTCAGGCAAAGCGCAAGTGCCTTTTTGGTAGGTGAAAAGATTTTTTAGACGAGGGCTCGCGCGTATCGCTTGCGGCGTCGTGCCGTCTCGAGTCGAACGCCGCCCAGGATCATCGCCAGCTGTGTCTGATCGATCCGCACTCACTCTTCGCCCGTCCGAGACGGCACGGTTTCGAACGTCCCCTCTTCCAGCCGCTTGTACCAGAGCACGAAGCCGTCGCCATCCCACCAGAGTGCCTTGATCCGGTCCCGCCGCTTGTTGACGAACAGGAACAGGCTGCCGTCGGCAGGGTCGCCGCCGAAGGTGCCCCGGATGATTCCGGACAGCCCATCAAAGCTCTTGCGCATGCCGGTGGAGCCCGAGTGGAGAAAGATCGTAGGCGGAGGCGCGATGCTCAACATGGCTGCCGGGCCTCGCTCATGGCCAAGATCGTGGCCCTCACCAAGTCAGAGCGATCTTCCGGGATGTCCATCACCCCGCCTGCTGCAAAGCGGATCGTCACGCCTCGGTGGCCGAGCAGTTCGACCGGTGAGAAGGCGGGGGCTGAGTTCTGGGCGGCTGGGGCAGGTGACGCCCCCGAACACTTCCGCCGCCAGTATTGGAACACTGCGACGGATACTCGTTCCCGACTACAGAACTGGGCGACGCTCAGTCCCGATGTCGCATGCCGCTGGAGCCGTCGCTGCCATGCCTGGAACTTCCGAGGGTCTACCTGCCGTGCCATGATTGGCCTCCTTTGATACGGGGTGAACAAGGTCAACCCGCGAGGCTAACAGGGCGGTCAAGAGTGGTTGTGGTGGGCGCTCACGCCGTCATGAGCTTCGCGCAGTCTTCGATGTCGTAGAGCTCGCGGAACATCCCAAGCAGCACGGCTGCGCGAACTGGATCGTTGTGTCGCGCTTCAAAGACCTTCCGCCTGGCGTGCGTGACACACGCGGCACGGATGATCTTCCCATCGCTCCTCGTGCGGACGGCTTCATAGCCCGAATAGCAGTCGGCCATGAGGCTGCCCGTAAAGCCGTCAAGAAACAGCTCCGGACCGTCTCGATGTCGGCTCACCGTGAAGTTGAAGACATTGATCGGTTGCGTGAGGCTCCGGTACGCCCACATCCGCGCCGTGATGCTGCCACGGTGCTCGGCCTGCGCATTCGCGATAACCTCGCGAGCGCGGACGCTCTTTGGGTCTGGATCAGGGTCAGGGTTCTCGGAATCAGAGGGAAGCGAAGATTCGTTCACGACGAGTGTCACGGTCGTGTCATCGGTGCCGATGATCGGTCCGGCCCGCACCACCTCCCGGAGGTGCGAGATGAGCGGAGGAATGAGGAACGCCGCAGCCTTCTGGATATTCAGAAGTGTGCTGCGTGCCGATGTCCAGCCGCTTGACGCAAAAATGTCTTGCTGGCGGTAGATCGGCTGGTGATATCCATACTTCGCGGTGATGATCGCGGCCGCCACGCTTGTGTCGAACCTGTTGCCTTCAACGAGGCCTTTCGGCCGCGGGGCTTCAACCACGCCACACTCCGAACAACCAGGGCAGGCCAGTTTCGGGATGAGCGTCACCCGCACACGAAACGAGGCGGGAATCATCTCAAGCGTCTCGAGACGCTCGTGCCCGATAATCTGTCGCTCACCGTGCTCAGGGCAGACCCTCTGGTCTTCGGGGACATCGAGGGTCACTTCGTAGCGCTGCAGGTGGGCGGGAAGCTGTTCGTTGCGGGGCTGTCGGTCCTTCTTCTTTCGCGTGTAGCCGGCGATCTGCTCCTCGGCCGCATCGGCAATCCCCTCCGCCGCATCGACGACATCGGGTGTGTTGCCAAAGTCGATCACGAACTGCTTCGGGGCGTTCAGATACTTCTCAGACCTCTTGCGGAACGCACGCTGCAGCGCGAGGTCTCGCTCGGCGACGGCCTTCGCAAGCTCGGCCTTCTGTTCTTCGAGCTGCTGGTTCTGTTGCTCGACGAGGGCGGCCTTCGCGGCGATCGTCTTGCGACAGTCGGTGATGATCGTGTCGCGATCGGAGATGATGTCATCGCGAGCTTGGTCGAGTCGATGCGCACGCGTGCTTCACCATTCGGCGACGCAATCGTCTCAAACGTTCCTTCTTCGAGTCGCTTGTACCAGAGCACGTAGCCGTCGCCGTCCCACCACAACGCCTTGATGCGGTCGCGTCGCTTGTTCACGAACAGAAAGAGACTGCCGTCAGAGGGGTCAGCCGCAAACGTGCCGCGGATGATTCCGGAGAGCCCATCAAAACTCTTCCGCATGTCCGTGGTGCCGGTGTGGAGGTAGATCGTCGGTGGTGGGGCGATGCTCAGCATGGCTGTGACACTCCCGCGAGCACCACAATGGCGATCCGCATGAGATCGGGCCGGTCCTCGGGAATCTCGAGCACGGCGCCTGCCGGGAAGCGGAGCTGCACCGATCGACCACCGATGATGTCGACCGGCGCGAACGCTGGCACCGATGGCTCGGGTCGCGTGCCGATGTCGACACACTTCCGCCGCCAGTACCAGAACAACGGCACCGTCACTCGCTCGCGGGCACAGAACCGGGCCACTGTCAGGTCGGACACATCAAAACGCCGCAGCCGCGATTGCCACTCACTCGCCTTCGATTGATTCATCTGCCTACCCATGAAAAGCCTCCTCTGAAAAGGGTTGAACAAGGTCAACCCGTGAGGCTATCCCAGCCGTCAAGAGTGGCTGTGGTGGGCGCTCACCTCCATGGAGCATTTCATGGGGCAGGTCGCCCAGGTGCACTGCAAGCTTCGCGACTGGCAGCCAGTGCCGTAAACCCGGCACCGTCTACAAGACTATGGTCGATCCAAACCCGTGGCCGTCGCGCCAGCGAGCCATTGCCAGATCGGTCGGCGGCGGATGATGGCGGTTTGGCCATGCCAAGTCTCTTGGCTCTCGAAAGATTCGCTCTCCGTGAGCAGCACAAGATCATCGCAGCGGAGCTGATGACCGGCCCGAATCAGACCACGGATTTCGCGAGCCAGAGTCTTCGGCTGGCGGATATCGGCGCAGACTTGGATGAGTGTCTGTACCGTGCGGCCCTCGTGCACCACGAAATCGACCTCCGACTGTCCAGAATCCTTCCAATAAAACAGCCGGCATTGTCCCCGTAGTTGCCGGCGGTACAACTCGATCGCCACGAGGGCTTCGAGCAGCCGGCCGCGATTGGGGCTCGATTGGAATCCTGCCGCCGCGATCAGTCCGTTGTCGATCGCATAGGCCTTCTTGTTCGATGCCGCCTGCTCCCGCGGCTTGAATGAAAACCGCGGCACTGTGAAGAGTAGAAACGCCTGTTCGAGATAACCGACATATTTCTTCAGCGTGTGGCCGCTCTGACAGCCTGTGGCCTGTCTGAGCGCCGCGAAAGAAAACTCTCCACCAGGGTTCGACAGCAGACAGGTAGCCAGGGCATCAAGCCCCTGTGGCGCCCGCAGGCGAAAGCGGCTGACGATGTCTTTGTAGATCACCGCCGAGACGAGGGTCCGGAGATAGTCACCGCCGGCGATGTCTTTCATGACAATCTCCGGAAAGCCACCTCTTTCCGCGTAGGCTCGGCAGAGGGCCGCCGATTCGACCGCGGTGCGACCGCCTGGCGCAATGGCGCTGGCGAACTCACTGAATGAAAACGGCAACAAGGGAATCGCCAGATGGCGGCCCGTCAGATGCGTGGCCAGTTCGGAGCCGAGTAGGTTGGCATTACTGCCAGTGAGAATAAGCCGCCGGCCGCTACGGCGGAGCCGATTCACCACGAGTTCCCAGCGCGGTACATTCTGAATCTCGTCGAAGAGAATAGTTGTGGGCTGGCCATAAACCGCATCGATTGCGGCCACGAGCGCATCGGTGCCCCGCGGGCCACGGCTCGACGGGTCGTAGCCGTCACGACCCACGAGCCGCTCGTCATCAAAATTCAGCCTCCTCAGCAGAATCTGTGGGTTGATTCCGGCTCCGGAAGCCGACCCAACAC
>JBBDNW010000101.1:0-24119 GCA_040877375.1 Pirellulales bacterium | reverse complement strand
AGGAGCGGGATGGGGTGGGGAGCGTATTCCCCGCGCTCGCGCTTGGGGCTTCCTGGTGATCAGCAGATCCGCGGCAGCTGCTCACCGAGGGGCATCGGGACTACGCGAGCGCCGCCGATGGCGGTCCGCATCACCACCATTCGCGGATGGGCGTTCACCACGCGGCCGATTGCTACGGCTTCGCGGCCATGCTCATGGCCCCGCATCGCGGCGAGGATTCGCTCCGCCGCGTCGCCCGGCACGATCGCGAGGAGCTTGCCTTCGTTGGCCACCTGGAGCGGGTCGAGGCCGAGGATCTCACAGGCCGCGGCCACCTGCCGCCGAAAGGGGATCGCCCACTCGTCGATCTCGATGCCAAGGTTCGCCAGGTCTGCGATCTCGACGAGGCTCGTGGCCGCGCCACCGCGGGTAGGATCGCGCAGGAGTCGGATCGCGGGGCAGGCGGCCAGCATCGCCGCGACGAGGCCTGAGAGCGGCGCCGTGTCACTCACGATCTCGGAATCGAACGCGAGTCCTTCGCGAACGCTCATGATCGCCATCCCGTGGTCGCCGAGCGTGCCGCTCGCGAGCACCACGTCGCCTGGTCGGATGGACTCCACGCCGACACCGATCCCCGGCGGCACGATGCCGATGCCTGCCGTGTTGATGTAGACGCCGTCGCCGTGGCCGCGCTCGACCACCTTCGTGTCGCCCGTCACGATCTGCACGCCGGCCGCCGTCGCCGCCACCGCCATGCGCCGCACCACCTCGGCCAGATCGCCGATGGCGAGCCCCTCTTCGATGATGAAGCCCGCTGTCAGGTAGAGCGGCCGCGCACCGCTCATGGCAAGATCGTTGACGGTGCCGTTGACCGCGAGGTCGCCGATCGAGCCGCCAGGAAAGAAGAGCGGCCGCACCACGTAGGAATCGGTCGAGAGGGCGAGCCGCCCACCGCCGGTGAGGTGGCCAGCGATGTCGATCACGGTCGAGTCGCCGAGCCGGTCGAGCAGGGGGTTTGAGAACGCGGGCAGAAACACATGCTCGATGAGATCGCGAGAGAGTGCCCCGCCGCCGCCATGGCCCATCAGCACCTGCTGGGATTCGCGAAGCGCAAGCGGGCAGGCGAAGCTCGTGATGTGGGGTGTGTCGCTCATCAGGGTCTTCTGCCGGAACCGGCCCATCGTCCCGCATTGTAGTAGGCCGCACAGGCGCCCTCGGTTGACACCATCGTCGCCCCGAGCGGCGTCCGCGGCGTGCACTCCTTCCCGAAGGCGGGGCACTGGTTGGGCTTGAGCGTGCCCCTGAGCACCTCGCCGCTCTTGCAAAGCGGCGATTCGACCGCGGTGACGTCGCCCACCGCGAAGCGGATCTCGGCATCGAAATCCCGGTAGGCGTCGGCCAATCGCCAGCCGCTCGCTGGAATCACGCCGATCCCCCGCCAGGCCCGGTCGACGGCCGCAAAAACCTCCGCGATTACGCCCTGCGCCGACTCGTTGCCCCGCTCGGTCACGACGCGGGCGTAGGCATTCTCTACCTCGTGGCGGCCCGCCTCGAGTTGCAGCACCGTTCGCCGGATGCCCTCCAGCAGGTCGAGCGGCTCAAAGCCCGTGACCACGATCGGCACCCGAAACCGCTCGGCGAGCGGCGGATACTGCCAGGTGCCCATCACGCTGCACACATGCCCCGCCGCGAGAAACGCATTCACGCGGTTACTTGGGCTGCGCATAATCGCCTCGATGGCGGGCGGCACGAGGACGTGCGAGACGAGCATCGAGAAGTTGGTCAGGCCCTGTTGCTTGGCGAGCTTCACAGCCATGGCGTTGGCAGGCGCCGTCGTCTCGAAACCGATCGCAAGAAACACCACCTCGCGATCGGGGTGTGCCTGGGCGAGTTTCACCGCGTCGAGCGGAGAGTAGACGACGCGGACGTCGCCGCCGCGGCCCTTGACCGAAAACAGATTCTCGCGCGAACCGGGCACGCGGAGCATGTCGCCAAACGAGCAGAAGATCACGCCCGGCTGCGCCGCGATCGCCAGGGCCCGATCGATCGTCTCCAGCGGCGTCACGCACACGGGGCAGCCCGGCCCGTGAATCAGCTCCATCTCGGGGGGCAGCAGTTGGTCGACGCCGTTTCGAATGATGGAGTGCGTCTGGCCGCCGCAGACCTCCATGATCGCCCATGGTCGCGTCACGATCCGCCCGATCTCGGCAGCCAGTCGCCGGGCCGTGCCCGCGTCGCGGTATTCCGTGAGATGTTTCATGGTGAGTCCGCGGCGTCGCCGCCGCGGAGTTCCTCGAGGCTCTCTTCGAGGAGGCCGAGTTCTGCGAATGTTTGGAGCGTGGCCAGTGCCGAGGCCTCGTCGATTTTCGAGATCGCGAAGCCGACGTGGACGATCGTGTAATCGCCGACGGCGATGTCGGGCACATAGGCGAGGCAGATGTCCTTGACGACGCCGCCGAAGTTCACGCGGCCCATCCGCGTGCCATGCTCATCTCGGATTGATTCGACGAGTGCCGGAACGGCCAGACACATCAGTCACCTCCCCGCGGCGAGGGCATCACGCGATCGTTGTCCGACTCGGGGGCCACCGGTGCGCTGCCGACATCCTGGCGGAGAGGCGGTGCTGCCGACAAGAAGCCCGGAGCGCGAGCGATGGGAAGGCGGGTGGTGACGTTGCTCGTGGCGGGGAGCGGGTTGGGGTGGGGGGCGTATTCCCCGCGCTCGCGCTTGGGGCTTCCTGTCGGGAGGCCGCGCCGCGGGTGCGGCGGCCGTACGGCTCACGCCGTTACGCTTCCTGGCGGGGGGCGTGGTGGTCATGTCGGCTTCACCCAGACGACTCCCCCGGTGACCCGTAGGGCAAAGGGCTCCAACTGGCACTCTGGCGCCGTGAGGCATTCACCGGTGTCGGCGTTGAACCGAAACCCATGCCACGGGCAGGTGATCGTGCCGGCCTCCGCGTTGCATGTCCCACGCTGGAGCGGCAGGCCGACGTGGCCGCAGGCATTGCGAAAAGCGCGGAGATTGTCTTTGACGCGAAGCACCAGGATCTTCGCGCCGCCCCCCTCGAAGGCCACGGGCGCATTGGCCGTCACGTCGCCGACCTGCGGTCCCTCGTACCAGCCGCTCATGTCTCCCGGCAGTTGGAGTTGGATCAGTTCCATCATTGGCTCCAGAGCGGCGGGGCGGCCTCCGCGGGCTCGGGCCCGAGTTGCTCGATCAAGAGATCGACAAGCTGGTCGACTGCGGCATCGACCGCCGCTGAGAGGCCTGCGCCCATCTCATACCGTTCACCCTCGATCAGGTAGGCGGTCACGTGCTCAGGGTATTCGTCCTTCAGCAGCCA
The DNA here is from genome assembly GCA_040877375.1 of Pirellulales bacterium. GTDB lineage: Bacteria > Planctomycetota > Planctomycetia > Pirellulales > UBA1268 > QWPN01. The sequence goes on along the minus strand of JBBDNW010000101.1, from coordinate 20,797 downwards.
GTGCCCGAAGGCGACGGCGTGGTCCCAGCGGAAGGCATGGAGGTTAATGCCCGTGGGTGACGGCAGGTTTTCGACCTCGTGGCCCGGGACCTCAAACAGCGTCCCCGGCTCGCTGCCCGACGAGCAAGCGTCGACGAGAATTACCTGCGGCAAGCCCCGCATCTGGAAGGCCACGTCCATGCCCCCGGTGCCGCCGTCAACGCATTGCACCCCCTCGGGCAGGCCGCGCTCCTCCATCCGCCGCACGAGCACCGGCCCGGCGGCATCATCTCCGCGGAGCAGGTTGCCACAGCCGATCACGAGTGCCCGCATGCATCACCCCATTTCGAATGTGTCGGTCGGGTCGTGGATTGGTGTGCCAATCAACGACTGCTTCATCGATTCAAGCACCATCTTCGCGTCCGGAGGCCCGATGTTCCAGAGCGTAGACGGGATCATATGATCGTTGGCGGTCTTGCCCTAGTCGATCACGATTCCACCGAAAAGTGTCTGGCGGCTTTTGATCCCGTAAACTCGAGAGCTGGCGATGTGTCTCCGGTCGGGATCGTTTTCGCAGGCCGGCGCGCGAAAAATCAGGGAGTCGCTGTGCGAGGTGATGTCATGCACGAACTCTCGATCGCTAGCCGCATTGTCGAGATTGCCGGTGAACACTGCCGCGCCGCCGGGACTGTGCGGGCTGTGGCGGTCACCCTCCGGATCGGCAGGCTGTCGTGTGTTCACGAAGACGCGCTGCGGTTTAGCTTTGGCATCGTCAGCGAGGGGACACTGCTCGCCGGTGCCGAGTTGCGGGTCATCCACGTGCCCGCCACGGTCTGGTGCGAGATATGCGGCCGGGAGGTGGAGTTGCCCGGCATTCAGAAGTTTGCCTGCCCCGCGTGCGGCACGCCGAGCGGCGACATCCGCGCTGGCCGCGAGCTCGATCTCGAGTCAATCGAACTGGCCGACGAGGCCGTCATGATCCAGGCCACAGAGAATGTAACTCAATGATCGAGCCCCGCATTCTCGAGGTCCGTACCAAGATCCTCAAGCAGAACGACGAACTCGCCCGCGAGATGCGCCGCGGGTTTGAGCAGGCGGGCGTGCTCGTCGTCAACATGGTGTCGAGCCCCGGCACCGGCAAGACCTCGTTCCTCCGGGAGACGCTCGAACGGCTCGTCGCCGCTGGTGAGCCTGTCGCGGCGGTCGTGGGTGACCTCGAGACCGACAACGACGCGCGGCGGCTCGCCGAGAGTGGGGCCCCCGTACGGCAGATCATGACCCACGGCCTGTGTCACCTGGAGGCCGACATGGTGCAGCGGCATCTCGACGGCTGGGACATCGCGGCGCTGCACTATCTCTTCATCGAGAACGTCGGCAACCTCGTCTGCCCGACGAGCTGGGACTTGGGCGAATCGGTGCGGCTCGCACTTCTCTCGGTGACCGAGGGGGAAGACAAGCCGCTCAAGTATCCCGGGCTCTTCAATACGGCCGACGTGGCGGCGATCACGAAAGTCGATCTCGCCGGCGCGTGCGAGTTTGATCGGGGCACGGCGCTTGCAAACATCGAGGCGGTGCGGCCGGGGATGCGGGTCTTCGAGACGTCGGCGAAAACCGGCGCGGGGCTCGACGTGTGGCTTGGGTATCTCGCCGAGCGTCGGGCAGCCCTGGGGCCCGCGTGACCAACAAAAGGCGGATGCGCTCTCGCAGTGGCGTGGAGCGGGTTGGGGTGGTGGGCGTATTCCCCGCGCTCGCGCTTGGGGCTTCCTGTCGGGAGGCACGGCGCGAGCGATGGGAATGCGGGTGGCGGGCGTGGTGGTGGGCGTATTCCCCGCGCTCGCGCTTGGGGCTTCCTGTCGGGAGACGAGGGGGTCGGCGAACGCTCGAGGAGCCTTGGGCGGATCTTCGCCCCGGCGACGAGACTTTTGCCGCCCCCGAGCCGGTGATCTACCAGAGTCGGATCCGCTCTATCCCGCTGAAACCCAGACCAGCCGGGGCGGGCCGCCGCGCGCGCCGACCACGATGGCGTGTTGGTCAAACATCCGACCCAATGCGATGGCCATGTGTTCTTCGATGCCGAGCACGAGCAGGCTCGGCTCTGGCGGCCAGTTGCCGCCGTCGCCCCGCCCTTCGCCGGGGAGTGCGTGAAGCCCACGAGCACGCACGAGGTCGGTAAACCGTGCCAGCCGTGTGGCGTTCTCGGCCTCCCCGAGCCGAAGGGAGCGCGGATTGCAGGCGGTGATGAAGGCCCAGTGGTCATGGCCTGTAGTGGTGAGAAACCGGTCGAGTGCTAGGGAGTGCTCGCCGACGCGCAGCGCGAGCCCGGTGCCGTTGGGCAACACGACCGAATAGGTGGTGGCACGGTAGGCGGCATCGAGTGCTGGGTCAGTCATACGGCGACACCTGCATCTTTCCAAAGACGATCACGGTCGGGGAGGGAGTGCGAGCCGCCCGAGCACTGCCTGGCCAAGCGCGAGGCCGCCGTCATTGGGTGGCACGGCGTGGTGGGTGAGCACCTCGAAGCCCGCGGTGTGCAGGGCGTCGAGTGACCGCTCCACGAGCAGCCGGTTTTGAAATACGCCGCCGGTCAGGCCGACCGTGGTGCCCGCGCCGCCGTCGCGGAGCCGCACGCAGACGCCGACGATCATTCGTACCACGGCCTCGTGGAATCCGGCGGCGGTCGCGGTTGGCGATGCGCCGGCTTTGATGTCATCGACGAGATCGGTGATGAGCGGTCGCCAGTCGGCCACGACGGCACCGTCGGCACCTGGGGCGAGGGCAAATGCAGGGCGATTTTCCCGCGGGGCTGCAGCCGTCAGGGCCTCGAGGTTCAGTGCGGCCTCCGCCTCGTAGTCGATCGAGTGGCGAACACCGGCTAGCGACGCCACGGCGTCGAAGAGGCGACCCATGCTCGTGCTCGTGATGCAGTTGATCGACCGCTCCAACTGCCGCGCGAGCACGTCGCGGTCGGCGGCGGTCGCGGCCTGCACGCACGGCAACCGTGGGTCCCAGGCGCTGCCCGCTTCGCGGAGCAGCGTAAGCGCGACCCGCCAGGGATGGCGGATCGCCGCGTCGCCGCCTGACAGCGGAAACGGTCTCAGGTGGGCCATGCGCACGAGACCACTGCGATCGGCGACGAAGAACTCGCCCCCCTGAATCGTGCCATCGCGGCCGTAGCCTGTCCCGTCGAAGCAGATGCCGATAAACCCCGACACGTGGCCGGCGTCGCGGCCGTGTTCGGCGAGCAGGGCGGCGACGTGGGCCTCGTGATGCTGCACCTGCACGAGCGGAATGCCGCGAGCGGCGGCGAAGTCACGGGCCCAGCTTGTGGAGAGATACCCAGGATGCAGGTCGGCGACGACCGCTGCCGGAGCGACATTGAAGAGCCGCATCAGCTGCACCGCCGCCCGTTCGAATGTCTGAAACGTCTCGAGCGTGCCCATGTCGCCGATGTGCTGGCTCATGATCGCCTGATCGTCGTAGGCCAGACAGAGCGAAGCTTTGAGTTCACCGCCGACTGCGAGGACGGCCGGCCCGCCGCGGGCCAGTCGAATCGGCAGGGGCGCATAGCCGCGGGCACGGCGGATCGGGAGCGGCTGGCCGGCCACGCACCGCACGACCGAGTCGTCGCAAGGCACGAAAATCTTGCGATCGTGCATCAGGAAGCCGTCGGCAAGAGGCGCGAGTCGCAAGGCGGCGTCGGCCTCGTCGATGGCGATCGGCTCTTCGGCGAGATTGCCCGACGTTATCACGAGCGGCGGCAGGCCGCCGCAGAGCAGGTGATGGAGCGGCGACGAGGGGAGCATCAGGCCCAGGAAGTCGTTGCCTGGTGCGACCGCCGTCGCGAGTCCTGCCGCCGGACCAGCCGCGTCAGGCCGCGGCTTGAGCAACACGATCGGCCGCTCGCGACCTTCGAGGAGCCGCCGCTCCTGCTCGTCCACCGCGGCGATTTCCCGGGCGGCGGCGAGGTCGGCCACCATCACGGCGAACGGCTTGCGGAGCCGCCGCTTGCGGTCGCGGAGGAGGGCCACCGCCGCCACGTTCGTGGCGTCGCACGCCAGCTGAAAGCCGCCTACGCCCTTGATCGCGAGGATGCCGCCGCGAGTGAGCAGCGTGCGGGCGGCCTCGATCGCGGCCTCGCCGAGGCAGCGGGCGGCGACACGGTCGAGCGGGATCGCGCCAGGAGCGGTGCGGGCAAACCAGACCGCCGGGCCGCATGCGGGGCAGGCATTCGGCTGGGCGTGGAAGCGCCGCGACAACGGATTGGAATACTCCGCCGCGCAGGCCCCGCACATCGTGAACGACCGCATGGTGGTCGCGTCGCGGTCGTAGGGCAGGGCCTCGATGATCGTGAATCGGGGGCCGCAGTCGGTGCAGTTGATGAAGGGATAGCGATGCCGCCGATTGCCCGGGTCGGCCAGCTCGGCGAGGCAGGCTTTGCACGGCGCGACGTCGGGGGGCACAAGAGCGCCGCGGGATGCGGCGCCGCCCGCGCTTTCGAGGATCACGAACCGGCCGCCGGCTTCGTCGGCATGCGGGGGCAGGTCAAGCGACTCGATGCCGGTCACGCGGGCAAGCGGCGGCGCTGCGGAAGCAAGACCCTCGAGAAACCCGGCGACGGCGGCAGTGGTGCCCTGGACCTCCGCCGTCACGCCCACGGTGTCGTTCCCGACCCAGCCCGAGAGCCCGAGCCGTGTCGCCCGTCGCCAGACAAACGGCCGGAAGCCCACGCCCTGCACGATGCCGCTGATCGCCACCCTGCGGCGGACCACCGTCGTCGCGTCGCTCTCCGCCGCAGGTTGTGGCGAATCCGTCACTTGGACAGGTAGTTCTCGCCCCGCATGACCTGCACGTCGGAGAGCCAGGCGATGCAGGCGTAGTGCTCGAAGTAAGTATGCGAGACGTGCTTGAGAATCTTCTCCGCCACATCCATGGGGACGACGAACTCCAGCTTCATCGTCTTCGAGGCGCCCGTGACGATCACGTTGCGGGCGCTGCGGGATCCCTGGCCGAGCACTTCGCTCAGCGTGTATCCGCTCGCCCCGAGTTCCTGGCACTCCTTGGCGATGTCGTCCATGATCACGGTCTCACCGACGATGGTGACAAGTTTGAGTGGATAGAGTTGCATGGGAAAAGTTCCTGAGCTGGATGGCGGATGTGGTTACAGAGCATGGTACCCGGATCAGGTCGCGCCGACCCACTTGGCCATTTCGAAGTAGATCGGAATGCCGATCGCGATGTTGAAGGGAAACGTGATGGCGAGCGCCGCCGTGATGGACAGGGTCGGATTCGCCTCCGGTAGGGTGAGCCGCACCGCCGGCGGTGCGGCGATATACGACGCACTGGCCACGATCGCCCCCAGGACGGTGCAGCCGCCGAGATTGAGCCCAGCCAGATGGCCGAAGTAGACACCGGCAAACCCGTGGATCAGCGGCATGATGATGCCGAAGGCCACCAAAAACGGCCCCACCTTGCGGAGGTCGCCCAGCCGTTCCCCCGCCACGAGCCCCATCTCCAGCAGGAAGATGCACAGGGCGCCACGGAACAGCATGCCCTTGCTTTGGAAGAAGTCGTAAAAGGGCTGGAAACCCTTGGTGTCCATGAACAGCGTGGAGATAAATCCGATGACGAGCATGCCGGCCATCAGCAGGATCGACTGTCCGGTCATCACCTCGTAGAGCGCTTCGCCAAGCTTGGATTCGCGGACCGGCACACCGGTGGCCTGAGCCTTCGCGGCACGTTCCCGGGCGGAGAGCGCCGCCCCGAGCACCAGCGCGATCGCAATGCCCGGGCATTCGAGGATCGTCACGAGTGTCGGGAGGAAGCTGTTGGCGGGATGCTGCGTCTGCTCCACAAACGAGTTGGCGACGGCATAGGTCACGGCAGACGTGCTCCCGTAATGGGCCGCGATCCCCGCGGAGTCGGCGATCGACATGCTGCCTACGTAGCGGAGCACGAGGAACGCCGAGATGGGCGTCAGGCAGCCGAGGACCAGCGTCACCAGCGCCGGTTTCCAGATCGTGGAGACGCCGTGCTCCTGGTACTCGTGCGCCAGTTCGTGGCCGCCGATAAAGCCGATTGACATCAGCAGGAAGATCGCGATCGTGAGGTAGAGCTCCTTCGGAATCTTGATGCCGCCGTGGATCTGGGTGCAGATCAGGCCCAGCACGAAACACAGTGGGATCGGCGTCAGCAGGTTGCGTTCGAGCGATTCGACGATGCGGCCGAGTTGCTCCGCGTTGAAGACGGCGACGAGGGCTGGAACGTGCCCGCAGAGTGTTGCGAGCGGGATGGTCAGCATGGGAAGATTCCTTTCGTAACGGACGGGGCGGTCATGATGGAAAGCGAGCCGGGGAACAGGTGCTGTGTCGCGGCCCCGTGCGCCGGGTGGGCCGGGATCGACGGTGGCGCGAGCGGAGGCGGCGGCAGCGCTGCCGGGGCACGGAGCACCTGCTCGGCAGCCTTCTCCAAGGCCTGCACCAACGGCCCCGGCCAGATGCCGAGGACGAACAGGGCGGCGATCAAAGCCGTGAAGGTCAACCGCTCTCGTGGCAGGATCGCGTGTTGCGGGCTGTCGACCGCCGAAGGGCCGCCGAACACATGAAACCAGCAGCGCATCACGGCGATCCCGCAGAGCACGGTCGATGCGATCACCATCAGGCCCGCGTGGAGCTGGTCGTCGAGGCTGCCCGACACGATGAGATCGTCTGCCACGAAGGAGAGCGTGCCGGGCAGACCGATGGCAGCCATGCCAAAAAGCAGAAAAAAGGCCGCGAGGGCCGGCGCATCCCAGAAGCGGCCCTGCAGTGTTTCCAGCGAAATGTCGCCGGCCCGACTCTCGAGCGCCCAGGTCACCAGCCCGATACCGGTGATCGCCAGGCCGCTCGAGATCCACACGCAGAACGCTCCGTTGAGCTCCATGGGCAGCCTGCCGGAAAGGCCGGCCAGCACGAGTGCCGACTGGCTCATCGCCAGCGCTCCGATAAACCCGCGCAGATCCCGCTGCACCAGGGCGAGCGCCGCTCCATAGACAGCCGTGACGAGCGCGAACAGGGCGAGAAACTCGAGCTCCGTGGCGACTCCGTCGGCGTGACCCACGAGCAGCCGGACCGCGGTGTAGGAGGCGACCTGCGGCATCGTGGCGGCCAGCGCCGTCGCCATCGGGGCGCCCGAGAACAGGGCGGGATACCAGGAATGAAACGGAAAAATACCCTTGCGGAGCATCACGGCGACCGCGACGAGCCAGCCACCTGCCGTTCCCATCAGGCCGCTGGATCGCTCCCAGGGCGGATCCGCAACGAGCAGCGCCGTACCGGCTGCCATGCAGGCCAACGCCAGCCACATGGAGATGGCAAACACGCGTGCGGCCGGTCGGCCACCGGGCGTCACCCGGGTGGAGCGCCAGGTGAGTTGGGCCGTCACGGCCCAGAGCACGACGAGCACCAAAGGATGCGACGTGGCAAACAGCGCGAAGGTCGCAGCAGCGCCGAGCAACAGCCGCTTGACCATCGCCGATTCGAGCGATCGCCGCGGTGCGACCAGCACGATGGCCAGCAAGACAAGCCCCACGTACGGCAGGAGCACGGCATTGAGGCCGTCGATGAAGATCAACTGTCCGTCACCAGAAGCGGCGCCAAAGGCGACCGGTGTGCCATCGGTCACCTGCCAGGCGAGCGCGATGGCAAGGCTGGCGACAAACGAGATCGCCATGGCGGCGACGGAGAGGGGGCGGAGAAACCGATCCGCGACGCCAAGGGCCGCCAGGCCGCCAGCCACCAGCGGCGCGGCCACCGTGACGGCGACGCCGGACAGAATCCAATCCCTTGCCGCGGGCATGACGTGGGAGGCGATCATCGTCTGTGCTCCGAGGATTCCCCGGCGAGCCAGGCGATCCACGCCTTTTCAAGAGCTGCGGCCCGTTCGAGCAGCCGGACGATCGGACCCGCGACAAAACGGCTGACGGCCATCTCCTCGTAGCCGCGGTCGAGCGCGATCCTGTAGAGGTGGGTCTGCCAGGCCTGCGGCAGAATCGAGATGAGCCACGAACCGCTCGGGCCAGGGTGGCCGCCGAGCGCGGCGGCCAGCTCATGGCGATCGTGGAGAGCGGATGGCGAACGGAGAATCTGCAGGCTCCGCAGGATCGCGTGGCCGATCACGTGGACCAGCGGGATCACCCGCCACCCGAGTCCGATCTCGACGAGGATCAGTGAGGCTTGCGTCATGGAGGCAAATGCCAACACGCTCTTGAGATCGGTCTGGACCCGCCCGACCAGACTCGCGTGGATCGCCGTCCCGGTGCCGATCAGGATCAAGGCGGCTCGGGCCAGGGGCGCCTGTTCGAGGAGCGGCTCGCAGCGGAGCAGCACGTAGGCGCCGGCGTGGATCGACAGGGCTCCGTAGAAGATCGCGCTCGACGGCGTGGGGCCTTCCATCGCCCGGGGCAGCCAGCCGGAGAAGGGCACCTGCGCCGTCTTGCCAAGCGCCGCGAACACCAGCAGCAGCGACACCGCCGTGGCGGTCGTGGCCGACACCAGACACGTGCCGTTCGGCCAGTTGACGCCAAACAGCCGGTCGAAGTCGCCCGAGCCGACCGCGCGGTGGATGACGACGCTGGCGGTCAGGATTCCCACATCGCAGATCCGGTATGTCGTAAACGCCCGCAGAGCCGCTTTGACCGCGTTGGACCGCTCGTGGAAGAAGCCGATGAGCAGGGCCGACGAGATGCCCAGGCATTCCCAGCCAGCGAACAACACGTCGATGCTGTCGGCCAGCACCATCAGGTTCATGCCTGCACCGAACAGGGTCAGGAGGATGAAAAACCGCGTGAACCCGGGCTCGCGGTGGAGATACTTTCCCGCGAACGCGTTGACGAGCCAGCACAGTCCGCTGGAGAAGCAGACGTAGGGCACGGAAAGGGCGTCGGCGACCAGATGGATGGTGGCCTCGTGGTGCCCCACGGCAAACCATGTCGCCACGTGCACGATCTCGGGACGAAAGCCCCGCACGGCGAGGACCGCGAGGGTGGCGACGGCGGAGAGAAACCCGACCGCGAATCCGATGCTCACCAGCCGTGTCGTGGAAGCCTCACTGAGTGGGCGATCCGCGAGCGCCGGAAGGCCGATGGCGGCCAGCGTGGCCAGCGGCGCCGCGAGTTGGGCGATCACGAGCAGCGAGATCAGGTCGTGGCCGCTCATGCCGCACCCCCCGCGTGTCGCCCGTCGCGTGGTTGGTCGCGTGGTGTGATCGCCTTCAGCACGCGGGCGGGAGGCAGATGCTCGCGGTGGCCTGCGTACCAATCCACCGAGCGGTCGACGATCGGCACCTGCGTGCCTTCCGGCACGTAGGGCCTGAAGGCCCCGTCTTCGAAGACCGACAGTGCGCCGGTGTCGGGATCCCACGACACGGCCTGAATCCAGCCGTTGACCAGCAGTTTTTTGACGGGCGGCACCTGTTCGGCGGCGGCGAGAATCGCCGCCGGCTTGGCGTCGATCACGATCAGCAATCGGACAGGTTCGTGAATCTCGACCATCTGCCACGGCAGCCCCGTCCGGAGGTCGCTGCCGTGGCCATCCATCACACCGATCAGGCCGGTGATGTTGTGTGGCAGTTTGGTGCCCGCTCCATATCCCAGCCGGTCGATCGTCGAGAAGAAATACTCCAGGTTGATCCCAGCGCCCACCGGACCGACGGCGGCGAGCGTTCGCGCGAGGATCGCGCCGTCCGAGTCGGTCGTGGGGTCGTAGGAAACAAGAAACGCGCGTCGGTCGAGAAACAATCCCCGGGTTCGCCAGCGACGGCCGATGATGCAGGCGGCGTTGGTGGCGTGGCCGAGTTCCGGACGCACCTGGGCGAGGTCGACGCTCCGGGCCTCGACGTGGGCCAACGCTTCGCGGGGGGAGAGATCGAAGGTGGCCGACTCGAACCGCCGGCACCGTTCGTGAGCATCGGCAGCCGTGGCAGCCGCGCAGACTCGTTGCATGGCCTCTTTGTCGGCATGATGGCTGGCGGGGAGTCGCTCGGCGTCGAACCACGTGATCCCATCGGAGCAGGTGTCGAGCATCCCGCCGATGAAGCGTGTGTCGTCGGGAATGACGAGCCCGTCGCGGGCGAGCCGTTCGCGGACGCGAGCATCGTTGGCCATGATCGCGAACGCCCGGGCGTTTGGCCCGCCCTTGCCGCCACCACAGGCGCCGCAGTCATAGGCGCTCTCGTGGGGATTGTTGCGGCTCGACGAACCGTGCCCGAGCACGGCCACGAGCCGCGAGAATCGCGTTGTGAGGCCGATGTCTTCAAGCACCCTGCGGACCATGCCGGCCATTTCGTCGATGTCGAAACCGGGGTGGGTGCCGTCGTCCAGCGTCGTCGGTCCGTCGCGAAACAGATCGAGTCGCGTCGCAATCCGGCGGCGGGTGACGTCGGCGGCAGATTTGCCGATTCGGGCGGAAAGCCGGGGAAACGCCACGCGGGCCACCAGCGGAATCGCCGCGATCCCGCCGGCCAGCGCTGCGAACAGGCTGCCGCGGAAGAGCGTCCGCGAGCCGGCCGACAGGCTGCCAGAGATCTGGCCATACCGTTTTCGGAGGTTGCGGTGCAGCCTGTGGTGGGCGAGAGAATGGTCCTCCGGCACCTCGACCACCGTATGGCCCGGCCGCATCACGATCGGGCAGAGCGGGGATGGATGCCAGTCGTCGAGGCCCTGGTAATACATCGGCACGGCGAAAAAACCCGCCGTGCCGAAGGTCTCGTAACCGCCGTCGATCTCCTCCACGTGCCGCCGAAACGACTCACACCGCTCGTCGATACAGAGCACGAGTTGCCCGGTTGGTGAGCGCGTTGACGGCGGATGCGCGGCGGCGACATGAGAGGACAAGCTGTCGAGGATCATGATCCGGTGCCGACGTTCGTACGCCAAGTGAAACAGCCGCCGCCGTGCCGTCGAGTCGAAAGCCGAGATGGCACGCTCGAACCGCAGCAGGTCGTTTTCATCGAGACTGCGGATGTGGCGGCCGGTCAGGCCCACCAGTTGCGAAACCTGGTGCAAAAGGAACGCCCGGGCCAGCGTGCCCGGTCCACGCTGGGCCGGAAAGCGGTCTTGGAGCTCGACCCGCCAGCTTGCCAGATCGATGCTCCCATGACCGGTGGGCGGAATGCCTAACCGCCTCGCAGCCCATTGGGCGGCCACCCGGTCGAGCACCAGCCGCACAGCGAGAAAATCGGCGAGGTGAGCCGGCACCTGCTCAACGGGCGCGCGGTCGGGGCGTTCCTGAAACTGGTAGATCATGCCCGCCCAGCCGCGGAGCGCAAGGAGCGTGCTTCGGATGAAGTCGCCGCGGTCGGCTGGCGGGATGCCCGCCCGCTCGATCTCGGCCGTGATCACCTCATGGGCCGTCAGGCCTCGGCAGGCCTGAAGCGCCGCGGGGAGGTGCGCGCTCCAAGGCTCGCTCGGGCCGGAGGCGTCGGAGTAGAGGCTCACGGTCGCGTGGAGGAGGCCCCGGTTGCGATCGGGCATCTGCCAACTCGCGACTCCCTGATCGAGAAACGCCGCGCAGAGGCGAATCAGCAACGGGTGGACGAGCGCGTCGGTGTCGAGAGCGGGGTCGACGGCGAGGATCAGGTCGCGATGCCGGATGGGCGGCCGCACGTGGATGACGGCCTTTTGAGACAGCGCCATCGTTTCGACGCAGGCGTGCCACAGGTCACTGCACACCCGCCGCTCGTGATCGGATGAGGCCGCAGCCGCGCGGGTGAACGTCGTGCGGCGTGTCGCTTCATCCGCGGTGTCAGTGAGCCGCGGCTGATGCTCCGCGCCGTCGACCTCGGAGGCTTCGTCCAGCAGCCGATGCCGCACGTCGGCGGGCAGGTCGGCCCGCAGCCGGTTGAGCACGTCGCTCTCGGTCAGCGTCCACCGAACGGCCGCATCTGATTCCTGGTGAACAGGATGCAAGAGCAAGACGCGATGGAGATCACGGACGGTGAGTTCGCCGCCGGCGAGTTCGGCCTGCGCGAGTTGTGGGGCATCGAGGTCGAGGACCGCTTCGATGTCCGCAGGGCGGATCCGATCGCGGGCGAGCTCCTCCCGATAGCGGCTCTCCGACAGGAAGGGCTCGGTGCCGAAGATCGAAGCGGCATGAATCACCGCCTTCTCGAAGGGCTCGTCTTCGAAGGCGTGAAGAGTGTTGTGGTGGATGAACACATCGATCGGCCCCTGCGCCGGCAGGTAATGGGCGGCGGCGGCGATCAGCGCCGCTAAGTCGGTGGAGTCGGAGTCGTGCGGGAGGGTGGTCATGGGGGGCGGGCCAAAGAGGGCTTCGATCGAGTGCAGGAAGCGCGCGGCGGAAGCGCGAAGAGAAAGCAAACGCGGCCGCGGAGCGTCGCACCTGGCGACACCGGCCCGCGTCAGATGGCCGCCGGTGGACCGCGAACCAGCACGGCCTGGCCACGGCTTTGGGCCGGCTGGCAGGGCATCGGCGGCAGCGTCAGGTGCCCTAGGGCATCGAGACGACACGCCAGGGAGGTCGTGGCGAAGAGGTGGAGCTCACGCCCCTCTCGCTCCTCGCTGTCATCCTCCTCGACCTGTTCGGACCGCGTGCCGGAGTCGTCCTCGCGGCTCCCGTCAAGATTGTCGCCATCCACCGCGGAAACGCCCAGGGCAGCCGAGCGAACCTCAGCGAACGCAGCCTGCAGGCCAACGAGGACGGTCGAGAAAGCCGCTGCGACGATCAAAAGAATCCGCAGGCTGCGAATCATGGAACGATCCTGAAAGGGAACCGCCTCACACGACAGTGTACGTCATGCCATTCGGAACGACCAAACCCGAATTCGCGGCTGCCAAAGTCGCTGGCGGTGCATGGTTTCGCCGCGCGGCGACAGCAGACGGCAGCGGCTGTCAGGATTGCAAGGCCGTGCGTCACCCCGTGCCGGAAGTCGGGCAGTCGGGGGCCAGGAAGCATGTTGCGCAGACGGGCCCACGGGCGTGGCAGACGCGGCGGCCGTGGAGGATCAGAGCGTGGTGCAGAAAGGTCCAGTCTTCCTTCGGGAACAGGGCTTCGAGATCACGCTCAACTTTATCGGGATCGTCATGCCGGCTGAACTTCAGGCGGCGGGCGAGCCGGCCGACGTGGGTGTCGACGGCGATGCCGGGTCGGCCGAAGGCGTTGCTCGCCACGACGTTGGCCGTCTTGCGGCCGACGCCAGGGAGGGCGAGCAGAGCGTCGAAGTCGTCGGGCACCGTGCCGCCGTGGTGTGCCACGAGCCGTTGGGCGGCGGCGACGATGTTTTTGGCCTTGGTGCGGAACAGGCCGATCGTCTTGATGAACGGCTCGATCTCGGCGGTTGTCGCCTGTGCCAGGGCCTGGGCGTCGGGATAGGCCTTGAACAGCGCCGGCGTGGCGGCGTTGACACTGACGTCGGTCGCCTGGGCCGAGAGGATCGTGGCGATCAAAAGCTCGAAGGGCGTGCCGAAGTCGAGCTCGGTGGCGGCGTCGGGATAGCCCCTGGTGAGTGCGGCGAGCACCCGCTCGGCCCGCTGGCGTTTGGCGGCGATGGTTTCCCTGGGCATGGCCGTATCGTACGTCGGGCTGGTGGGATCAGGCCACCGTGGCCGGGTTGTGAAAGACGCAGGGTGCGAACCAAGCGATAGATCGCCGGCACGACGAAAGCGGTGAGGACAGGCTGCGCACCGAGCAGGGCCTGCTCCAGATGCCGGACGTGCGGTTGTGTGCCCACGACGTCTCGACGCAGAGCCAACGACCACACGCTGGTGTCAATGAGGAGCATGAGGCGCCGCGCGTGCGGTCGGCCATGTAGTCGAAGGAAGAATCGCACACGAGCTTGCCGAGCAACTCCGCCACGCGGCGTTGTTCCCGCCGAGCGATGAACTCTTGCAAGGCTTCGGTCACGGCCGCCTTCTTCGTGCGTTCACCGCTGACGCGGACCGCCCGCACCAAGAGGGCCGGATCGATTGCCAAATTGGTCGCCAGTTGGGCTGTCGTCGGGTCTCTCTCGGCAGCCGCCAGGGCCACCTTGGCCTTGAACGGCGTGCCATACACACGTCGCTTGCCCGGCATCGTCATCCTCCTGATAGGAGGGGCGCCCGGCCCAGAGGTTTCACCTTATCAGGGCGCCCGAAATCCGGGGTCCACCTCAGTGCTCTCTCCGGAGGGCTTCGAGCCGCCGGCGGAGCGGCGCCCAATACTGGCGGTCGGCTTCCCGCTCCCGGTCCTCCTCGTCGCGAAGCAGCCTTGCCACCTCGGCTTCGTGGCCTTCGATCGCGGCATCGAGCAGCTTTCTTCGCTCGGCCATGCGGCGGTAGGCCGCGGGCGACTCGCATGCCAACCGCATGAGCAGCGAGGGCGTCCGCAGTTCACGGAGCCAGAAGTCCACGGCGGCATCCGTCGCGGGCCGCGGCGTCTGGGTCCAGTGCGCTTCGACGAGCCGCGAAATCATTGGCCAGTCCTTGTCGCGCTGTGTCTTCTTGGCCGTCACGAGATCGGGCAGCGAGAGCACCTCGATCGACTGTTCGCCGGTGTCGATCGTCGTCCGACGGTTCCACAAGGTCTCGAAGTCGGGCAGCCCGCGGACACGGCTCATCACGTCGAGCCGCATGCCCTCGACGCCTGCCGCCCGGCAGCGAAAGTGAACGGCCAGCCCCTCGTCGAGATAGTGCTGCTCAAAGGGGGGAACCTCGATCGGATGGGCATCGAGATCGGCGACCGCGGCGCGGAGCCGGTCGAGGTTGGCGGCGTCCGAGACGATCACGATGTCGGTGTCGCGGCTAAACTCCGCCCCGCCGTACAACACGCACGCCTGGCCGCCCATCAAGAGCGATCGCACGCCATTCTTCTGGATCGAAGAAAGGACTCTGAGTATCGGGCTCGGGGTCAAGCGAACCTCCCAGCGTCAGATATGTCTGCCACAGCCTGGAACTTTCCTCCAAGCGCTCAAGCGGCGTGAGCGCATACCACTCCGCCCATTCGCCATCGTCGAGTCGGGCGTCGCTCGAAGCCGGTCGTGATTCGTTGTCGGTAACCATGGAGGATCTGATGACGTATCCTACCCGGAGCATCCACTGGTTGATATTGAGAGACTTCGCCCCTTTGCCTTTTCCATGCAATCCTGAAGCGTTGGCGAGGGGCTCCCTCACCGGCCCAGGTATTTGAGCACGGCCTGGGTGCGGGTCTGCACGTGGACCTTCGTGGAGATCGAATGGAGGTGAACGCGGACGGTGCTCGTGCAGAGCCCAAGCGTGGTGCTCGCCGTCTGGCCGACGTAGCGAGTGCGGTGAAACGAAACCAAGGCCGCTCCCAGAGCAGCGCCGGAGGGGGGAGGCATGCGGAAAGGGAACTCCGCGTCGAGGTCCGGGAGACGGGAGCACGCGGCTCACGAGCCGCTCAACAGCTCGGTAATGATTACTAAAGTGCCATTGGCCGGGCTATGCTTCAGACCGAGTGCAGAATGGAGCAATGTGGGGTCCGACCTGGCGTTCGACGCCGACGACGACGGCTGCACTGACATCGTCTGGAACAAGCGGTCGACAAGCACAAACACCACCCGGATCATGAACGGCAGCGTCCGCCAGGCCACATGGGCGGCAATCGGCGACGCCTCACGATGGTCGCTCATCCGCCGCCCGGGCGGCTGACGGGCGGCATGGCTCTGCTTTGCGGCGCGACGAGCTTCGCCACCGATCTCTCCAGCCCGCGGGCCAGTCAGAACGACCAAACGCAAAACTGGCGGTGGGCTATCCCCGCGCGGAATCCGTGCCGACCGGGGGTTTCGACCGCGGCGCGAACCATGGGTAGATCGCCGGGATGACAAAGGCGGTGAGCAGCGTGCTCGTCAGAATGCCACCGATGACGACGGTGGCCAGCGGTCGCTGGATCTCGGCACCAGACGACGTCGCCATCGCCATCGGCAGAAAGCCGAGGCTCGCCACGAGGGCCGTCATCAGGACGGGGCGAATCCGGACCTCGGCGGTCACGAGCGCGGCGTCTCGCGGACCCAAGCCTCCTTGGCGGGCATGCTCGGCCCCGGCCACCCAGACGAGGCCGTTGAGCACGGCCACGCCGAACAGGGCGACGAAACCGACGCCCGCCGCGATCGAAAACGGCATGCCCCGCAGGGCGAGCGCGGCGATGCCTCCCGAAGCGGCCACCGGCACCGCGAAGAAGATTAGGGACGCGAGCCGGAGCGATTTGAAGCTCGTGTAGAGGAGCATGGCGATCAGGCCGAGCACGACCGGCGTGATGAGCAAGAGGCGGCGGCTCGCCGACACCAGGTTTTCGAAATCGCCTCCCCACGCGATCGAGTAACCCAGCGGGAGCGGCACCTCGGCGGCGATTTGCCGCTGCGCCTCGGCGACAAAACTCGCCACGTCGCGGCCCCGCACGTTGGCGGAGACGAATGTCCGCCGCCGCGAGTTTTCGTGTTCGATCGACGGAGGGCTTTCCTCGACGCGGATGTCGGCCAACTCGCCGAGCGGCACAGGCCTGCCCCCGGTGGCCTCGACCGGAATCTGCGGCACGAGCTCCTCGTTCTCCCGCCACGCCGGCGGGAACTTCACCATCAGCGGATACCGCGGCCGCCCCTCGTAGATCACGCCGGTCTGGATGCCGCCCATCGCCGACACCGTCCGCATCACGTCGATGCCGTCGATGCCGTGTCGCGCCAGCTGGTCCTGGCGGGCGCTGATCCGCAGGGTCGGCACGTTGGCCTGCCAATCGGCCCGCACGTCGGCCGACCCGGGGATGCCGCGGAGCACGCCCTCGATCCGCTTGCCGAGCGAGCCGAGCGTGTCGAGGTCGTCGCCGTAGACGAGCACCGCCACGTCGGCCTTCACGCCGGCCACGAGTTCATCCACCCGCATCTCGATCGGCTGGCTGAAACCGAAGTTCGCCCCCGGAACGGCGGCTGTCAGCGTCTTCGACATCCGGTCCACGAGCTGCTCGCGGGTGACGCCCGCGGGCCACTGGGAGTGCGGCTGGAGCATCACCCAGACGTCGGTCTGTTGCACACCCATGATGTCGTTGGCAATCTCGGGTCGGCCCGTCTTACAAAACACCGTGCGGACCTCGGAGAATCCACCGAGGACCTGCTCGATCCGCTTTGTGAGCGGGATCGAATCCTCGAGCGTGGCGCTCGGCAGGCGGTTGACCTCGACGAGCAAGTCGCCCTCGTCGAGCCGCGGCATGAACTCGGCTCCGAGCCGCAGGGCCACCGGCACGCTCGCCGCCACGAGGCCGGCCGCTACCAGTGAGATCACCACGGGGTGGAAGACCGCGAGCCGCGCGAGCGGTTGGTAGACCTTGTGGAACAGCCGCATGATCAGCGGCTCGTGCTCCTCCTCGCGGGACAGCACCGTCGCGGCGAGGACCGGCATCAAGGTCAGCGAGATGACGAGCGATCCCAGGAGGGCGAAGAGCACCGTGAGCGCCATCGGGCGAAACAGCTTGCCTTCCGTTCCCTCGAGAAACAGGATCGGCAGGTAGACGATCGCGATGATCAGTTCGCCGAACATCGTCGGACCGCGGACCTCGATCGCCGCGTCGCGGACCACGTCGATCTTGGAGGTCGTCGGCGATGCCAGGCCGAGCCGCCGCACGCAGTTTTCCACCATGATCACCGAGCTGTCGACGACGAGCCCGAAGTCGATGGCGCCCAGGCTCATCAGGCTCGCGGGAATGCCGAAGGCCCACATGAGATTGGAGGCAAAGAGCATCGAGAGCGGGATCGCGAGCGACACGATCAGCCCGGCCCGGACATTGCCGAGCAGCAGCAGCAGCACGCCGATCACAAAGAGCCCGCCTTCGGCGAGGTTGTGGAGCACGGTGTCGAGCGTGCGGGCGATCAGGTCGGAGCGATCGTAGAGAATCTCGAGCTCCACGCCGGCAGGCAGAGTGCCCCGAATCTCCTCGAGCTTTGCCTTGGCCGCGGTGACGACGCGGCGGCTGTTCTCCCCCCGGATCATCATCACCATGCCGGTCACGACCTCCCCACGGCCGTCCCGAGTGGCGGCCCCCTGCCGGACGAGCGGTGCGATCGCTACGGTGCCGATGTCGCGGATCAGGATCGGCACGCCGCCGGCCGGACTGCGGACGATCACCCGCTCGATGTCGTCGACGTCGGAGAGGAGCGCCTCACCGCGGATGAACCGCTGCTCGCCGTTTTTCACCACGTAGCCGCCGCCGGTGCTCGTGTTGTTGCGATCGAGCGCCGCGAGCACCTCGCCGAGGGAGATGCCATGCGACGACATCCGGTCCGGGTCGATCTGCACCTCATAGCTCTTGGCGTAGCCACCGTGGCTGTTGATGTCGGTAACTCCCGACACGGTCCGCATCACCGGCGAGATGTCCCATTCGAGGATGCTGCGAAGGTCCATCAGGCTCTTGCCCGCCCCCTTCACCTCGAACTGCAAGATCTCGCCGAGGGCGGTGCTCAGGGAGCCGAGTTGCGGGTCCGCGTCGGGCAGCGAGATGCCTCCGCGGGCCGCGGGCAGCCGTTCGGCGACGAGCTGGCGGGCTCGGAGGATGTCGGTATCCTCGCGAAACACGATCGTCACCAGCGAGATGCCGAGCCGCGAGATGCTCCGCAGCTCCTCGACGGCGGGCAGCCCGCTCATCGCCATCTCGACGGGGTAGGTGATCAGCCGCTCGACCTCCAGCGGTGGCAGCGAGCCCGCTTCCGTGACGACCTGCACCTGGATGTTGACCAGATCGGGCACCGCGTCGACCGGGATTTGCGTGGCGGCGTAGAGGCCGCCGAGCGCCATGAGCACGAACATGGCGATCACGAGCGCCCGGTTCGACAGGGACCAGTCGATAAGGCCTGACAGCACGACCAATCTCCCGAGGCTCAGAAACGCATCGAACCGGTGGTCAGCCCTCGTCCTCGAGCAGCAGTTCGCTCTTGAGGAGGAAGGCGCCCTTCGCAACAACCTGCTGACCAGCCTCGAGCCCGCGTTTGACCTCGATGAAGTCGTCGGTCTCCATGCCAGTCTCGACGTCGTGCCGCTCGAAACGGCCGTCGCCGGCCGGAGTGAACACGAAGGCCTTGCCTTCGTGCCGCATCACGGCGGCGGCCGGCACCGCGAGTGTGTCGCGGAGCTCGCCCTGGGGGAGTTCCACCCAGACAAACATCCCCGGCTTGTAGTGGGCGTCGTCGTTGGTCAGTTCGGCCACGATGGCGACGCTGCGAAGTTCTGGATCGACGGTGGCGCCAACGTGGTTGACCTTCGCAATTGTTCGGTGCTCGGCGGCGCCGGGCACCATGACGCGGACCTCCTGACCCTCGCCGACCTCGACCATGGTCCACTGCTTCTCGTGGATCTGGGCCCGCACCCAGAGATCGGACGTGTCGGCCACGACGAACAGCCGGTCGCCCGCCTGCACCCGCTGGCCACGGCTGACGAAGACGTCCTCGACGATGCCGGCGAACGGCGTGCGGAGCACGATCGCGCTGAGGTTGCCCTCGTCGACCGCGTCGTCTTCAGCCACGTCGACCGTGCTGCCTTCAAGTCTACTGCCAACGAGTGTGCGGAGATTTTCCTTCGAGACCTGCACCAGCCGTTCCGCCTGCTCGAGCGCCGCCTTCGCCCGCTCCCGGTCCTGGAGCGTCTGGAACCGTGCCTCCTCGCAGGCCGCGGTGAAACTCGCCTTGGCGACCTCCAGGTTGCTCGTGCGTTCCTCCACGATGCGGCCGGAGAGCACGCCCCCCTCGCGGAGTTGACTCGTGCCGGCATTCACTTTCTCGACATACAAAAGCCGCGAATAGGCCCCGAGAATCTTCTCGCGGTACACGCCGAGGATCCGGCCGTCGAACTGCTTCTCGACCCCGTCGAGCGGCAAACGGCCTGCCAGCGAACCCAGGAGCGATTGCACGTTTTCCGCGATCGTGGCCGACCAGTCGGCGGCCTTCCTCTCGATCTCCCGGTCGGCCACCCGCTTTCGCACCTCGTCGCGGGCCATGCCGACCTCGGGGCTCGACACCTCGGCGAGCGAGTCGCCCTTGGCAACCTGCTGCCGCACCTGCACGAACATCCGCGATACGATTCCGTCCACTGGTGCTTCGTAGTCCAGGCGATGGCGGGCGTCGTAGTCGAGACGACCAGGCACGGTGACATGCTCGCGAAGCCGCCGCGGCTCCACCGACACGATCGCAATCTCGTCGCCTGCGGCCGTGGCGGCGGGCAGGGTAACGATGGTATTTTCGCTGCCGCCCGGCGGTCCTTTGTCCGCAGCGTGGCCCCCGGCCGCGTTCTCGTGCTCCGTTCCTGAGAAGTGGTGCGTGGTCAGCCACCACCAGGCGAGGCCACCGATGGCCAGGAAGGCGACTCCTGAGAGGCCCCGGCGGAGAGCGGCAAACCGCGCTGGCTTGGCGGGGTGGCCATGCGTCGTGGGAGGGATGCCGGCGGCATGCGGAAGGGCGTTTGCGGACACAGCCACACTGCCCGCCGGACTGTTCTCGGATTCTTTCACGGTCATCACGCCATCGCCCCGAAAGGCGACCCACTATCGATACGCCCTCGGCAATACTGTATCAGCCGCCGGTGAGCCTGGGCGAGGGCAGCCTGCCGGTTCCGGTGACACTCGATCGCAACCAACGTACGTGGAACGCCGGCTCGGGGGCGGCAAAAGTCTCTTCGCTCTATCGCCGCGGCGGCTCAGACGCTCCCCGAGCGTTCACCGACCCCATCGCTCGCGCTCCGGGCTTTTTGTCGGCATCGCACCCGTCAGGAAGCCCCAAGCGCGAGCGCGGGGAATACGCCCGCCACCCCGCCTCGCTCCGCGCTACTCACACGGTCGCCACGCGTATTCCCATCGCTCGC
>JBBDNW010000100.1:0-4509 GCA_040877375.1 Pirellulales bacterium | reverse complement strand
ACACCATGCTCTGCACGTTGACGGCGGTGCCCCATTCGTCGGGGATCTTGTACTTACGGCGATAGAGAATGGCCCGCTCGTTCATCCAGCTGCCAAACACGGCGCCCACGGCGCCCAACAACTGCTCGAACGGTTCCTGGGGAAAGCCCTTGCCCGTCCGCTCCTTGATCAGGCGGAGATAGCGGCTGATCAGTTCGCGGAGGTGAGACTCGGTGAGGTCGGTGTCGTCGTGAATGCCCAACTGGTGCTTGAGCCCCTCCATCGTCTCTTCGAAGGGGTCGTGCTCGTTCTCGTGCCGCTTCTGCACGCCCATCACCACGTCGCCGTACATCTGGATGAAGCGGCGGTAGGAGTCGTAGGCAAACCGGGGATTGCCGGTGGCCTCGGCCAGGCCCTTCACGGTCTCGTCGTTGAGGCCGAGGTTCAGGATCGTGTCCATCATGCCCGGCATGCTGTCGCGGGCACCGGAGCGGACGCTGACGAGCAGGGAGTTCTTGGGATCACCGAACTTCCGCCCCGTCTCCTTCTCCATGAGTTTCATGGCGGAGGCGACGTCGTCCTCAAGCCCCTTCGGGAACTTCTTGTGGTTTTTGTAGTAGTCGATGCAGACCTGGGTGGTGATCGTGAAGCCGGGGGGCACCGGCAGACCGATCTTGGTCATCTGCGCCAGGTTGGCCCCCTTGCCCCCGAGCAGGGCCTTCATCGTCCCGTCGCCGTCACACCGCTTTTCGCCGAAGTAGTAGATCATCCGACCCGACTTACCCCCGCTGACTCCCGACTTCCCGGTGGACTTTTTCGCAGACTTCTTGGTCGACGTGGCCATGGGCAGGACGATCCCTTTCGTGAGAGGACAGAAAAACCGGCGGTTTTTCGCAGGAAAAGCCGTCCGAATCTACGGTCGCGGCCGGGCAGCGTCAACGAGCGTGCCGCGACCGCCCGTGGGTCACGTGGCAAACGGGGCAGCGGTCACCCACGCGGGTCCGTGACGACCCCGGCGAACAGGATCGCTCCGGTGCCGCGTTCGACCACCGCCCAGGCGAACGGCCGGTCGGCTTTCACCACAAACGGCTCCTCGGGCATCGGCATGGCGCTCCTGACGCCAATGGCCACTCCCGTGGCTGCGGCGGCCTCCGTGCCCTCCTCGCTGACGTCGACAAAGCCCTTGTGAACGACCGCCGACACGAACAGCTCGCGCGTGCCGTCGATCCCCGAGAAATCGGCCTCGCCCCCCACGAAGGCGGCCTTCATACCCATCGCGTTCAGGGCGTCGTTGAGTGACAGCGGCTTTTGAGCCGTCCACTTCGGCAGCGCGAGAATGACCTTTCTGCGACGGACGGCGGGGCCGTTGGCTCCTGTCCACTTGGCCCGCCAGTCGCCGTCGAGGCCGCCAAGCACCGCCGCGTGGCCAGCGCGCTTCTCCGGCACGACGATCACCATCGCCAGCCGATTGCCCGCGTAGGGAATCTCGCAGACGGTGGCCGCGGCATCTCCTTCACCAACACGTCCGGCGGCGAGCGTCGCCTCGCGGTGCATGAACGGCACATCGACCGGTTTGTCCGCAGCGACGAAAAACGACTCCGGCCTCGTCGCCGACCTCTCAAACGGCTCGGCCCACGGCGCCTTCATAAAGACGGCGTTGGTGAGCACCAGCCGCGTGAGGGGCGTGAGCGTGCCCGCCTTGAGCAGTTCCGGGATCTTCTTCGCCGTGTGGTCGCTCACCCAGCCGTTGATCTCGGCCCGGGCCGGCTCGGTGGCACCACGGAAGTCGACGATCCCGGCGGCCGCGCCATACGCGCGCTGCAAGACTGTCGTGAAATCGGCCTCGAGTTTCTGTTCCTTCTGCACCCAGAGCCGGTTGGCGATATCGAGCGTGATCTTCTCCCCCTTCGCCTCGGCGAGGAGCTTCCGTAGCGCCCCCGACGCGGCCGCGATCGCCGCGCGGTCGTCGGGCATGCCGAGCACATGGGCCATCTCGGCCGCCGTCTCGCCACGGGCGCCCGCGTGAGTCATGGCGAGTGCCTCCCAGACGCTCACCGGTGACACGATCGCATTGCCCGATCCGCTGGCGCGGACGAGATCCCACGCCATCTGTCCCACGCCCGCTGCGGCCTGCGTCATTGGCTCCTCGGCCCGCGGCCCGCCAGAGAAGACGCTCATGCCCGCCACTAGCACCGCGGCCTTGATGCCCCGAGTCATGTTCAGCTCCCAGCGAAAGATACGATTCGGCCCGACAGCCGGCGTCGCCCGGCCCGAGGGTCAGTTCAGTTCCAGTGCCTGAAGATAGTCGTCCAGTGCCCGCCGCGTCTCCTGCTCCCGCGCCTGCAGCTCCGTGATCTCCTTCCGCAGCGAGTCCACGCGGTCCTCCTGGGCGGCGAACTTCTGCACGTACCGCGTGTAGAGGTCGCTCGTCCGCTCGAGCTGGGCCATGTTCTGCCGAATCCGCTCCTGCTCCTGGCCGACGACCTGCACCTCCTGCGCCCGCGTGGCCCGCTGGTGCACCACGCGCTCGATCTCCCGCTTCTGCTCGATCACCTTCCCGAGCGCCTCCTTCACCGCGGGGCTCGTCTGCTTGGCATTGGTGAAGAACAGGATCGTGCCGTCGTCGGCGTTCATGATCGCCAGGTGCTGCTGGGTCTGCTGCTCCTCGGCCACCTCGAGCGCGGCGGGCTTCCCCGGCTCGGCGGTCACCGCGAACCGGTAGCGGTCGCGGGTGGTCTCGGCCGGCTTCTCGGGCATCACGAGCTGCCAGCCGGCCTCACGGGGATGCTCGATGAGCAGCTTCACGGCGTCCGAGCCCGAGTTCTTCACCTCGAACACCTTGCGGCGGGCGAGCTTCTTCACCACCACGAGCGTCCCCTTCACGAGCCGCACGCTCACGATCTCCTCGGGCTTGGGCTCCATCCGCGGGGCCACCTCGACGTCGAGGTCGACGGCGTAGCTCACGAGCCGCTCGCCGCCGGGGGCGAGGTCCTCGATGCGGGCGTCGCCGGCGTAGGCCCCGGCGTCGTAGACCGTGACCGGGCCCTGCATGAGGTTGAGCTTCGTGATATTTTTCAGCCGCAGCCCCGCAAGCGGATGCTTGGCAAGAACCCGCTCGTCATAGATCGACACCTTCTCGGCCTCGATCGGCTCGGAGACGATCGCGAGCATCGCAGACCGCTGACGGGCGATCGACACGGGCTTGGCGATCTCGTAACGGAAGAGTTCGCCGAGCGCGGCACCTTGGGCGACGCTCTGGATCGAGCCGGCGGCCGCGGCCATCGAAGAGCTTTTGCCCGCTGCCTCTTGAACCATCGAGGCGTCCGCGGCGGCGGCGGAGTCCTTCAGGGCGGCCGGCGCAGCCATCTCCCGCCGGGCAAGTTGTTTGCGGGCTTCGGCCTTGTCACCCGCCGTCGCGAACTGGCGATCGGCCGCGGCGAGATCCTGCCCGTACTGCTGCGGCAACAGCGACGCGTAGAGCTCCTGCCGCACTTCCGGCCGGGGCACGTAGAGCGGCTGGTAGAGATCCATCACAAACGAGATCGGCCGGCCGCTCACGAGCGACATCCGCACGTCCTTCCAGTCCTGATCGGTCGTGTTTTCGACGATTGCCCAGCCCTGGAGGAGCGGCTGTGCTTTTGCTTGCTCCGCTTCGGCCCCGTCGCTGAGCACCACGCGATAACTCGTCTTCCAGACCGGTGACTCCTGCACGTAGCCCACGCGGACCCGCCTGGCCCCCTTCCCCGTGAAGTCGAGCGTCACGCTCTTCCGCTCGTTGTCGGTGCCGAGCGCGAGCACGGCCAGTGCCTTTTCGAGCTCTCCTTGCAGCCGTTCATCGAGGAGCTTGAGCCGCGTGATCGTGTCGAGCGGCAGCGTCCGCAGGCCCTCCTTGGTGAGGATCGTGATGAACTCCTTCTGAACCGTCTGGTCGCCGGCCGGCACCGTCCGCTTTTCCACACCCACGACCGTGCCGGTGGCGGGCGTCGCGGCCTCGATCTCGATCCGCGTGCCTCGGAGGCGGCCGAGGATCTGGCCGATCGACGGGTTGTCGGTGAGGTTTACGGCGAACGTGCCAAGCGTCTTCGTGATCGGATCGCGCGACGCATAGCTGACGGCCGCGACGGTGCCGCCGCCGAGATCCTCCAGCACCATGCTCTTGAGGAGGTCGTTGATCTGCTCCGTCTTGAAGCTCATCTCCACCGTCGCGTCGTCGGCCACTTCGCCGCCATGCTGGAAGAAGCCGACGCCGGAGGTGAAGAGCACGACCTTCTCAAGGGGCAGCACAGGCTCCGCGCCGCATGCCGCCAGCCACGCCCCGAGCCAGCCAAGCCCGATGAGCGAGGCTGCGAACCGTCGAACACGAACCATCATGAGTCACCTCAAAAGAGTGCTGGCAGGAAAGGCCACCGGAGCCGAAGAGTTGGACGCTCGGACAACGAAAAAGGTTCCCACGGCGCTGCCATGCTTTCCAGTCGCCGACGGGTTGGCACCTTGGAGAAGGGAGGCGAGGGGGTCGGCGAACGCTCTTAG
>JBBDNW010000099.1:0-24478 GCA_040877375.1 Pirellulales bacterium | reverse complement strand
TCGCCCGACCCAACGCAATCGCTGCCTGAACGCAGTCCAGCCCGTGAACGGTTACGGCAGACCGGCTTTGTACATTTCATCTTTCGTCGTGACGCAAGCGCCATCGCTTTCATTCGTAGGATACTTCTGGCGGTGCCGTCGTCGTCGCCTTGCAGACGCGGCAGGCGCGGTGTCGAATAACGCTCTCGTCACGTTGTCACCGTCAGCACAGGAGCCCTTTCCATGGCCAAGAAGTCCGTCGCCGCGCTCGATCCCCAGGGAAAGACAGTCCTTGTCCGGGTCGACTTCAACGTCCCGCAGGAAGACACCGGGGCGATCACCGACGACCGGCGGATCAGGATGGCCCTGCCGACGATCAACTCGATCCTTGACCGGGGTGGCAAGGTGATCCTGATATCGCACCTCGGCCGGCCGGCGGGCAAGGGCTTTGAACAGGCGTTTTCACTGGCGCCGGTGGCTACGCGACTCGGCGAACTGCTCGGCAAGCCCGTCACGCTCGCCTCCGACACCGGCGGCTCCGATGCACATGCCAAGGCCGGGGCACTGCCCGCGGGCGGCGTGCTCGTGCTCGAGAACGTGCGGTTCAACAAGGGGGAAAAGAAGGGGGACGACCAGGCCTACGTCGCCGGCCTTGCGACCCTCGCCGACGCCTACGTTAACGACGCCTTCGGCACCTGCCATCGCACCGAGGCGAGCATGCACGCCGTGCCACTGGCGATGAAGGCGCTCGGCAAGCCCGCCGTCGTCGGCTTCCTCGTCGAGAAGGAGATTCAATACCTCGCCGACGCCATTCGCCGCCCCAAGCGGCCGTTTGTGGCGATCCTCGGCGGCAAAAAGGTCTCCGATAAGATCGCCGTGATCGAGAATCTGCTGGCGATTTGCGACCACGTGTTGATCGGAGGCGCGATGGCCTACACCTTCTCGCTCGCCCAGGGCGGCGCGACGGGCAAGTCACTCGTCGAGCGGGACAAGGTCGCGCTCGCGAAGGAACTTCTGGCGCGGTCGGAGGGAAAACTCATCTTGCCTATCGACACGCACTGCGCCGACAAGTTTTCAGCGAGCGCCACCAAAAAGGTGGTTAAGGCCGGGGAGATTCCCGACGACTTCGAGGGCCTTGACATCGGGCCCGAGACGGCGAAACGGTACGCGGGAATCATTCGCACGGCCGGCACGGTCGTCTGGAACGGCCCGATGGGCGTGTTTGAGATGCCCCCCTTCGACGCCGGCACCAAGGCTGTCGCCGACGCGGTGGCCGCGGCCACCGCTAGCGGCGCCATCACGATCATTGGCGGCGGCGATTCGGCTGCAGCCGTCGAGCAACTCGGGTACGCCGACAAGGTAAGCCACGTCTCGACAGGCGGCGGCGCATCGCTTGAGATGCTCGAAGGCAAAGCTTTCGAGGCTGTGGCAGTTCTCGACGACGCCTGAACGACGTCCGGCCGGTGTTCCATGGAAGTCATTTCACACCGACGCGGTTTCACATCGACGCGGTGTTGCTGGCCTCGGGCTCGGCGGCACGCAGCGCCGCCAGCCGTTGCTGAGCCCGCTGGGCGTAGTTGCGGTCGTGATCGCTGAGTGACTCAAGCGGCACGGTGAGTGTCCGGCCGGCGGAATCGAGCACGCACGTACCGTCCGCACGGACATCAACCAGCGCAGCGACGACGGCATAGCCACCGCTCCGGTCGATCCAGCGTCGCAGCGGCTCGCCAGACCTCCCTGCCCCATCGAAGGGGTCAGCCTGTGGAGCGGGCGGTTCGTCCGCCGGTTCATCCGCAGCCGGTTCCGAATCGTCAGGGGCCGGGGCCTCTTCGTCGACCACGGGAGCCTCTCCGGCATCCGCATCGCCTGGCTCCACATCGGTGGCGGCATCCTCGGACTCTGCAGGCGCTTCTTCGAACGGCTCGCCGGTCGCCGTGTCACCTTCCGCATCTTCAAAAAGGTTAGGTTCCTCAGGCTCCACCGGAAGAGCCGGTTCAGCGGGAGCGGGTTCCACGGGTTCCACGGGCTCGGCCGGATTTCCAACCTCCGGCGCGGCAGTTGGTTCGACGGTGGCGTCCACCGATGGCTTCTCGGCATCAGCAGACGCTGGCTCGTCGGTGGCAGCCGCTTCATTCGCATCGGCCTCAGAAGCCTCCTTGGCCGGGGCCTCGGGCTGCGGTTCGAAAGGGGCGGGGGCAGGTTCCAGAGGCTTCTCTTCGGCAAGCGCAGTGGTCTGCTGAACCTCGACAGGAACGGGTTCGCTCGCTGGCTTGAGAGTCGGTAAAACCGTATCCGGTGGGGCGACCGGGGGCTGTGCCGCAGGAGCGGCGAGTGGGGCTTCCACGGCCGGCTCCCCGACTGACACGAGTTCGTCCGCCACGACCGATGCCGCGTTACAGTCGCAACCTGATGCGCTCGTTGCATCGCCCTGCCACCCATCGACGACGACGTCCGACACCACCATCATCCCGCACTCGCGCGGCGGCGGACAGGTGATGACGCACGGCCGTGGGGCACGAGAGACACGCCGCAGATACCAGCACCCGCGGGCCGTGTCTGTCGTCATGGCAAGCGAGAGAACACCGACCAGGAAGGCATGCAGACAGCGACGCACGAGTCACCTCGAAGAAGGGTGGAAACCGGGGCCCGTTCTAGGCTACCCCGCATTTCCGGCCGATCAAACCCGCCGGACCCCAGATTGCATTCGGGTGAGGTGGGCGACGGCCTGGCCCGCCAGGGGACGAGGTGAGAGGGTCGGCGAACGCTCGAGGGGCGTCGGGCCGCCGCGGCCCAGGGCGACGAGACTTTTGCCGCCCTCGAGCCGGCAATCCACCAAGGTCGTACGCGCTTTCAAAACGACGGGGGCCGGCGTGGCATGCGCCACACCGGCCCCTCGTGGATCGAACCCGCCAGCCGCCTGCGAACGGGGTAAAGCAATGCGAGAATGACGCGGATCGTGGCCGCGTGCAGGGCACGGGGCCTTCAGGGAATCCGGGTCAACGCAGCGGGTTTGGAACCTCCGACGGAACGCGGCAGCGGGTCGAATGTCAACCGCAGTGTCTTCGACCCGGCTTGCGTTCTCACTCCATCCGTTCCGTGGCGGCCCTCCATCCGTTCCAACCTGCACAATCCGCCCGTCACAATTCAACTACACCCCATGCTGTTGCCACAGTTGTGACAGAGGTAGCAGTTGCCGTTGCGGACGGTGATCGACCCGCAGTTGTCGCACGCCGGCGCGTCGATCTGGAACTTGGCAAACTGAGTCTGTCGGTCGGCCGGGCTCGCCGCCGGATCGACGGCCATCTTCACACCGGCTCGCTCCAACAGCGTCGCGGATGCGGCTGTCTTGGCAGCGAGTTTAGCGGCCGCCACGGAGCCCTGGCCGTTGGTTCCACCTGGGTGCTTGCCACGGCTGCCGTTGACATCCGCAACTTTGGCCTTTCCTTGGCCATCGACCAGCCCGCTCGCCGTCGTGGCGGCGGGCTTGCGCTCTGTTTCCGAGTCGCTCCCGCTAGCGGCCTCCCCGCCGCTGCTCTCCCCGCCATAACCGCCGGGACGATTCGCCTCGCGATAGCCTGGGATGAACTCGGTGCCCATCCAACGGAAGAGATAATCGACAAGGCTCTTCGCCACCGGGATGTCGACGTTTTTCGTGTATCCCCACGGCTCGAACCTGGTGTGCGAGAACTTCTTCACGTACACCTCGAGCGGCACGCCATACTGCAGGCTCATCGAAACCGCCGTGCCGAAGGCGTCCATCAGGCCGCCGATCGTGCTGCCCTCCTTCGCCATCGTGATGAAGAGTTCGCCCGGTCGGCCGTCGTCATAGAGGCCAACGGTGATGTAGCCTTCGTGGCCGCCCACGTTGAACTTGTGGGTCACGCTGCGACGGGTGTCGGGCAGCCTCTCACGTCGCGGGGCGGCCGTGACCTTGGCAGCCGTCTTGTCGGCCTCGCTGCTCGTGTTGAGCGGCTGGCTTTCCTTCGAGCCATCGCGGTAGATGGCCAGGGCCTTGAGCCCCATCCGCCAGCCCTCGACGTACGCTCCGGCGATGTCAGTCGGGGTCGTCTCCCGTGGCATGTTCACCGTCTTGGAGATCGCACCGGAGATGAAGGGCTGCGCCGCCGCCATCATTTTCACATGCGCTTCCCAGGCGATGCTCCGCACTCCGAGCCGCGCCTTGAAGGCACAGTCGAAGACCGAGAGGTGCTGGCCCTTGAGGCCCGGCGCCCCCTCGATCGTATCGTTTTTGTCGATGGAGGCGAGCACACCCTCGACCGTGGGCTCGTCGTAGCCCAGTGTCCTCAGCGCCAGCGGCACCGTCTGATTGACGATCTTGAGCATCCCGCCGCCGGCAAGTTGCTTGTACTTCACCAGCGCGATGTCGGGCTCAATGCCCGTGGTGTCGCAATCCATCAAGAACGAGATCGTGCCGGTTGGGGCAAGCACCGTCGCCTGGGCGTTGCGGAAACCATACTGCCGGCCACCGGCGAGTACTTCGTCCCAGACCTTGCGGGCGGCGTCGTGCAGATACTTCGGACACGAGGGATCGATTTTCTCGACCGCGTCACGGTGCATCTGCATGACGGCCAGCATCGGCTCCCTGTTGGCCGCGAAACCCTCGAACGGACCGACCGCGGCGGCGAGATCGGAGCTCGTACGGTTGGCGGTGCCATGCAGGATCGCCGTGATCGCGCCGCAGAGGCCCCGGCCGGCGTCGCTGTCATAGGCGAGGCCGTCGGCCATCAGCAGGCTGCCGAGGTTTGAGTAGCCTAGGCCCAACGGGCGGTAGAGGTGACTGTTGCGAGCGATCCGCGGCGTGGGATAGCTCGCATGGTCGACCAGGATCTCCTGGGCGACAAAGAAGACCCGGCAGGCGGCGGCAAACCGCTCCACCTCGAAATGGCCATCTGGCTTGCGGAACTTCATCAGGTTGATGCTGGCGAGATTGCAGGCCGTGTCGTCGAGAAACATGTACTCGGAGCACGGATTGCTGGCGTTGATCCGGCCGGAGTTGGGGCAGGTATGCCAGCGGTTGATCGTGGTGTCGTACTGCACGCCCGGGTCGCCGCACTGCC
Organism: Pirellulales bacterium; assembly: GCA_040877375.1. Classification (GTDB taxonomy): domain Bacteria; phylum Planctomycetota; class Planctomycetia; order Pirellulales; family UBA1268; genus QWPN01. The sequence continues at coordinate 19,421 of JBBDNW010000099.1, read as the reverse complement.
AGGCGCACTCCGCCATACGGTTCATCACCTCGCGGGCCTTATACGACGGCCCCGCCTTCGACGAGTCGGTCACCCACCGGGTCGTCCAGGTGTCATCGCGGTCGGCGGCCTGCATGAACTCGTCGGTGAGGCGGACAGACAAATTGGCATTTTGGAAGAGGATCGAGCTGTAGGCCTCGCCATTGAAGTTGGAGTCGTAGCCCCCCTTCTCGATCAGGATCCGGGCCTTCTTCTCTTCCTTACTCTTGCACTCGATAAACTCCATGATGTCCGGGTGATGGACCTTCAGAGACTGCATCTTGGCGGCCCGGCGGGTCTTGCCGCCGCTCTTCACCACCGCGGCCACCTGGTCGTAGACCCGCATGAACGACAGCGGACCCGACGGCTTGCCGCCGCCCGCGAGCTTCTCCCGCTGACTTCGAATCGTGGAGAGGTCGGTGCCGGTGCCGGAGCCAAACTTGAAGAGCATCGCCTCGCTTCGTGCGAGGTCCATGATGTCCTCCATGTTGTCCTTCACGCTCTGGATGAAGCAGGCACTGCCCTGCGGATACTCATAGGGGTTGTCCGGCATCACGACGTCGTGCTTGGCCTCATCCCACCGCCAGTTGCAGGGAGTGCCCTTCACGCCGTATTGGTGGTAGAGGCCGACGTTGAACCACACCGGTGAGTTGAAGGCGCCATGTTGGTGGATGCAGAGCCAGGAAAGGTCGCGGTAGAAGTTCTCGCCGTCCTGCTTCGTCTTGAAGTAGCCGTCGGCGATGCCCCAGTCGGCGATCGTGCGGGCCACACGATGCACGAGTTGCTTGACGGAGTGCTCCCGCTCGGGAGTGTGAATCTCGCCGTAGAAGTACTTGCTGACGACGACGTTGGTTGCCAGCTGGCTCCAGGCGGCCGGAATCTCGCACGCTGGCTGCTCGAAGAGGACCTTGCCGTCCTCCCCTTTGATGGCAGCGGTGCGGAGCTCCCACTCCGTCGTGTCGAACGGGCTTTCAGCCTCCGTTGGGCAAAAGGTCGGCTGGATTTCGATCGCGATCCGCGCGGCTGCCGGGGATCCCGGGGCCGATCCCGAGGCCTGGGGGGCGGAAGCGGCGGGCGTGCTGGCCAGCGTGGCGGAAGCGTCGAAAGCTGCCATGGAGAGCTCCTAGGGCTGGTGAAAACGGGACGTTGGATCAGGAAATCAGCAAACGAGGAAAGTGTCGGACAGTGAAAGTATACGTCTGTATATCCTATCTCCAAACGGTCATCGGCCCGCGACGAGGCGGTCCATGAATCGTTCAGGCTGCCGAAACGGCCCGGCCGGGGCGATCGTCAGAAAGCAGCTCCTTCTGCATGCTATCGCAAGATGTTGTGGCAGCCGGTCGCATGACCCCTTCCTGTGGGCCGGGGCGTGAATGTAGCGTGAGCGTTTGGTGAGTCAAGCAAGTTTCCGGCGACCCTCAAATCGTCCGTGAAACAGGCCCTGCCGGGGTGCGCCGGCCGCGCCGGCACCGCATGGCACAAACCACCTGCAAGAGGGGTTTTCAGTGTATGGTCGCCGCCGGCGCTTCCGAATGCGACAATGCCAGCAGCAAGGACGGCGGGAGAAGGAAGCGGATTCCGCCGGTTCCAGGCCCAACATTACAGGAGTTGCTGCCATGCCCCCGTCCCTCCTTTCCCGCCGCTCCCTCGACGACATCCGCATACTCATGCTGGTCGGGGACGACTACGAAGACCTCGAACTCTGGTATCCAAAACTTCGCCTCGAGGAGGCTGGCGGGCACGTCACGCTGGCCGGCGCGATGCAGGGCCGCACCTTCTCCGGCAAACACGGCTACCCGTGCACGAGCGACGCCATGATCGGCGACATGGAAGCAGACGACTTTCACGGCATTGTCATTCCCGGCGGCTGGATGCCCGACAAACTCCGCCGGGATGAGAAGGTGCTCGATCTCGTCCGCGATTTCGCGGCCCAGGGCAAGCTCGTCGCGGCTATCTGCCACGGGGGATGGATCCCGATCTCGGCCGGTGTGTACCGGGGCGTCCGCGTCACCGGCAGCCCCGGCATCAAGGACGATCTCGTAAATGCCGGGGCCATCTGGGAGGACACCCAGGTGGTGGTCGACCGCCACTATGTGTCGAGCCGCAAACCGGCTGATCTGCCCGCCTTCATGGCGGCGATCGTGGACCTGCTCACCGGCGTGGTTACCGTGTAGAATAGAGGCATGAGCCGCCCCAACAAACTCCAACTTGCGGCCGTGAAGGCGCGGGTTCGCGAAGCTGGCATGCGTTGCACGGCCGCCCGGCTGGCTGTGATGCAGCACCTCGATGCTGCCCTCGGTCCACGCACCCACGCGGAGGTTTCCGAGGCGCTCTCTGACCGGGGATTCGATCGCGCCACGATCTACCGCAACCTCACTGAACTCACCGAGGCGCGGCTCGTCACCCGCGTCGAACTCGGCGATCACCTGTGGCGGTTCGAAGTCAAGCGGCGTGGCCTCCACGGGGGTGCCGCGGAGGATCATCCGCACTTCGTCTGCACCACATGCGGAGAGGTCTCCTGCCTCGACGACGTCCGCGTGGCCATCACGCCGCACCCCCGGCAGCGGCCCGCCGACGATGCCCGCAGGAAAAAAACCGGGGCCCGCGCCGCAGACCACACGGTAGGTATCCACTCGGTGACCGAGGTGCTGCTCAAGGGCCGCTGCGGGGACTGCGGCTGACGCGCCCGGACTCACCGCGAACGTCACTTCGGCAGCATCGACTCCCATTCCGCCATCGTGCGGCGGACCATCCGCGGTTGGTGATCATGGGTCTGCACCCGCGTGTAGTTTCTCACTGCCTCGACCCACACGATGGTGGCATACGGCACCACCTCGAACGAACGGTCGCCGCGCCGCTCCAGAGCCAGCGATCCACGTACGTTGGATGCATTCGAGAGCGGTGTGGAGCGGGGCGGGGTGCTACCCGCATTCCCCGCGCTTGCGCTTGGGGCTTCCTGACGGGAGCACGGGGGTCGCCGAACGCTCTTAGGAGCCTTGGGCGTATCCTCGCCCCAGCGACGAGACTTTTGCCGCCCCCTTTGCCGGCGATCCACGGAAATCGAATGTGCGCCAAAAGTTACTCGATCGCGGTGGCTCAATACCAGACGCCAGCGCGGATGAGGAACGTGTCGGCCGGACGAACGTCAGCCGTGTCGGTGAGGTAATACTCGACCGGGCGGCCGGTCACCCAGCCGGTCTCGAGCCGCCACGTGATGCCGAGGTCGGATGGCCGCCGCTCCCAGCCCACGGCAGCCGGTAGTCGTGGTGTACGACCACGTCGTTGACGCCGCTGTCGCGGCGGACAGCATGTTGACATCGTAGCGGTCGAGTTAGATCACCCCGGCGGCGCCACGTCGTCGAGCAGGAGCGGCTCGGTGAGATCCTGAGGGTCGCCGAGCGCCGCGAGGCGGATCTGGTCGAAGAAGCCCCGTTCCACTGGCGGTAGCGGTATCACCTCGTCGGCATCGGCCGCCGCCTTCGCAGACAACATGCAGAGCACGGCGATGAGCGACAGACGGATCAATACGCCAAACCCAGCCTAAACATGATCGTGCTGGGTAAGTCGACGATCTGCGGCGGCCCGTCGACGTAAAAGAGTTGCCTGTAGAAGACATAGCCGATCTCGAAGTTACCCGCCATGCCCGTCTGCGCCATGGGCACGAACTCGGTGCCCAGCGCAATGCGGATGTCGTTGTAGTCAAAGGAGGTGATCATGTTGTAGTTGGACGTGCTGCGGCGAAACGTCCAGGCACCGCCGCCGTACTCACCCGAGAGATAGGCCCACCAGGCGCGTTTCTGCGTCTCGGCGTACCGCCACGACGCCCGCGGTGCTGGGAAGAAAAGGTCGTAGCGCGAGCGGTCGTTGGGCGTCCAGGTGGCGCCGAGCGCTGGCAGGAGTTTCACCTGGTTGCGGTCGAGGTAGATGATGCCCGCCTTGGCCTGCCAGGTGGGCGTGAGTTGGAGCGTGCCGATGGCGCGACCCATGAGTCGCCAACTCTCCCAGACGAGCACATCCCAGTTGGTGTAGATGCCGACGCGGATTCCCAGCTCCGCTCCCCACAAGGGCGAGAACTTCGGGTTCCAGGCCGCGTCGATGAAGACGTCGTAGGTGTTGGGGGGCAGGTCGGCTAACTGGGTCTGCGTGGTCTCCGGGCCGTCCCAGAGCTGTAGCCCGAAGCCAGGCGTGATGAGCAGCGGCGCATGGTTGATATTGGCAGGCGAGTTGTGGAAAAAGGGCAGCGCGAATGTGGCGGTGGTGTCGAGTTCGTTGACGCCGACGTTGAGGTCGTTACCGTCGCCGAGCAGGTAGGCCCAGCTGCCGCGCACACCTTGAAAGACGTGCATCGTCTGCTGGTACGCCGCGCTCTGGGTGGGGGAGCCGGTGGGAAAGAGCGAGGCCTGCTGGGGCGGCGCGAGCGACGGCGCGGCGGTCGAGTAGCCCGGATAGCCGGGCTGGCCAGCGATCGCCGATGGCGCCCAGGTCGACGACGTCGGACCGGGCTGGGGAAATACCTGCGAGGCCTGCGGCGCGTACGCGTCCCACGTCGGGGGCGGTGGCGAGAGCGGTGCCTGCGCGATGCGGTCGAGCGACGAGGCTGCTGGCGGCGGCAGATAGGACGTCTGCGCGAAGGCGCTTCCGGCTGCTGAAAATAGCAGGGCGATCGCCAGCACGAGTAAGACAGCCAACCGCATGCCGAGCACGCTCCTGCGAACCGCCGGAAGCGCCCGGTGGCAGCGAACTCATCGGAAGAGACAAAGGGAAATACGGGGGGTACCACGCACGCTCCAGGGAAATCAAGCCCGCGAGGAGGCATCGCGGGTCGCGAAATCGCGACTGCCTGCGGAAAAGCGTCGAGATGGCACCTTAGAGGAGGTAGGCGAGGGGGTCGGCGAACGCTCTGAGGAGCCTGGGGCGTATCCTCGCCAGGAGCGACAATCCGCAGGACCGCGCAGCGGCGACTTTTGCCGCCCCCTTTGCTGGCGATCCACCAGATTCTGAGGCCGTCTAGAATCCGTCCGCTACGGAGGCTGCCCAGCTTGACACAAACTCCTTTCTTCGCGACCGATCCGGTCGATCCGCAGTGTCTGATGCGGGCCACGGGCCTCGTGACGGTGGAAGTGCTCGCGGAGGCCTGCTCCACAATGGATCGAGCCCGAGAGATCGCAGCGGATCCCGCCTGCCCTCTGCCCGCCGCTATTGTCGCCGATCGGCAGACGCTCGGCCGCGGCCGGCGGGGGGCCCGCTGGTGGCAGCCGCCGGGAAGCCTCGCCGTGAGCCTCGTGGTCGACGCCGCCGCAGGCCCGCGGCCGATCTGGTCGCTCGCCTGCGGCGTGGCGGTCGCCGAGGCGATCCGATCGCTCGAGCCGAACGTCGCGGCCGTCGTGCGTTGGCCCAATGACGTCGAGGTCGATGGCCGTAAGCTCGCCGGCATCCTCGTCGAGGCATCACCGACGGAGCGGACCATTTTTGGTATTGGGGTGAATACAACCGGCAGCGTGCAAACCGCGCCGAAAGGGCTACAGCACAGGCTCGTGACGCTTCCCGATCTTACCGGCAGGACACTGCCGCGGCAGAGACTCCTCGACGCCCTCGTGCCGCGGCTGCTCAGGCTGCTCGTCGACCTTGAGGCCGATCCCAATATTCTTGAGTCACGCTACCGGCCGCTCTGCGCCTTAGAAGGCACGTTCGTCCGCGTGCACTCCCCAACCGGCGTGCACGCCGGCACCTGCAGAGGCATCGCGGCAGACGGGGCGCTGGTGCTCGACACCGGAGCTGGTCGAGTGCTCCTGCGCTCCGGGAGCCTCACGCCTCCGGGCGACGAATGGCACGGCGACGCGGCGGACTGACGACGCGGCGGGCCTGCATGGCGACGACACAGATCTCGCGGCCGCCCGTCGAGAGTTGCCGCGCCCGGGGCTCGTAGCCCCACGACCGGATCTCCGCCAGCCAGCCCGTGATTTCCGCGGCCCGCGACCAGTCGGGCAGCTTGAGGGTGGCGATGATGCCTTTGGGACGGCCGCGGCCCTCGACCACGATCCTGGCAAGGGCCGCCATCGTGCTCGTGGGGTCGATGTTCATGTCGGCCAGCAGCCAGTCACACCCCTTGAACCGTCTGAGTTGCACCTCGCGAGCCCGCATCCGCCATTGCGCGAACCGCGGATGCCTCGCCACGCGTTCGTCAACGAGCGCCGCGTCGACGCCGATCACATCAAGCCCCGCCTCGAGCAGCCGCAGGCATGCGCCGCCCGGCGCGGCGCCGAGTTCGATCGCCCGCTCACCCGGCTCAAGCGTCACCTCGAAGGTCGCAAGCGCCTCGTCGAGCTTGAGCCACGCCCGCGACACCTTATCGTCGCCGAGGCTGCCCGGATAGAGGCCGCCCGGCCACGTGCTCGCCGGCGTGGCCGCGCGATGCCAGCCCACCCACCAGCGATTGGCCGAGTCGAGCACACAGTCGAGGACAAGGTCGCCCGGCCGTGCGACCGAACCGGGCAGTGGCAAAAGCCCGCAGGCCTCGGCGACCATCTCGCGGACAGGACCGACTGGCAGGTCGCTCCGCGGATCGCGGGCCCAGACATGAACGTTGTCCCACGCAGTGTCGGCCACGAGCCGGCGAACTCCCGCGGCACACGCCCGGGAGGAGTCGCCGGTCACCTGGCCGAGCGAACGGATCGCTGCACGGGCGAAGACCAGATCGGGAAAGAAGTCATCCGGAGGGTCAAACCCATCGGGGCCGATCTTGAACGTCATGGCGCCCCGTCGCCATGCCCCCCGAGTGAAGCCCGGGAGAACCTCCGCCTGACGCAGAGTCAGCGCGGCTTCGGCCCCACCCTGACAGGCAAAGAGCAGGAAATCGCCGCGGGGCGATAGAGCAGGTATTAAGGGGTGGGTGGGAGCCGGCATCAGACGATGGTACCAACGAAATTAGGCCGGCCCGGGCGCCCAAGGGCCCGGGCCGGCCTTTCTCGTCTGAGCGTGGACGCTCCAAGTGCTCCGGCTGGGGGCGGAAACCGCCCGTCGGCCGAAGGTCGGAGCGAAGGAGGTAGGCCGCCTAAGGCGACCCACCGAACCTCACGAATGAGGTCCCGGCGTCTCATCGCGTCGAAATGATCCCCCGAAAGGAATCACGTCAACGGATGATTCAGCCGTGGCCCTTCTTCTTCTTGGCGACCTTCTTGGCAGCCTTCTTCTTCTTCTTCGCCATGGGAATGGCTCCTTACCGTGAGCATCCTGAAAGGTTCTCACATCCACTCCCCCGGATGCTCTTGGGAGGGGAGTTGACGACGTTTCAGCGCGATGAAGATAGTGATCACTCACCATCGACCCCGCACCGATTTAAGAGTTGTGGAGGATGCGCGCGAAAACTGTCAAGAGAACTTCTGGAAAAAAATCGGTTTTTTTCCAGCGCTTGTTCGCCACGATCGTGCGCGGTGAGGTCTCGGTAGTCTGCGCGTGCGGCTCGCGCGAGACGCCAGCGGCGTGTGTGCGGTCGATCACACGTTGGTATCATCGGTTCAAGCAGGTCGTTTCTCTATCTGTCTTTCACACTGTCTTTCACACGAGGTGCCGCGAGCCGCAGCCATGGAGTCGAAGAGCCTTCACACCGCCCGCCGCATGCGGGCCCTCGAGCCATCGGCCACGCTCGCCATGGCCGCCCGCGCCTCGGCAATGACCGCGGCCGGCATCGACGTTATCGATCTCTCGGTGGGCGAACCGGACTTTCCCACCCCCGCGCACATCTGCCGGGCTGCCGAGGAAGCCATCCGAGCCGGGAAGACGAAATACACGCCCGCCGCCGGCATCCCTCAACTCCGCGTTGCCGTCGCCGCCGACTATTCCCGCCGCACGGGCCTGGCCGTGTCGCCGGCGCAGGTCGTCGTGTCAAACGGGGCCAAGCACTCGCTTCACAACGTGTTTACCGCGCTGCTCGACGAGGGGGACGAGGTGATCGTGCCCACGCCCTACTGGGTGAGCTATGCGGAGCTCATCAAGCTCGCCGGGGCCAAGCCCGTGCTCATCGAAACACGGATCGAGGACAACTTCAAGCTCTCGCCCACGGCTCTCCGGGCGGCCCTCACGCCCCGATCGCGGATGCTGCTCCTTTGTTCGCCGAGCAACCCGACGGGCGTTGTGTACTCGGCCGAGGAACTCGGGGCTCTGGCTGACGTCGCGACCGAACGCGACCTCGCCGTCGTCTCAGACGAGATCTACGACCAACTCGTCTACGACGGCCGCGCGAGCGTCTCGTTCCCCACGCTCCGTCCCGGGCTCGAGCACCGCACCGTGGTGGTCGCGGGCGTCAGCAAGACCTATTCGATGACAGGCTGGCGGATCGGCTGGACGATCGCGCCCGAACCGCTCTCCAAGGCGATCGCCAATCTCCAGAGCCAGGAAACAAGCAACCCCGCGAGCGTGAGTCAGCATGCCGCCGTGGCCGCGCTCACCGGCCCGCAGGAGTGCGTGGCCGAGATGCGCCAGGCGTTCGAGCAGCGGCGGGACTTCGTGGTCCGGCGGCTCGAGTCGCTGCCGGGCATCCGGCTGCCGGAGATCGGGGGGGCGTTCTACGCCTTCTTCGACATCCGCCAGCCGCTCGAGCGAATGCGATCCGCCGGCATCGGCACCAGCACGGCCTGGTGTGAGGCGCTCTTGGAGCAGAAGCACGTGGCGCTTGTTGCGGGCAGCGCGTTTGGCGCTGAAGGCCACGTCCGCATGTCGTTCGCGGCAGCGGAGGAGAAACTGGCCGCGGGGATCGACCGGATCGCCTCATTCCTCGACGCCGGCTGACACGAGCTACCATGCCATGGCCGCCGACGCCCCATCGCCGCGCGGGGATGCCGTGTATCTCGACCACGCGGCCGCCACACATCTGCGGCCCGAAGTGGCTGCCGCCATGCAAGAGGCCGCGGGCTCCGCGTTTGCCAACCCGTCAAGCCCTCATGCCGCCGGCCGCCGGGCCCACGCTGCCCTCGAGGACGCCCGTGAGCGGATCCTCACGGCGATCGGCGGCACCACCAGCGGCCCCCACCGCGACCGACTCGTGTTCACCAGCGGCGCGACCGAGGCCAACCGGCTCGGCGTGGTCGGTGCGGCCGCCGGAATCAGCGGGTGCATCGCCTGGTCGGCCCGCGATCATTCGAGCGTCGTCGCGGCCGCCCAGGATCTCGTGGGTCGGGGATGGGCGGCGACCTCTCTGGAGCTCGACGGACGCGGTGCGGCGACGGCGGCCGGGCGATTTGTGGAGGCGCTGCCCGCCGATGGCCGGGCCATCCTCTGCACAACCCCCGTCTGCGGGCAGACCGGCATCTGCGACTGGCTCGAGCCGCTCCACGGTTGGATGAGGTCTCATCCGCGGCTGCTCGTGCATGCCGACGCGACGCAGGCGGTCGGCTGGGCCGAGGTCCCGTTGCGGAATCTCGCCGCGACGACCATCGCCTTCGCCCCGCACAAGTTCGGCGGCCCGCGGGGAATCGGCGGCCTGGTGGTCCGCGGCGGGATTCAGCTCGAACCGCTCGTGCCGGGGCCTCAGGAGTTGGGCCTGCGCGGCGGCACGGAGCCGACCAGTCTTGCCGTGGGATTCGCGCGGGCCGTCGAACTGGCCGCAGCAGAGCGGGCCGAGACGACCCAGCGGCTGGCACGGCTACGGGACCTCTTCGAATCCCGCCTTACGACGGCGGCCGCCGCTGCCGGCCTCGGCCTCTGCGTGGTCGGGAAGACATCTGATCGCGCCCCGCACATTTCGACCGTGGCGATCTCCGGTTGCGACCGACAGGTGGTCGCGATGGCCGCCGATCTTGCGGGCGTCTGCCTCGCGACCGGCACGGCATGCGCCAGTGGATCGAGCGAGCCGAGCCCGGCCGTCGCGGCGCTCGGCATGCCGGCCTGGGTCACACACGGGGCCGTTCGGATCAGCTTCGGACGGAGCACGTCGGAGCAAGACGTCCTGGCCGCGAGTGCACGGCTCATCGCGGTGTTCCGCGGGATCGCGACGGGCGGCCTTCAACCCGCGCCCCAGCGCCGCTAGGCTTCCTGACAAGAAGCGGTGGCAGGGATGCCTGGCGAGCGGTGATTCCACGGGGCCCCGGTTCGGGGCATCATCCCATGGTGGTGTCTCGAAAATCGCAGGTTCAGGTGCGGTCGTCCCGGACTGGGATCGACGCCGCCGCACTCGCGCGGCGGGAACTGCTCGCCTTGCTGTCAGCCGCCGCCGGCACGCGGGTCGCCGTCCACCAGCCACTCGTGCTCGTGCGGCCCGATGCCGCGACAGATCTGCTGGGCGACCTCCGCAACGTCCATCTGGAGTCGGCGTCTGACGGAACCGTCATCGCCGATGGCAGGGAACTCGGATCAATGCTCGCCACTGCCGAGGCTCACGACCGCCTTGACCAACTCCACGCCCGCCTGCTCTCAAAGCCGTTTCTGCTCGTACGGGGCGTCGATCGCCTCGCCTCGCCTCACTGCCAGCACCTCTTCGCAAGCCTGCTCGATGCCGCCGCAGAAGCCGGCACGCTGGTCTGCGTGTCGCTGTCCCAGACGCCGGTTGCGGCGGGGCTCGAGGCGGCACTCGAGTCGCGGCTTTCCGCCGGAATGGTGCTCTCTCTTCCAGCGGCTGACCGGGGCCTCGATCGGGATGCCGGCATGGTGCCGTCACGATCCATCGCCAGCCTGATTCGGTCGACGGCGCGGCACCACCGCATTGCCGCCGAGGTGCTCACTGGCCATGGCCGTCAGCGATGCGTGGTTCGTATCCGCAGCGTGGCGATGTATCTGGCCCGGCGGCTGACGATTCACAGCCTAGAAGAGATTGGCAAGGCTTTCGGCGGCAGACAGCACACCACCGTGATGCGCAGCGTCCGCAGCGTGGATGAGTGGATCCGTGCCGATCACGGCTTCGCGCAGGACGTGGAAAAACTCGTGGGGGAACTGCGGACACCACGGCTTGGTCGCCACAGGCGTCCGGCGGGATGACGCCCGACGCTCACGCGTGAGTTCATTGTTGGTTGGGTGGCTCGAAACGGCTGATCGCCGAACCGACAAAAGAACCCGCCGCTGCGGCACCAGAAAACCAACTAGCACCGACAAGTGTGTGGGCACGTTGCTGAAAAGCCACTGCCGAGAAACCCACGACTGACGTGCATCCTCAGGATGCCAAACCGTCATCGGTTTACCAATCAACCAACAGACCACGCACATCCGTGCCCTGTCAGAAAATCGCATTTTTTAGGCAAATAGGCGACGGTTTTCGTCCCTCGCTGCGGGCGCCGTTCGTTTTCCAATGGGAGCCGTCCGCTGGTCGGCTCTTCCTTCTTCCTCTGAATACTCTTTCCTGTTGTCTCCTTTCATTACGTAAAGACAAAAATCCAGCCCGCATTCCGCGTTCGATGGGCCTTTGGTTGTCCGCGGCATGCACGCTGGGGGCATTTCAGCAGGCTCTTTTTCGGGTACATTGGGGCTCCGGGATGCGCTTTGAGTACCGGGAAAGGATCGAGATCGTCGATGAAGATTCGCTGCCCGAAGGAGACACTCCTAGCCGCACTACAAAGTGCCACAGCGGTAGTTCCCACGCGTTCGCCCAAGCCGGTGCTCACGAACGTGAAACTCGAGGCCACCCCAGGGGGCGTGGTCCTTTCGGCAACTGATCTCGAGGTCGGCATTCGGATCGAAATCGAGGGTGTGGAGATATCCGCTCCCGGTGCGGTTCTCCTGCCGAGCACCCGTCTGATGGCGATTGTCCGCGAGAGTGGGCCTGGTACCGTATTCGACATTCATTCCGACGGCACAGCGACCGTGGTCAAGGCGCCTCGGAGCGAGTTTCGCCTACCGGCCGAGGACCCGCTCGAGTTTCCCTCGGTGGCCACGTTTCCGACGGGTGAGTACTTCGAACTCGCGACCCCACTGGTCCGCGAGTTGGTGAAGCGGACGGTGTTTGCGACCGACAGCGAGTCAAGCCGCTACGCCCTCGGTGGTGTGTTGGTCGAGTTCTCGCAACCGGGAGTGATCGCGGTCGGCACCGACGGCCGCCGGTTGGCGAAGATGCAGGGACCTGCCGAGGCGCGGGATGGTGCGCAAGCCGACGCGCAGCCGATCGTGCCGGCCCGCGCGATGCAATTGATCGAACGCTGTCTTGGTGGCGGCGATCAGACTGTCCACCTCGCCGTTCGTTCTAACGAGATTCTTGTCAAGACGGGGGGCACGACGATTTCGGCTCGCCTCGTCGAGGGCCGCTTCCCCAGATGGCGTGACGTCTTCCCCGAGCGGCCCGACGCGGTCCGCGTGCAACTCATGGCGGGACCCCTGCTGGCGGCCGTGCGGCAGGCTGCAATCGTCACCAGCGAACAGTCGAAGGGAGTCGACTTTTCGTTCGAATCCGGGCAGCTTGTGCTCTCGGGTCGGTCGGCTGAGAGCGGCGAAAGCCGGGTTGAACTGCCGATCGACTATTCCGGGGCCACCGTCAGGATCAAACTTGACCCCCGCTTCATGGCCGACTTCCTCCGTGTGCTCGACCCTGCTGCGGCCGTGGCTGTCGAAATCACCGACGCACAAAGCGCTTGCGTCTGTAGCACCGATGACGGGTACGGTTACGTCATCATGCCGCTCGCGGCCGACTAAGGTGGAAGGCGCGGGCTTGCCCATGGCAATCAACCACCGGCGTCCAAAGGCCGAGACCGAATCACTCGCCATTGGAAGGGTCATGGCCAGGCTTATGGCCCGCACCGGCTACGGCCGGGAGCAGGGCACGTCGGCCGTGGCCTCCGCCTGGCAGACCGTGGTACCCGATACGCTCAAGAAAGCTTCGCAGCCGGGGCTCGTTCGTCGGGGCGTGCTCGAAGTGTTTGTGAGCCACTCTGCCCACGTGCAAGAACTCGGTTTCCACAAGCGGGCCATTGTGAAACATCTCCAGGAACTCCTGCCCGACGCGGGCATTACCGATATCCGTTGCCGGCTGCTGGCAGACGCCGGCCGAACCACCTAATCCACCTCACCAACTGCACCGATCCACGAGGATTTTTTTCATGGCAGACGAACCGCAGCAAGACTACACGTCGGCGGATCTCAAGCATCTCTCCGACCGCGAGCACGTTCGCGAGCGGTTCGGTATGTACATCGGCGACAACACGGCTCGCGGTCTTCACCATCTCGTCTATGAGGTGGTCGACAACTCAATTGATGAGTGCATGGCGGGCTACGCCAAACGCGTGAGTGTCACGGTCAACGTCGACGGCAGCGTGACGGTGGAGGACGACGGTCGCGGCATTCCGACCGACCGTCATCCGCAACTCTCCGAGGAAATGGACCGCGAGGTCTCGACTCTCGAAGGTGTGATGACGGTGCTGAAGTTTGGTGGCAAGTTCGAGAAGGGGGCCTATCAGACCTCCGGCGGCCTCCACGGCGTGGGTGTGACGGTCGTCAACTTCCTCTCCGAGTGGTGTGAGGTGGAAGTCTCCCGCGAGGGACACGTCTGGCAGCAGGAGTATCAGCGGGGCGAACCAACGGGCCTGGTCCGCAAGATGGGCACGACGACCCGGGCCGGCACGAAGACGACCTTCAAGCCCGACCCGCAGATCTTCCCGCAGACGAAGTTCTCGTGGGACATCCTCTCCCGCCGCCTTCGTGAATTGGCGTTCCTCAACTCGGGCGTGCGGATCACGTTCAACGACGCGGCCAGCGGCAACGCCGACGAATATTGCTACGACAGGGGCGTGGAGGAGTTTGTCGAGCATCTCAACAAGGCGAGCGATCCGATCCACGCTGATGTGATCGTGATCAAGGGCTCCAGTGAGGGCGTCTCGTGGGACATCGCCTTGCAATACACGGGCGAATACACCGAGAGCCTGCACAGTTACGTCAACAACATCTCGACGACGGAGGGTGGGACGCACGTCTCGGGGTTTCGCGCGGCCCTCACCCGGGCCCTCAACTCCTACGGCAAGAAAACTGGCCTCTACAAGGATCTCGTGCCGACGGGCGAAGATGTCCGCGAGGGGCTCACCGTCGTGATCAGCGTCCGCGTACCGGAGCCGCAGTTCGAGGGTCAGACCAAGACGAAGCTCGGCAATGGCGAGGTCGAGGGCATCATCAACTCGGCGGTGGGCGACTTCCTCGGAAAGTACCTCGAGGAGAATCCCAAGAGCGCCAAGGCGATCGCCCAGAAAGGCGTGCTGGCAGCCGAGGCCCGCGAGGCAGCCAAGAAGGCGAAGCAGCTGCTCCGTGAGCGGAAAGGCGCCCTGTCTGGCGGCGGCCTGCCCGGCAAGCTCCGCGACTGCACCAGCCGCGACGTCGAGCGGTGTGAGCTCTACCTTGTGGAAGGCGACAGTGCCGGCGGCTCCGCCGAGGGTGGCCGGCATCGTGAATATCAGGCGATCCTTCCCCTGCGGGGCAAGATCATCAACGCCTACAAGAGCCGCGACGATAAGGTGCTCGCCAACGAGGAAGTGCGGAGCATGATCTCGGCGATTGGCGCTGGCATCGGCGATGAGGCCGACCTCGGCAAGCGGCGGTATGACAAGGTGGTGATCATGACCGACGCCGACGTCGATGGATCACACATTCGGACGCTACTACTCACGTTCTTCTACCGCCAGATGTATCGACTCGTCGCCGAAGGCCATGTCTACGTTGCCCAGCCGCCGCTGTTTCGGGTGCGAAGCAAAAAGACCGTCTACTACGTGCAGACCGAGGACGAGATGAAGAAGCAACTTCTCGACCAGGGCCTTGGCGAAGGCGTGTTTCTTCCGGGTGATGGTCGGGAGATCGCCGGTGACGAAATGCAGAAACTCTGCCGCACGCTCTCCGGTCTGGAGGACGCCCTGGTCGCAATGGAAAAGCGGGGCATCAGCCTCCGCGACCACGCCGGTCGCCGCGATGTGAAGACGGGCAAGCTGCCGATGTACCACGTCTACTATGGTGTGGAGGAGCACTGGTTCACGAGTCGCGACGAACTCGAGGCGTTTGTGAAGGGGAAGGAGCAGTCGGCCGGGGGTGAGCTCGCCGTGGGCCGCGTCGAGGAGGCACAGGCCGCCGGCGACACGACTCCGGGCACGGCCCCCGGCACCGGCGTCGATCAGCTCGTCGTGGTCGATCTCCACGAAGTCCGCAGCATCAACGCGGGGATGAAGGAGCTCGAGGCAATGGGCTTCAGCATCGAATCGCTGTTGCCCGAGGACCGTACGGGCACCGAGGAGCCGCGATACATGCTCCGCCGGGGCGACAACGAGATCGGTCTGGAGGATCTCCGAGGCCTGCTCACGGCCGTCCGGCGGGCGGGCGAGAAGGGCCTCTCGATCACCCGCTTCAAGGGTCTCGGCGAGATGAACGCGGAGGAACTCCGCGACACGACGCTCGACCCCGCCAACCGCACGTTACTCCGCGTCACGATGACCGATGCGGCCGCGGCCGACGATCTATTTCGCGTGCTGATGGGCGAGAAGGTCGAGCCCCGCCGCGAGTTCATCGAGAAGCACGCGCTCGACGTCAAAAACCTCGACGTGTGAGGTTGTGCTGCTGAACGGCGGCAGGCACAGGCCGCGGAAATCCGACCCCCCCTCCCCCCCCTGCAGAGCGTCGCCGTGCCCTGGCCCGCTGGGACGCAGGCATTCGATTCAATGGATGCGGTGAGGGGTGAGATTCGGTAGGTCAAGAATCATCATTCCAGCCCAGGGCTCGCGGGCGTATGCTCCCCGTCATGCTCACACTCCCCCGTTTTTCATTCGGCGTCGGCGACCGGTTCGCGCACGAGGCTGAGGCACAGCTCGCGGCCTTCGAGCGGCTCTCGGCCGCCGGTGTCGTCGTGGCACCGGTCTGGAACAAGTCGAACCGGGAGCACTCGTTCATCGGCAGCGAGCCGGCGAGCGTCCGCGCCGCAGCCGCAAAGGCTGTGGCGGCCGGCGGCTGGCCCCACCCTTGGTTTGTCGATGCCGACCACATCCGACTCGACACGGTGGAGCGATTCCTCGCCTCGAGCGACTTCTTCACGATCGACGTCGCTGACTCGATCGGCAAGCCAGCGGCCGACGCCGACGTCCGGGCCATTGTGGCCCGGCACCCGGAGCTCGCCCGGCCCGTCGCGGTGCCCGGCGTCGCCGAGGCGATTGACCTCTCGGAGGAGTCGCTGGCCACGATTGCGCGGAAGTACCTGCTCGCCTGCCGGGAGGCCGGCGAGATTCACCGGCATATTCGCTCCCGCCGCGGCGACGACGTGGTGATCGAGGTGAGCATGGACGAGACCGACGAGCCGCAGACGCCGCCAGAGTTGCTCGTCATTCTCGCGCTGTTGGCCGGCGAGAATATTCCACTGCAGACGATCGCCCCCAAGTTCACCGGGCGGTTCAACAAGGGAGTCGACTACGTTGGCGATCTTGGTCGGTTCGAGCGGGAGTTTTCTGACGACGTAGCCGTCTGTGGCTTCGCGGTGGATCGCTACGGACTGCCCGGGTCGCTGAAGCTTTCGGTGCACTCCGGCAGCGACAAGTTTTCCCTCTACCCCATCATCCGCCGGACGCTCACCGCGAGCGGCGCCGGCGTGCACCTGAAGACGGCCGGCACGACCTGGCTCGAGGAGATGATCGGTCTGGCCGAGGCTGGGGAAGATGGCCTCGCGCTCGCGCAGGAGATCTACGCCTACGCCTTCGACCACGTCGACGAACTCTGTGGTCCCTACGCCTCGGTGATCGATATCGAGCAGAAAAAACTACCGCCGCCGTCCGAGGTGGCCTCGTGGGATGGTCCGCGGTTTGCCGCGGCGCTGCGGCACGTGCCGACGAACCCCTTTTTCAACCCTCACATGCGGCAGCTCGTGCATGTGTCGTTCAAGGTGGCGGCCCGGCAGGGCTCGCGGTACACCGACCTCCTGGTCGCCAACCGTGACGTCGTCGCGAAGCAGGTGACGGAGAACATCTTCGAGCGCCACCTCCGCCCGCTGTTCCTGCCAGGCCAGAACCCATGAAATCCGCGGTCACCCTCTGTCTTGTGCCCGAGGCCTGACGGGGACCGTTCGTCTTTCATGGCAGCCTCGAGGCGGGCTGTCGGGCGGCTGCTGAAAGTGGCTTCGATGGCGTCGAGATTTTTCCCGCGTCGGCCGACGACATCGCGACCGTGGCCGTGCGGCAGGTGCTGATGGCACACGGCCTGGCGCTGGCGGCCGTCGGCACTGGGGCCGGGTGGGTGAAGCACGGCCTGCACCTCTGCCACGCCGGTCCGTCGGT
The DNA here is from genome assembly GCA_040877375.1 of Pirellulales bacterium. Lineage (GTDB taxonomy): Bacteria > Planctomycetota > Planctomycetia > Pirellulales > UBA1268 > QWPN01. The sequence continues at coordinate 2,205 of JBBDNW010000099.1, read as the reverse complement.
CCGTGAGAAGGCGCGGGACTTCATCGCCGGCATCATCGACGCGGCGGGCGAACTGGGTGCGCCGGCGATCGTCGGCTCGATGCAGGGCAAGAGCGACGCGGGCGTGCCCCGTGACGTAGCGCTTGCCCTCTTAGCCGATGCGCTTGGCGACCTCGGCGCCCGCGCGGCCCGCCACGGGCAGTCGCTCCTCTACGAGCCGCTCAATCGCTACGAGACCGACCTCTTCAACCGGCAGGCCGATGCCGCGGCATTTCTCGAGAGCCGGGGTATTGCCGATGTCAGGCTGCTCTGCGACCTGTTTCACATGAACATCGAGGAGGAGGATCTCGCCTTGGCGCTCGTCGCCTGCGGCGGACGGGTGGGCCATGTGCACTGGGCAGACTCCAACCGCCGGGCCGTCGGCCTCGGCCACACCGACGTTGCTCCCGTCGTCGCCGCCCTGCAGGTGATCCACTACGACCGGTTTCTCTCGGCCGAGGTGCTACCGCTGCCGTCGGCCGAGGAGGCCGCCAGCCGCACGATCACGAGCGTCCGCCAGCACGTCCTTGCCTGACCCACGGAGATCCCGCCATGCTCAACGGCTCCCTTGTCCACCCGGAGATTCTCCGTATCCTCGCCACGACAGGGCACCACTCGAAGGTATTGATCGCCGACGGCAACTATCCGGCCGCCAACAAGCGCGGGCCCCGCGCTGAAATCGTGTCGCTGCAGTTACTACGGGGAGCATCCAATAGTTGACGTTTCCTACCCGGCAGCCGCCGCGTATTGAACGTGTTCTTCTTCGAAGAAGTTGCGAACGACCCCCGGCTGCTTCTGACGGCGTCGCAGATGTGAGCGGGTGTTGGCGATCATCTGCGATTGATCGCGAGGCCTTTGCCGCCGCATAGCCTGCTTGGTGTCTTGGTTGAGCAACTCGTCTGGATTGAGTTCCGGGCTGTAGCCTGGCATGAAACAAAGTTCCAGCATGGTCTTCCGCTCCCACTTCGCCTCGATCCAGCGGGCCACCTTGGCCGCCTTATGGGCGGGATGCGAGTCGACAATCAGGATGATCTTCCTGCCATCGGCGGATTTTAGGAGCCGTGTGAGGAAGCGGATGAAGACGTCGGCATTGAAGCGGCATGAGAAGACCATAAACCAGAGACGGCCCAGATTGCTGATCGCCGAGATCATGTTGCACCCGAACCGGCGGCCAGTCGCGGGAACGATCGGCGTCTGGCCCCGTAGAGAATAGGTGCGTCCGACGGTGTCGTCTGACCGAAGTCTCATTTCATCTCCCCAAAGAATCAAGGCGTTTTGGGCCTTTGCGCGCCTGTGAATGGCAGGGTACTCCTTGTCGAGCCAGGCTTGCACGGCCACAGGGTTGCGCTCAAGGGCTCTCCGCACCGGCTTCTGGGGCGTGAAGCCCCAATCCTTCAGGTATCGGCCTGCCGTCCAGACCGAAACCTTCCGTCCGGTGTGTGTCTTAATGAGTTCGACAACCGCCTCGCGGGTCCAGAGGGCGAAAGGGAGTTTGAGTTGGTCGGGGCACTTGCCCTGGATGGCCCGAACGATCTTCGCTTGCTGCTTTGGGGCGATTGTTCGCTCCTTCGGTCGCCCTCGTTGCTTCGCAGCCAGGGCCGCGTCGCCGCCGCGGTCGTGAGCAGCCAGCCAGTTGTTGATCGCCTGGCGTGAGACCCCGAACGTCCTTGCCGCGTGGGCCTTCTTCATCCCTTGCTTCAGGATCGCCTCGATCACGCGACGGCGAAGGTCTTCTTGGGCCTCGAATGACAGCGAGCGAGCGTCTTTGTGTGCCATGCACCGACTATAGCGAGGCAAAGCGTATAAGTCAAGTATTTAACGCCCGGAGTAGTAAACCAGCGAATCACGCGGCGGCGGACCCGCTCGGTGAGCGCGGCCAAGTCTGCGGCGGTGAGCGGCCGGGCCGGCAGGAACACCGGCGGCCCGTCGGGGCCGTGCGGGCCCGGCAGGAAGACGCCGTCGGTGACGGCCGCGTGCAGATGGGCGTGGCGGTTGAGCCCGGAGCCGAAGCGGTGGAGGAAGGAGACGGCGCCAAGCCGTGGGCGGGTGGACGGCGGCGTGGCGTGGGTCGAGCAGAGCAGCTTCTCGATCTCGTCCAGAAATATCCTCATCACCGCCGCGACGGCCTTGGGCCGGTCGCCGAGCACACCCCGCAACCGCTTCGGCAGTGAAATCACCCATTGCCGC
>JBBDNW010000098.1:9379-25007 GCA_040877375.1 Pirellulales bacterium | reverse complement strand
GGCGCGTGGCGGCTCAACCACGATCCGCGGCGGATGCTCGTCGTGCTCGGCTGCGTGGCCATATTTCTAGGCTTCTGGCTCGTGATGCTGTCGGCACGGCGGCGACGGCTCGCGAAGTGATCGTTTACCCCCGAATGAGGCTGTCATGTCGATCGTCCTTGGTTCGAGCCTCGACAACGGCCTGCTCGCGCCCCCTGAAAAGCGGCCGGCGGTGCAGCGTGCCGAGAGCGTGACGAGCCTCTCGATCGGGCAATACCTGATCCGGCGGCTTTCCGACTACGGGATTCGCCACGTCTTCGGGCTTCCCGGTGACTACGTGCTCTCCTTCTACAGCATGCTCGAGAAGAGCCCGCTCGACCTCGTGAACTGCACCCGCGAGGACTGCGCCGGCTTCGCCGCCGATGCCTACGCCCGCGTCAACGGCATGGGGGCGGTGTGCGTGACCTACGGCGTGGGCGGCTTGTCGCTGGCCAACTCGATCGCGGGTGCCTCGGCCGAGAAGAGCCCGGTGGTGATGATCTCCGGAGCCCCGGGCTTGGGCGAGCGGGCCAACAACCCGCTCCTGCACCATCGTGTTCGCGAATGGCGGACGCAACTCGAGGTCTTCGACAAGATCTGTGCCGCGAGCCTCGAGATCATCGATCCGGCAACCGCCTTCCGCGACATCGACTTCCTGCTCGACACGGCGCACCGCCTGAAGGCGCCGGTCTACCTCGAACTGCCCCGCGACATGGTCGCCGTGGTGCCCGATCAGATCCGCCCCTATGTGCCCGTGCCGCGGCAGAGCGACCCCGAGGCGCTCGCGGAGGCGGTGAAGGAGGCGGTCGCACGCATCAACGCCGCCCAGCGGCCCGTGATCATCGCCGGCATCGAACTCCACCGCCATGGCCTGCAGGCCGACACCGTGGCCCTCGCCGAGGCCAGCGGGATCCCGATCGCAGCGACGATGCTCGCCAAGAGCGTGGTCAGCGAGGTTCACCCCCTCTACATCGGGCTCTACGAGGGGGCGATGGGTCGCCGGGAGGTGACGGAGTTTGTCGAGGAGAGCGACTGCCTCATCCTGCTCGGTGCGCTGCTTACCGACATCGATCTCGGCATCTTCACCGCCAAGCTCGATCCGATGCGGACGATCTTCGCCACCAGTGACGACCTGCAGATCAGTCACCACCACTTCCACAACGTGTTGCTCGACGACTTCATCCGCGGCGTCGCCGCGGCGCGGCCCAAGGGAAGGCAGCGGCCCCTGCCCCTGGGCCCGGCCGCCGCCGCCGGCCCGTTCGTGCTCGAGCCCGACGCACCGATCACCACCACCCGGCTCGTCCGTCGGCTCGACCAGTCGCTCGACGACAAGACGCTCGTGATCGCCGACGTCGGCGACGCGCTGTTTGCCTCGAGCGAGCTTGTGATCCGCGGCCAGACCGAGTTCATCGCGCCGGCCTACTACACGTCGATGGGATTCGCGGTGCCCGCGGCCGTCGGCGCCAAGACCGCCCGCCCTGACCTCTCGGTGATCGTGCTGGTGGGCGACGGCGCCTTCCAGATGACCGGCATGGAACTCTCCACGATCGTGCGCCGCGGGATGGCCGTGACGGTGATCGTGCTCGACAACAAGGGCTACGGCACCGAGCGGTTGCTGCACGAGGGATCGTTCAACGACATCAACCCCTGGCAGTATCAACTCCTCCCGCAGGTGCTCGGCGGCGGCACCGGGTATGAGGTCCGCACCGAGGGAGAGTTTGACGAGGCGCTTGCGAAGGCCCTGGCCGACACCTCGGGCATGAGCCTGATCCGCGTTCACATCGGCATCGACGACCGCAGCGTGACGCTCGATCGGCTCGCCAGCGGCCTCGCCCGCAAGGTCCAGAGCTGAGCGCATCCGGCTTACGTGTATCGCCGGCTCGGGGGCGGCAAAAGTCTCGTCGCTGAGAGCCGCGGCGGCTCAGGCGCTCCTAAGAGCGTTCGCCGACCCCCTTGCCTACCTCCTCCAAGGTGCCATCTCGCCGCTATACCAAACTCGGATGCGCTCTAGCATCGGGCCTCGGGATCACTTCAGGGCGGCCCGAATCGACTCGGCCACCTGCCGGCCGAGCAGGTCGTAGCCCTCGGCCTTGAAGTGAACGTCGTTGGGCAGCTGGGCCTCGCCGAGCTGCGGCGTGATAAACGCAAACAGGTCGTCGATCGCGATGCCGTGCTTGTCCATGACCGCCGCCGCGGCGGCGTTGCGCTCCACGATTGACGCGGCTGTCTGCTTCTGGGTGGGCACGTCGGGAATCGGGGTGGTGGTTGCCCAGATGAGCCTCGCGCCGGTCTTCTCCAGCCGCGCTACGAGCTGCTCGAGCCGCGCGGTGTAGTCGGCCACCGGCGTGTTGCGATCGTGGATACCGAAGTTGAAGTGAATGGCGTCCCAGTGTGTTCCCCCCGGCGCGCTCGCCAGCCACGCCTCGATGTTCTTGATGCCGCTCGCCGTCGGACCGCAGTTGGCGGGCGCCCGGTGCACGTTCGCCTCGCCGGCGAGCGACGTGCGGACCGCCTGCGTGTAGCCGCGCGACACCGAATCTCCAATCAGAAGCACGCGGGGCAGCGCGGGATCGTCCTTGACGAAGTCCCAGGCGTTGCTCTGGCCAGCGACCTTGTCGCGCTTGTGAAGCGGCAGGTAGAAAGTTCCGAGGTTGTCTTGGAGAGCCTGCTCCCAAGCTTGCGCTTCGGGAGAGAGCGTGACCACGAGCGCCACATAGCGTTCATCGATTACCGCTTCCTGGGCCTGCTTCTTGGCCTCCGCCTTCAGTCGCAGACACATGGCAGACCTTCCTCTTCGAACACCTGCTTGCACGGGCTTTTCACACTTCACGATTCAGGATCCATTTTCGGGCCTGCCGCTCGCCATTGGCCATACGGCCCGCTACGGTGCGTCTACGGTGAGTTTTCGCCGATAGACCGCGTTGCCGTTGGTGACGTAAAGCTCGCTGTGGTCGGGGCCTGCCAGGACACAACTCGTGAGCGGCTTGTCGGGGCGGGGCTTGCCGATCACGCCGCACAGCCGACCCGTGGGATCGAACACCTGCACACCGAGGGCCGACGTCACATACCACCGGCCTGCCCGGTCAACCGCCATCCCATCGCCCCCCGACGCGACGAGGAGCGGCGGCGGTTCGTGAAACCGAAACTCTCCCTTGGAGTCGATCGGACGGCGCATCTCCATCGTCGGCATCTTGGCATCGAGCGTGCCGTCGGCCAGCACGCGGAACATCCACGTGTAGCCCCCCTTGTAGTCCGACACCGCGAGCGTGCCCGCGTCGTTGGAGAGGGTAATGCCGTTGGGACCCGTGATCCCGGTGTCGGCGGCCACCTTCGCGCCAGAGCGAGGGTCGATCCGCGTCACTTGCTGCTTGTCTGTTTCGGTGACGAAGATCATTCCGTCGGGCATGATCGCGAGGTCGTTGGGCGCAAGATCGGTGGCCACCTCCCGGACCGTCCCGTCGGCCGGATCGATCGTGATCAGCCGCTTCTTCACTCCCTGGCAGCCGTAGAGCAGGCCATCGGGCCCGAACTCAAGGCCGCTCACCGCTTCCGCGGCGACCGTCGTGCGGGTGCCGTCGGTAGCGGCGATCCGGTAGACAGCCGGAGCCTTCATGTCGCAAAAATAAAAGTTGCCGGTGCTGTCGGTGCAGGGAGCGTCGGCGAATCCGAGCCCGTCGGCCACGACTTCCCATCCTGCGCCCGGTATAAGCAGCCGGCGGAGCGACATGTCGCCGGGCAAATCCGGCCGCGTGGCGGGCGGGGGAATGTGCTGCTCGTCGCGCCACAGCCAGGTGAGGGCGTCGGGGAAGATTCGGCTCGCATGGAAACTGTCGTGGGCGTAGCCCTCGGCCCAGTCGAACCGCGTGTCATAGCCCATAAACTCAAGCGCCGCCGCCAGCTGCTTGTTCGCAAGCGGCCAGCTGCCGAACGGGTTGTCGAGGTCGCCACTCGTGTCAGCGAGATACACACGAATCAGCTTGGGCTCCGTCTTCCGCACGAGCGACGGATAGGCATTCCCGCCACGGAGGCCCGTGAAGCTGCCGATCGTGGAGAGTACGCGGCCGAAGGCGTCGGGCCGCTCCCAGGCCACAGTGAACGCGCAGATGCCGCCTGAACTCGCGCCGCAGATCGCCCGCAGCCTGGGATCGCTCGTGAGCGGCTGCTGCTTTGCCACCTCGGGCAGAATCTCCTCGAGGAGAAACCGGGCGTAGCGGTTGCCAAGCGAGTCGTACTCCAGCGATCGATTCGAGTTTTTCCAGGGGCTCTGCGGCTTTTCCTTCGCCGGGTCGTGGCCCGGATCGATAAACACGGCGACCGTCGGCGGCATGGCGTTAGCGGCGATGAGGTTGTCGAACACGATTGGCACGCGCCAGCGGCCGTCGGCCTTGAGGTAGTCGTGGCCGTCCTGGAAGACCATCAGCGCCGCGGGGACGTCGGAGCGGGCCTGCGCCGGCACGTAGATCGCCCACTCGCGCACGGTGCCTGGAAAGACCTGCGACTCCAGCGGAGGCATGCGCTCGATCCGGCCCTTCGGCACGTCGTCTCGCGCCACGGCGAGCGGATGCGGCTCCCACTTTTCCGGCGTCTCGGGCCCGGCTGGCGTGGTGGGCAGCGGCGGCGAGTCAGACCATAGCCACCGCAGGCCGGCGGCGAAGATCGCGCCGGCCGCCTTCCCGGAGTGGCCGCCTTCGGTTAGTTCGAAGCGGTGGTCGTAGCCGGCAAACGCGAGGGCGGCTGCGAGCTCGGCGTTGGCGAGCGGCCAGTTGCCGAAGAGGTTGTCGAGGTCGTCGCGGCCGTCTTGCAGATACACCTTGATCGACTGCGGCGTCTGTTTCGACTTCCGCACGAGCACCGGGTAGGTGTAGCCGCCACGAATGTCGGTAAAACTTCCGATGTGGCTCATCACGCGGCCAAACTGGTCGGGCCGCTCCCAGGCCGCCGTGAAGGCGCAGATCCCCCCCGACGACTGACCGCAGATGGCGCGATGCCGCGGGTCGGCCGACACCTTCAGGCCGTCGAGTGCCACCGGAAGCAGTTCATCGACCAGAAACGTCACGTAGCGTTCGCCGAGCGTGTCGTACTCCAGCGACCGATTGCTGCGGTCCTTGGCACCGGGCCGACCGGCGGGGATCGTACCGGGCGTCACGAAGACCGCGATCGTGACGGGCATCTCACCCTTCGCGATGAGCTCATCAAAGACGAGCGGCACGCGGTAGGGGCCGTCGTCCTTGGCATAGGCGAGGCCATCTTGAAAGACCATCAGCCGCGCCGGCTCCGCCCCCGTGTATTCCGCCGGCACGTACACCGACCACTCTCGCCTTGTGCCCGGGTAGGTCGTGCTCGTCTCGAACACGCCCTGCTCGAACCGCCCCCGCGGCCGCTGAGGCTCGACACCTCCCAGGCAGGCAGACGGGCTCGTCAGCGGCTTCTCGCGGGCGCCTTCAGCTTCGACGATTGGCCAGGAGGCCCGGAGTTCGTCGGCGAAGGGGCCAATTTTTTCGACCGGAATCAGCGCAAAACCGAGCTTCAGTGCGGGCGACCCTGGCCGCAACCGGTAGTCGTCGTGGTCGCGATCGACAAACAGCGGGTCGGCGACGACCGACCGACTGTCAAAGCCCAGCGCCTGCCAGGCGGTCCATTCGTCGGGGATCTCGACTTTCTCGGGACTGACGCCATCGACTGGCGGGCCGCCCGACGTGCCCGTCTTGAAGCTTATGTTCGGGATTGGAATCGCGGCGACTTTCTTGCCGGTCGTCATCTGGCCCATGCGAAGGGGCAGGCCGTGGTGCCAGACGACGTTGTCGTTCGACTGGTAGTGGTCAAGCGGCAGGTTGCGAAACGCAAACAGTTTCGCCTTCGGATCGCGGTAGTCGACGATATTCCGCAGAAACTCGTTGCCGCTCATGATCAGGTCGTCCTGCAGCACGGCGTCCTTGGGGTGCGTCTTCATATTCCGCATCGCTTGCCAGGCTGGCTCAGACGCCACGCTCTCGTAGCCCTTCACCATCGTGTCGAAGTGTTTCTTCCAGAACGTGTGGGCGGCGGTCCAGCCGCTGTACTCGATCTGCTGCGGCCCACAGTCGACGAAGATATTGTTCTCGATGTGATTGTCACGGCCGTTGTGGAGGTGCAGCCCCGCCCGCGAGCACCGGGCCACGATATTGCCGATGACGTCGACGCCGCCGGCGTTGTCATCGAGGTAGACGCCCCAGGCGAAATGCGGCGACACCCATTTCTCACCCTCGCGGCCGAAGCCGAGGATGTCGTGGAAATAGTTCCAACGAATCACGGAGCCTCGCGAGGAGATCCAGTCGCGGCCGCCCGTATAGACCGCGCCGGTGTCCTCGGTCTCGAGATTTACATGGCGGATGTGATTGAGCTCGATCTCGAGGTTGTTGCCGCTGAACATGATTCCCATCCGCGGGCAGTCATGGATCAGGTTATGGGCCAGGCGGTTACCGACGCCCGCAAGCGAGATCCCCACGCCCTGCTTATAGAAGACGCCGGTGTGGTGGATGTAGTTGTTTTCCGCGCGGTTGCGGGCCGGTGTGAGCGTCTTCCGATCTCCACCGCTGATCTCGATGCCGCTGCTCCCCGTGTGGGAAACATCACAGCCCGTCACGGTGTTGTCGCTCCCGCCGACCGAGATCCCGGCGCCGTTATAGTTGCCGACGTTGCGGACCGTGCAGCCAGCGACGCGGCAATGCCGTGCGTTGCCCACGGAGACGGCCGTTCCTTCGCAGCATTCGAAGGTGAGGCCGCGAATGGTGACGTGCGAGGTGTCGGGGCCGATCGAAAGGATCGTGCTGAGCGTCGGCACGTAGACCGGTCGACCGCCGAGCGGCTCCGGCGGCAGGAAGAAGAGCGTGTTGGTCTCGCGGTCGTGGAACCACTCGCCGGGAGCATCGAGCTCTTCGCGGAGCCCTCGGACAAAGTAGCGGTCCCCAGGACGAACGCTATAGGAGCAGTCGGCAACGAGCGTGATCCGCCGCGTGGCCGGGTCGAGCTCCTTGATACGGACGATGTTGTTCCACCAGTTGTATCGCGGAAACACGAAGACCTCGCCGTCGGTCGGTCGGGCCCAGGTTCGCGCATCCTCGGGCTTGTACACCAGCGTGTGCTTGTCCTCTCCTTGGATGTCGGCATACATGGAGACCACTTTGCCATCCACGGTGGCCCAGCCGCCGCCGTAGGGATTCTCGGGGTCAAAGTTTGGCCAGCGGGCCAGATGCTGCCGACGGCTGCCGAAGATAAGTTGCGAGAAGTTCGCCGAGGCGAGGCCCTGCGTTGCAAGGTCGGCCCGGAGAAGTTTTCCGGCGGTTCGGGCGTCGTCGCTGGCCGGCTGCCAGCTGGTCACAGCCTTGCCACCGATGAGGACCGGCTTTTCCGAGCCGTGGGCCCGCCAGACGACCGGTGCCTCGGCCGTGCCGGAGTCTTCCTTCGTGAGCTGGAACGTGCGCTCGAGCGGATAGTCGCCGCCGTGGATGAAGACCGTGACCGGCTCCGCAAGGCCTATCTTCCGCAGCTTGCGGATTGCGTCTCGGGCCCGTTCGAGCGTCGCGAAGGGACCGTCGGTGCGGCCGGCGTCGGGCTCGGCGAGCGTTCCCGACCACGCGTCGTCGCCGCGGTGCGAGACGTGCCACTCCGCGGCGGGGAGCCGCGGAAGGAAGCAGGCGAAAAGCGGCAGCAGGACCACGCAGCGGATCAAGGATTGCATACTGAAACGACCCGGGGGTGTTGTCGAGCGACTGAAGGCCCTTCACGGGCGGGGTACCGTCAGCGTGTGAGGGTCGGGACCCCAATCGCGGTGCCATAGGATTTCACCAGTTCGTCGAGCGACGCCCCGTACGCCTGCTTAAGACTTTCCTCGGCGGGCACGCCCTCCTTGAGGGCCCGCACGAAGGCGGCAAACTTTTTGAGATCGCGGCCGGCGAGAAACTTCACGAGCCCCGAGGCCATGCCATATTGCACGCTCTCGATGTTGGCGGCCTCGAAGAAGCCGGCACCGAGATTGCCCTTTTGCTTCATGTAGTCCAATGCTTGTGCCTCCTTGAGCGGCACCTGATTGCACCCGGAAACGAGCTTGGTGCCCACCCACTCCGCGATTCCCTCGTTGAGCCAGTTTGGCAGGTGGGTCGGCGACAGCCAACGGTAGTTGAAGCCGTGGCTCGTCTCGTGCACGAGCATGTGGGCAAACGCCGGGGCGTCGTCGCCGCGGTGGCAGGCCATGATCACTCGGCCGTCACTCCGCTGGTGACATAGCCCGTGCATGCCGCGGAGCGTCGACTGCATGAAGCGGTCTTCGAAGACCTGAAAATCGTCCTCTTTCAAGAACGCGAACACGAGGCACTTCCCTTTCCACACCGGTTCGCCCGGCGGGATGCCGTAGAGCGTGCAGAGAAAGTCATACATCCCGTCGAGGTTGGCGACATACGGCTTGATCTGCGCGGCAGGGATGTCGGTGACGACGATAAACTCATGAGTCTCCGCCGTCTCGAGCGTGGGGAATGCCTGCGATACCTGGCGGGCAAACTCCCGGAGCTCCTGCAGTTCTGCATCATGATCTGTAGCGGCGAGCCGCGGCCACGGCGCGACCCCCCGCTGCTGCATGCGGTCGACCGCCGCCGCCTGTTCCTTCGCGTAGGCCTCCTTTGCCTTGGCAAGCTTGAACGCCGCAACGCCCCCCCGCTTGACCTCGGCGGTGTGCACCGTCTCGCGGTTGGCGTCGATCCGTGTGACCCCGCTCAGGAGGAGCGTCTTGGCCCCCGCTTCGCCTTCGGGCACGATCCGCAGCGACTTGACCTCACCGTCTCGGACGACGAGGCCCTCGAGCCTCGGCCGCACGTACCGTGTGCCCGTGCCGAGCTCGATGAGGTCGATCGCCTGACCGACGTGGGGCTCGAGTTTGTCGGCAAGCACGTCGGCGGAGGCTACGGCCGGGAGCGTCACCAGCCAAGCGATCACCACGACGGCTCGTGCGGCGGCGGGGAGCGTCATGCGTTGGTCTCCTAGATGCACTCGATCGCCTCGTGTCGCAGCTCGGTGCTCGAAATGTCGAGCCGAAACTCCCGCTGCGACACGAAATAGCTGACAGCCCGCAGGGCCTGTGGCGCGTCGAGCTTCGAGGCGTCTTCGAAGACGCCCTGCCGCGCACGGCCAAACACGATCAGCCCACGGGCTTGCGTGGCGATGCTCTCGACTGCCGCCGCCGCCGCTGCGGTCGAGCCGCCGTAATACTTCGAATCAGCAAGCCGCGCGTAGGTGTCGGCTCCCATCACGAACGTGCTCTCCGGAAAGACGGCGATTTTGTCGATGAATGTCGCCGCTCGTGTGAGCCAGACCCGCTGCCCCGCGAACTGCGCCGCACGGTCGCGGATCTCGATGAAGTCGAGCAGCGGCTTGTCGACGTTGACGAGCGAGATCTCGTAGGCGAGTGGCCGTTCCGCGATCTCCTCGGCGATCCGTGCCATCAGCCGGTGCCCCTCGTGGAGCGGGTTGAATGATCCCGGAAAGACGAGGCCGCCGGCGGTCGGCGTTGCTTCAGTTCCCGGTGTGGCATGAAGCGGCACCACCGCCCGCGTGCCGGCGAGCAGCTCGCGCCACGCGGGCGGCGCCACGACATGGTCGCGCACCACCTGCTCGCCCGGCCGTAGGCCGCTCACCGCTTCGGGTCCGCAAGCCTTGGCAAGCCCGCAGGCGTCGATGAGCACGTCGAAGAGTAGCGCCGCCGCGAGCACTTCCTCCTCGGCACGCGTGCGGGCCTCCTTCTCGAGCATCAGTTCCACCACGTGTGTCGACTCGAGCGTCTGCACCGCGACGCACACGCGATGGCTGCCCCGCTTCGGCCGGCTGGTGCGGAGACTCGCCGTCACCGCCACGCCTACGGCCTGTGCGGCAGCGACGGCGTGATCCGCGCCCGTGTCAGCCTGTTCGAGCAGGCAGGCCCGTTGCCAGGCCGCGGCCGCGAGCCGCCTGGCCGTGAGCGTCGAGCAGGAGGTCTCTTGTGGGCCGCCGAGCAACCGTTCGAGCGCAGCCCGGGCGTAGGGCACCATGGCCTCCATCACCACGGCCGAAGCGCCTGGGGTGGTGAGCAGATGGGGAATCGCCGGCGAACCGCCCCCCGTCGCCACGATGACGAGTTTGCGGCGTGCAGCGGTGAGTGCTGCAATCAGCCGAACCGGATCGGGAAGGTGCATGGGGGCAGCCGAGAGCGCGGGTCAGGACGCCAGTCACGAAACACCCGCTAGTTTACCCGATCCGCAAAGGCCGAACGGTGTGACGCGACCCGGCAAGCGCCGGCAGCCGCCGCTTCAGTAAGACGCCGGCTTCGGCCGATCGAAAGAGGGTGGAGACTTTCGCGATGATACCCACTGCCGCAGCCCGTCGCCCGGCCACTCGCCGCGTGCCACTCGCCGTGGCGATTCTCTCCGCTTCGCTCGTGACGTCAGTCAGCGGTGTCTGCGGCGAAGAAGCCGTAGTGCCGCGTGGCACTTCCGCCACCAGGATCGTGCTCGTGGGAGTCGACACTCCCGGTGATCCCGGCTTGACGCCCGGGTCGACCGCCGATTCGCCCGCGGAGTCATCGGGGCCCTTCGATGCCAGCCGGGGCGACATCGGTGAAGACGACGATCTCGGCGCCGCGAACGGGCCGGCCGGGAGGAAACAGCGACGCAAGCGTGATCCCGACGAGGCGCCGTTGGCCGCTCCGTTTGCGGATCCACTCAAGGGAACGGATCGGATCGACCCCGCGATGACAGGGCCGGACGCCGCGGCTGCGATCGCGAAACTGCTGCCGCCGCGGACCGATACGGCCGCCGACTGGATCGCGCCGCTCGAGCCGCTCCACTTTTGCGGCGAGCCCAGGACGCTACCGACGTGCGTGCCGCCACCGCCGTGCCATCCAAGTTACCCGCCGCAGCCATTCGACCTCGTGGGCAATCGTGGCTGCCCCACATGTGGCCCGATCTACCGTGGGCCCTGCGCGCCGCGGACCGGCTCGCATGACGCCGGCCCGATGCCGCGTCTGCACCGAGCGCACGACAGGCTCTTCGACCGGTTTTATAACCCGCCCCCCACGATCCTCCCGTAGAGCGCAGCCGACGCACGCGTGTCGCCGCTACACTGAGCGGCCTCGGGCCAAAGACCGGCCCTGGGAGACGCTGCATGCGGGCCGCCATCATCGGTATCGGAGCGATCGCGCGGCTGCACGCGCGGGCCTTGGCCGACATCCCGGGCGTCGAGCTGGTGGCTGCCACCTGCCGCACGGAAGAGAAGGGCCGCGGGTTTGCGGCGGAGTTTGGCTGCCAGTGGTATGCAGACACCGCGCGGATGCTGCGTCGTGAGAAGCCTGACTTCGTCACCGTGGCCACCCCCTCGGGCGCGCATCTACCGGCCGTGCTCGCGGCTATTCGGCGGGGCGTGCATGTGATCTGCGAGAAGCCGCTCGAGATTGCGGTGAAGCGCATCGATCGCATGATCGCGGTCGCCGACAAGGCGGGCGTGCACCTGGGCGCGATCTTCCCCCAACGGTTTAATCCCGTCGTGCGGGCGGTGCACGAGGCCGCGGCCGCCGGCCGATTCGGCACGCTCGCTGTGGCGGCCAGTTACGTGCCGTGGTGGCGCGACGACGCCTATTACGGTCCCGGACGCTGGCAGGGCACCAAGGCCCTCGACGGCGGCGGCGCCCTGATCAACCAGTCGATCCACGGTGTCGACGCCCTGCAGTGGATCGTCGCCGCGACGATGCCCGGGCTCACCCCGGGCGAGAACTCGGTGGAGAGCGTGATCGCGATGACGGCCGTGCGATCTCACGATGCCGAACGTCTCGAGGTCGAAGACACTTGCGTGGCGATCCTGCGGTTCAAGAACGGCTGCCTGGGACAGTTGCTCGCCGCGACCAGCCTCTTTCCGGGGCAGCTCCGCCGGTTCCTCGTGGGCGGCCGCGACGGCACCGCGGAGGTGGTCGAGGAGCAGCTCACCTGCTGGCGGTTTCGCTCCGAGACGCCCGATGACACGGCCACCCGCGAGCGGTTCGGTGGCTCGAGCGGCACCAGCGGCGGCGCCTCCGACCCGATGGCGATCAACTACGCCTGCCACACCCGCAACTTCGAGTCGTTCCTCGACGCGGTGCGGGCTGGCCGCCGACCCACGCTCGACGGTCTCGAGGGTCGCAAGGCCGTAGCGATCGTCGAGGCCTGCTATCGCTCCGCCCGCACCGGACGGCCCGCGAAGGTCGATGATCCGAAGTCACCCCCACACGGCCAATAATGAACACTCCCTTCCGCTACGCGATCTGCAACGAGACCTTCGGCGACTGGCCGCTGGCAAAGGCCTGCGACTTCGCGGCCGCCGCCGGGTATAGCGGGATCGAGGTCGCGCCCTTCACGCTCGCGCCGCTCGCCACCGACCTCTCCGCGCCCGCCCGAAGCGAGATGCGCCGCACGATCGCCCGCGCGGGCCTTGATTGCGTGGGGCTCCACTGGCTCCTCGCGAAGACCGAGGGCTTCCACGTCGCGCATCCCGACGCCGCCGTTCGTGCTCATACGGTCGAGTATCTCGGCGAGCTCGCCCGGCTCTGCAACGACCTCGGCGGCCGCGTGCTCGTGTTTGGCTCTCCGAAGCAGCGGAGCCTGTTGCCCGGAGTGTCGCCCGAGCAGGCCGTTGATTTCATTCATGAGGTGTTCTCGAGACTTGTGCCGGTGCTCGAGACGACCGACACCGTGGTCGCCCTCGAACCGTTGTCGCTAGCCGAGACCGATGTGCTCACGACGGCCGCCGAGACCTGCCGGCTCATCGATCGCATCGGCTCTCCCCACGTCCGCCTGCACCTCGACGTGAAGGCGATGTCGTCGGAGCGGGAGGCGATCCCGGAGATCATCGTGGCGAGTGCCCGGCACCTCGAGCACTTCCACGCCAACGACGCCAATCTCCAGGGCCCGGGGTTCGGTGCGGTCGACTTTGGTCCGATCTTCCGCGCCTTGGACGAGATCCGCTACGCCGGTTGGGTGAGCGTCGAGGTGTTTGACTATGCTCCTGGGCCGGAACGACTGGTCCGCGAAAGCATCGACTACATGCGGCGGGTTGAGGAAGCCCTGGGCTGAGCCCCGCAGTCGCTGGACGGATTCCGGCCATCGCTCGAGCGGTGGCTCACTCAAAGGACCAATACATATGGCACGCACGCCGTCGGCCACCACAAGCCGCGTCTCCCCCCTCGCAACCGACATCGGCCCCTGGTATCGCGATCTCACGCCCTACCACTGGTTTGTGTTTATGGTCGCGTCGCTGGCGTGGATGTTTGACTGCCTCGACCAGCAGCTCTTTCTGCTGGCTCGCAACAGCGCGATGGAATCGCTACTTCCCGCGGGCATGGATGCCAAACTCTATGGCGGCTACGCCACCAGCATCTTCGTGGCGGGGTGGGCGCTTGGCGGCCTGATCTTTGGATCGCTGGGCGACCGTTACGGCCGGGCCAAGATGCTCACGCTCACGGTGCTGATATACTCGGTCTGCACCGGACTCTCGGCCTTCTCCAAGGGCTGGATCGACTTCGCGACCTACCGTTTCCTGACGGGTCTGGGGGTGGGAGGCGTGTTCGGACTGGCGGTGGCGCTCGTCGCCGACACGCTCCCCGACCGCTCGCGGACCGGGGCCCTCGGCCTGCTCCAGGCTCTCTCGGCGCTGGGCAACATCACAGCGGGCTGCGTCAGCATGTATATGGGCCACCTCGAAGCGACGAAGGCGATCGCGCCGGGCACCGGCTGGAAATACATGTTTCTGGTCGGGGCGATTCCCGCCTTTCTCTGTGTCTTCATCCAGGTGCGGCTCAAGGAGCCGGAGAAATGGGTGAAGGCGCGGGCCGCGGGCAAGGCCGCGGGGGTGCGGTTTGGCTCCTACGCAGCGCTCCTGGGCGACCCGCGATGGCAGCAGCCGGCGCTGTTCGGCATGATGCTCTGCGTGGCGGGCGTGATCGGCCTCTGGGGCATTGGCTTTTTTAGTCCCGAGCTCGTCGGCGACGTGATGCAGCAGTCGCTCGTGAAGGAGGGTGTGCCTGCCGATAAGATCGCCGGCACAAAACAGTTCTGGATCGGCGTCAACTCGATCGTCCAGAATATCGGCGCATTTTTTGGGATGCTGCTGTTCACACGAATGGCCCAGGGCATGGGTCGCAAGCCGGCGTTCGCGATCGCCTTCGTCGCGGCCCTCGTGGCGACGGTGGCCTACTTCCAGATGTTCAACGGCCGTGGCGACATCTGGATGAGCGCGATCATGGGGGCGTGTCAGCTCGCTCTGTTTGCCGGCTTCGCGATCTACCTGCCAGAGCTCTTCCCCACGAGCCTGCGGAGTACGGGCACAAGCTTCTGCTACAACGTCGGCCGATTTCTGGCGGCGAGCGGTCCGTTCACGCTCGGCACGCTCCAGGCCGCGCTCAAGGCCGGCGCCACAACGCCCGAGGCCAAGCTCGTCGCCTTTCGCAACGCCTGCTCGTTCATGAGCGTGATTTTCCTGCTCGGGCTGGTGGCACTGGTGTTTCTCCCCGAGACCAAGGGTCGTCCGCTGCCTGAGGATTGAGGCGGTTGCCCTGTGGTCGCAGAGCGTATTCCCGTCGCTTGCGCTCTGGGCTTTTTGTCGGCATCCGACGCAACGCGTGCCGATTCGCGCCGCCTGCCGCCAGGAAGCCCCAAGCGCGAGCGCGGGGAATCCGCCCGCCAGGGCGCCAAACGGATGCAACCGTCGAGGCGGTCCTCTAGACTCCTGGCTTCACCGCTCAACGGCGGCATACCCCCGGAGATGAGACAGACATGCGTTGGGAAGGCAGGCGACAGAGCGCGAACGTCGAGGATCGACGCAGCGCGGGACAGAAGGCGGTGGTGGGTGGCGGACTGCTCACGCTCCTGATCATGGTCGTGATGATGTTTCTCGGGGTCGACCCAATACAGCTCATGCGGATCGCCCCTGAGCTCGCGGGTGGTCCCGCGCCGCAGGCCGCTCCTGGCAAGCCTGTCAATGACGAGGTGAGCAAGTTTCTCAAGACGGTGCTCGCCGACAACGAGGACGTCTGGACGGCAATCTTTCCAAAGGCCTTCGGGAAGCGGTTCGTTCCGCCGCGGCTCGTGATCTTCACCGGACGTGTGCAGAGCGGCTGCGGCATCGCCGACGCTGGGGCAGGGCCCTTCTATTGCCCGCTTGATAAGACGGTCTACATCGATCCTGTCTTCTACGACGAGCTCAAGCGGCGGTTTGGGGCCCCAGGCGACTTTGCGCAGGCCTACGTGATCGCACACGAGATCGGGCACCATGTCCAGAATCAACTCGGCATCAGCGAGCGCGTGCAGTCGATGCAACGGCGGCTTTCGCAGGTCGACTACAACAAGCTCTCCGTCCGCATGGAACTCCAGGCCGACTACCTCGCCGGCGTCTGGGCCCGCCACATGGCCCAGTACGCGGGTGTTCTCGACGAGGAGGACATCCGCGAGGCGGTCAACGCGGCTGCCGCAATCGGCGACGATCGGATTCAGAAACAGGCACAGGGCTACGTCGTTCCCGAGGGGTTTACGCACGGCTCCAGCGAGCAGCGAGTGCGGTGGTTTCTCTACGGGCTCAAGACCGACAC
>JBBDNW010000098.1:8119-9279 GCA_040877375.1 Pirellulales bacterium | reverse complement strand
GCGGAGCAGTTTGCGGCAGCGGCCGTGGCCGGTGGGGTGAAGCGGATCATCTATCTTGGCGGACTTGGGGTCGACGACGATGAGCGGCTGTCAGCTCATCTCCGCAGCCGCCACGAGGTGGGGTCGATCCTCCGCGCCAGCGGTCTCGACGTGGTCGAGTTTCGGGCGTCCATCATCGTGGGGGCGGGCAGCTTTTCATTTGACCTGGTGCGGACGCTCGTTGAACGGCTCCCGGTGATGATCTGTCCGGCATGGCTCGCCACGCCTACGCAGCCGATCGCGATTGTCGATGTGGTCGCTTATCTTTCGGCCGCCATCGATCTCTCCCCCGGGGCTCCACGGATTTTTGAGATCGGCGGCCCAGACAAGGTGTCGTATGGCGCCATCATGCACGAGTATGCCCGGCAGCGCGGCCTGCGCCGCCTCATGATCCCGGTGCCCGTGCTGACGCCCCGGCTTTCGAGCCTATGGCTCAAACTGGTCACGCCCCGATATTCGAAGGTGGGACGCAAGTTGATCGACGGCCTGAAAAACCCCACGGTGGTCACGAATGACGCCGCTCTGCGGGACTTTGCGATTCGGCCCCTCGACCTCCAGACGGCGGTTCGCGAAGCGGGGCAGCACGAGGACCGTGAGTTTGCCGGAAAGCGCTGGGCTGATTTCGCCGACGTCGAGGATCTGCCGCATCGCTACGGCGGCAGGCACGCGGGGACGCGGCTCGTCGACCATCGTCACGTGGTGATCGCCGTGACCCCCGCGCGGGCGTTCGCGGCCATCGAGCGGATCGGCGGCGTGAACGGCTGGTATGCCTGCAACTGGCTCTGGACGCTCCGCGGATGGATGGATCAGGCCATCGGCGGGCCGGGCATGGCCCGCGGCCGCCGCGAGCCCGAGAAGCTTTGCACCGGCGAGACGCTCGACTGCTGGAAAGTGGAGGTCTGCGATCCGCCGCGTCGGCTGCGACTGGCCGCCGAGATGAAGATGCCCGGCCGTGGCTGGCTGGAGTTTGAAGTAGTGCCCCGTGACGGCGATGTCACGATCCACCAGACGGCGGTCTTCGACCCGCGGGGGCTCGGGGGCCTGGCCTATTGGTATGCGATCTGGCCGCTCCACGAGCTCGTGTTTCAGCGGATGCTCGCCGGGATCGCCCGATCCGCCGT
>JBBDNW010000098.1:5779-8019 GCA_040877375.1 Pirellulales bacterium | reverse complement strand
CGAAGCATCGCGTGCGCTGCTTCGAGCATCGCATCACGGTCTGATCCGTCGAGTGTGACAAGGTGAGCGGTGAGCGAGATCTCCGAGGTGCTCGCGCCCCACACATGGAGGTCGTGCACCTCGCTCACGCCGGCGACTGCGGCGAGCGCCTCCGTGATCGCCTCGGGCTCCACGCCGCGGGGCACCGCGTCGAGCGCGAGGTCGAGGCTCTCGCGAAACAGCCCCCAGGTGCCTGCCACGATCGCTACCGCGATTGCGATGCTCACCAGCGGGTCGATCCAGGTCGCCCCGGTGACGGCAATCGCAAGGCCCGCAATCGCTACGCCCACCGATACCGCCGCGTCAGCCGCCATGTGGAGGAAGGCGCCACGGACGTTGGCGTCGGCATGACCGCGAATAAAGAGCAGGGCGGTGAGCGTGTTGATCACCACGCCGATGGTCGCGACGATGATCACGGTCGGGCCGGCCACCCGCTCCGGGGTAGACAGCCGGTGAATGGCTTCCCAGACGATCACGCCGCAGGCCACGAGGAGCAAGACCGCGTTGGCCAGCGCCGCGTAGATCGTCGACCGCCGCAGGCCCCAGGTGTAGCGCCGCGACGGCGGCCGCCGCGCCAGCCAACTTGCCCCCCAGGCGAGCAGGAGGCCGAGCACGTCGCCGGCGTTGTGTCCGGCGTCGGCCAACAGTGCCAGCGACCCGGCCCACAGCCCCGCGGCTACCTCGGCCGCCACAAACGCCAGATTGAGCCCGATGCCGAGGCTCATCGCGCGGTCGAGTTTCTCGGGCGCGAGCCCGTGGCCGTGCCCATGCCCGTGCGCGCAAGTTGCTTCGTGGTGTGGCGAATGATCGTGGGCCATGTCTTGCTGGTGAACCGGCCCGGGGTGATGATCCAGGATGACTCCCCGAGGATCATACCGATGACACTAGCATCTGCGGCGATTCTGCTTTTTTTCGTGATGGATCCCTTGGGAAACGTGCCGCTGTTCCTTGCCGCGCTCAAGCCCGTCGATCCGGGCCGGCGGCTCTGGATTGTGGGCCGCGAACTGCTCGTGGCCTACGCGTTGCTTGTGATGTTTCTGTTCGTGGGCCGGCCGCTGCTCTCGCTGCTCGGGATCTCTGAGCCGGCGCTCACGCTCGCCGGCGGCATCGTGCTCTTCCTGATCGCACTGCGGATGGTGTTTCCCGCCCACCACGGCTCACTCGGTGAAGATCTGGACGGCGAGCCCTTTATCGTGCCCCTGGCCGTGCCCTATATCGCGGGCCCGTCGGCGCTTGCCACCGTGATCCTGATGACGAGTCGCGAGCCCGGGCGGCATGGGGAGTGGCTGCTGGCGCTCACCCTGGCGTGGAGTGCCTCGGCCATGATTCTGCTGTTGGGGGCGAAGATCAGCGAGGTTCTGGGGCCGAAGGGCCTGACAGCGTTTGAACGCGTGATGGGAATGGTGCTCGTCGCCTCCGCAGTGCAGATGTTTCTCGACGGCCTCGCGAAGGCCGGGTTTGCTGGCACGTGATTCGGCCGCATCCCGTCAAGAAGCCCCAAGCGCGAGCGCGGGGAAGACGTTTGCCACGCCATCCCGCTCCGCGCCGCAAACGAGGTCGTCACCCGTCTTCCCATCGCTCGCGCTCCGGGCTTCTTGGGGGCGTGGCCACACGGCAGGTACGATATGACCGCGATGGCGGCTTTCGTGTGGTAACGAAAAATAAACTTGAACCTCGATGGAGTTCATGATGAATCCTCTGCGGGTGGCGGTGATCGGCCGGACGGGCCGTGGCGATTGGGGACATGCGATCGACGAACTCTGGGCCGACATCGAGGCGGCGGAGATCGTCGCCGTGGCCGATGAGTCGGAGGAGGGGCTCGGGAAGGCGGTGGCTCGCCTCAAACTCGACGTGGCCAAGCCGGGCACGACCTATCGTGACTGGCGAAAGATGCTCGCCGAGGTGAAGCCCGACATCGTCGCTCTCTGCATGCGGCATATCGACTGCCACGCCGAGATGGCGATCGCGGCCGCCGAGGCGGGCGCGAAGGGGATCTTCCTCGAGAAGCCCTTTGTTCGCACGCTCACCGAAGCCGATGACGTGATCGCCGCCTGCGCAAAGTCCACTACAAAACTCGCCCTGGCGTTCGTCAATCGGCATTCACCCGCCTACGCCGCGGCCAAGGACGTCATCGAGGCTGGCCGGATCGGCAAGGTGCTCGAGGTTCGCGGCCGTGGCAAGGAAGACAAGCGGGGCGGCGG
>JBBDNW010000098.1:0-5679 GCA_040877375.1 Pirellulales bacterium | reverse complement strand
GCCGCCCTCGATCTCCTCGATGCGATCGCTGAAGATCGTGAGCCCGAGACGGGCATGTATGCCGGCCGCACGACGGTGGAAATGATCACTGCCGTCTACGCGTCGACGCTTTCCGGCAGGCGTGTCGAGTGGCCGCTCACCGAGCGGAGCAACCCGCTCGCTTAGGCTTTGAGAATCAAAAAGGCCATGCCCGGAAGAGGTCCCGCGGCAGCATCCGTGCTGTTGTGGGCCGTTCCGTGGTTATCGAATTTCCTGAGCGGATGGAACCGACAGGGAAAAACCGTTTCCTCCCACCCGGGCATGACCGAAGATCGTCGTGTGATTTGTCAGGCGGTGAGTTCGTCGATGCGGCGGCGAAAGCCGGGCATCTCGCTGGTGACGTAGGCACTCCACGCGGCGGGTTGCCAGAGCTCCACGCAGACGGCTGCCCCGACCACCAGCAGGCTGCCGCCCGTTTCCACACCCAGAAACTCGCGAAATCCCTCGGGCACTACCAGCCGTGCCCGCCCCGCGAGCGTCACCGTCTGGTGTCGCGTCGAGAGTAGCCGGCCGAGTTCCTGGAGCTGGCCCACGCGTTGGGCCAAGAGCCCTGCCTCCATCTTGCTGCGGACCACGTCGACCGCCGCATCCATGCGGGGCTTCCAGAGGGCCGCCGACCAGAGCGACAGGCAGCCGGCCCGTTCCTTGGCCAGCACGAGCTTCGGCCCAGCCGCGAGGAGCGGATCGAGGAGTTCCGGCGGGATCGCCAGTCGGAAGCGCTCGTCGAGCGCCCGCACAAACTCGCCAATCAGCAGGTCGGCCGCAGCGGCCATAGTGTTCCGCACTACTCAAGCGCCCGCCTCCGCGGGAAATCCCTCGCCGGCCATCCAGGTTGGCCAGCGACTAGTGAAAAAGGGTTTCAAACCCACAAGATCTTATTTTAAAAATCTTAGAAGGGCATAAAACCCACAGGCAACAGTCTAGCGATTGGGGCAAAGCGTGCAACCATCTCGGAGGAATCGAGGTTTTTCCGTGGTTTTTGGTGGGTCAGGAAGCCCCAAGCGCGAGCGCGGGGAAAGCGGGTGGCCACCCAATGCGTTCCACACGGCCAACGTGGTTGCGATCCGTATTCCCGGCGCTCGCGCTTCGGGCTTTTTGGGGCACGGAGTCGCCCCCCGCGGCGGAGCGTGACGCGGTGGGCCGCATGGCGCGGGCCTCCCGTCAGGAAGCCCCAAGCGCGAGCGCGGGGAAAGCGGGTGGCCACCCAGTCCGTTTCTCACGGCCAACGCGGTTGCGATGCGTATTCCCGGCGCTCGCGCTTCGGGCTTCTTGGGGCACGTTGTCGCACCCCGCGGGGGAGCGTAACGCGGTGAGCCGCATGGCCGGGCCTCCCGCGGGGGAGCGTAATGCGGTGGGCCGCATGGTTGGGCCTCCCGCCAGGAAGCCCCAAGCGCGAGCGCGGGGAATGCGGGTGGCTAGCCAGACACCGTCAGTGGTTGCCGCAGGAGGCGCAGCCGCCCCCGCAGTTGCCGCCGCAGCCGTCGGCCCCGATTTCCTTCTTGTAGGCCTTCTGGGCCGCCGCTTCCTTCGAGAGCTTGAACTCTGGTCCCGCCGGGAAGTATTGGATGTCGTCCTGCAGGTAATAGGCGCTGGGCAGCGTCTGGCCGCCGACGTCGACCTGACAGCCGGTGACCGCCAAGCCGCAGAGGGCGGTGACCGCCAACAGGATCCGCGGAGCGAGAACGGGCAGCGTGGCGAGTGACGTGTGCATGGCGGTGGTCCGTCTCTGGCTGGGTTGTGGCTGCGCTCTTCGAATCCACCTGCTCTATCGGCCGTCACGACCCGCAAACTTTGGACGACCGTCATAACCGAACCCAGGGCTTACCCAGATTGGCTCGCCCCTTGCCGTGCCTTCCCAGACTGCCGCCGCATTTCGCTGGGCCGCGAACGGCCGGCGGGGTGTACAACAGGCACATGAGACGCGCCTTCCTGGCCGCTGTCGTCGCGATACTGCCGGCCGCTGTTGCCCCGGGGCAGGTCGTGCTACCGCCCAATGTCGGCGTTCCCGGCAGCGCGGAGACCGTGCCCTCCCCCGGCTACGACCTCGCGCTCCAGGCGCTCGCGGTGGGTGACTACGCCGCCGCCCTCGACGTCGCCGGCAACGACTATCAGGGGGGCGTGAAGATCGGCGGGCAGCGCTGGATCGATTCGATCGCATCGGCGGCGATCCTCGGCGAGTGCCTCTACGAAGCGGGCCGCCTCGGCGACGCCGTCGTGCGATACGAGGAGGCGATGCTCGTGTTCGCCGCGTATCCCGACTGGCTCCTGTCGGTGCAGTTTCCACCGCAGCCGCTGCGCCCGCTGGCAACGCCACGGGTGGCGACCTGGGGACGCAGCGAGCGCAACGCCACGCCCGCGGCCATCCCCACGACGATGGCGCTCCGACAGCGGGGCGCCGACGCGCAGGATGTGCTCCAGCGCGGGGGTGTGCTCACCGCCGCCTACGACCGGACCATCAGGCCGGGCGAACTCATGCGGCCGCTGGTGATTGCGATCTACCGCCATGGTTCCTTGCTGGGCGAGCTGGCGCGGGAGAGCCCGCCGCTCGATGCGGCGACCAAGCTGCTCATCCGGCGGCCCGCCCCGCCCAACCACTGGTCGCAATCGTGGATCGACGTGGCGCTTGGCGCCGCCTACTGGGCGCAGGGTAAGCAGGATCTCGCGGGCCCGCTGCTGACCCGCGGCCTGCTAGTCGGCAACCAGTTCGACCACCCGCTTACCGCGTGGGGGCTGATCATGCTCGGCCGGATCGCGCTCGACGCCGACCAGCCGCAACGGGCCGCCAAACTCTTTGAGGAGGCGACTTACGCCGCCGCCGATTTCGCCGACGCGCGAGCGCTGGAGGAGGCGTTTCAGTGGGCCTTCACCGCCTTTCGCATGGCCGGCACACGCGGCGTGCCCACCTCGATCCGTGGCGGGTGCGACTGGGCCCGCGGGGGCCCGCCAGTTCTCCGCGCGCGGCTGCTGGCTATCGAGGCGGAATGCCTCGTGGCATCGGGCAACGTCCGCGGTGCCGCGGCCACGCTCAAGGAGATCGACGGCCGGCTCCTGCGGGGCGATGCCGGCCGCGGCACGCTTGGGGCGCAGGCCGCCTACGCCGCCGCGCTGCTTGAGTATGCGGGCGGCGACGTGGCGGCGGGCGATGGCCATCTCGACCGCGGGCTTTCAATCGCGCGATCGCGGACCCCGCGGCTGTTTCAGACCGCGCGGCTTGTCGATCTCTGTCTCGGTGGCTCGTCTGCTGTGTCGGAGCGGCAGTCCGACACACTCTTCGAGAAGTTACTCGCCGATCCGCTGCCCAGGGATTTTGCGGCCGACCCGCTGGGATCGCTGGCGACGATGTCGGCCGCCAGTGGCGATGCCTTCGAGACCTGGGTGGCCGTCGCGGCCCGACGCGGCGAGGAGCGGGCGATCGAGGCGGCCGAGGCGACGATGCGGCATCGCTGGCTGGCGTCGCAGCCGCTGGGCGGTCGCCGCACTGCGATCGAGCGGCTGCTCTCGGCAAATCCGCGGAGCCTCACCCCCGCCGACGCGGCTCGTCGCGCGGCGCTTGTGGGTGCGCAGCCCGAACTTGCCGGTGTGATCGACCGCATGGGGCAGCTCCGCGGCACGCTGGCCGTCACCCTGGCCGCCGGAGCCCAGGCAGGGGCGGATGCCGCCGGGCCGGCAGCCGCGAAGGCCGACTGGAACACTTACCGCGATCTCACCGTTCGCCGCGGCCAACTCGTGGCGGGCATCGCCGCGGGCCGTGAGCCCACGCCGATCGACTTTCCTCCGCTCACCGTCGGCACCGAGATCCGGCGACGGCTCGCCCCGAGGCAGCTGCTCCTCTCATTCCATTGGACGCGATCCGGACTCTTCGGCCTGCTCGAATCTCGCGACCGCTTCAGTATCTGGCAGGTGCGTCAGGCCGGAGACCTCCCGGGCGAGATCAAGGCGCTGGCCAAGGGCCTGTGCCTCTTCGATCCGGTGTCGGTGGTGTCGAGCGAACGGCTCGCGGCTGGCGACTGGCGGGGCTCGGCGGAGCGGATCGAACGGATGCTCTTCGAAAACTCGAAGGTCACGCTCGCGGAGGGAATCGACGAGCTCGTGATCGTGCCAGACGGCTGGCTCTGGTACGTACCCTTCGAACTGCTGCCGGTGGGATCGGGTGGGGCGGCCACGCGGATGCTCCGCGACGGCTGCCGGATTCGCTACGCCCCGACCCGCAGCCTCGCCGTGATGCGGTTTGAATCGCAGGCTGTTGGACCGATCGGCGTGCATGCCGGCCGCATGCTCCGCGGCGACAAGCCAGCCGTGGCCGAGGAGACGCTGGCGTACATCACGGCCGCCGTCGACCGGGTGGTGCCGCTTTCGGCTGCGACTTCGGCGCCGCTGCAGTCGGCGGCGACCGTGTGCGACACGCTGGTGGTGTTTGACGAACTCGCGGGCAACGGGCCGGTCGCCTCGTGGCCGCTCGTGCCGCCGGCGGCGGGCATGCCCGGGATCACGTTTGGCGACTGGCTGGCCCCGCCGCTCAAGCGTCCGCAGCGGATTCTGCTTCCCGGTCTGCAGACGGCCGCCGCGGGCGGTCTCGCATCCGCTCCCATGCGACCGGGCGAGGACATCTTCCTTGCCGTCACTGATCTCGTTGCCGCCGGGGCCCACACGGCCGTCGTGAGCCGGTGGCGGATGGGGGGCAAGACCTGCACCGACCTGATGACAGAGTTTCTGCGAGACACGACTGCTGCCGATGGCTCGTCGGCGCCGGTGGCGTGGCAGCGGGCAGTTGATGTCGTGCTCGCCGAGCAGACCGATCCCGCCCGCGAGCCACGGCTGAAGGTCGCGGCCGACAAAGCGCTCGGTGATCGCCCGCACCCGCTGCTCTGGGCGGGCTATCTGCTCGTCGACTGCGGCGCGGGCACGTATTCAACCGAGCCGCTTCCGCCCGCGGCGCGGCAGCCTCCGCCGCCACCCGCCCTCCAGGCTCCGGCGAAGTAAACGCCCCAAGAAGCCCGGAGCGCGAGCGATGGGAATCCGGGTGGCGGGTGTGTGGGTGGTGCGGAGCGGGTTGGGGTGGTGGACGTATTCCCCGCGCTCGCGCTTGGGGCTTCCTGGCGGGAGGCAGCGTTGATTCGGGGAGCGCGGCCGTACGGCTTACAACGGGGCCGGGAGGTCGCGGCGGCTGAAGATCGCGGCGCCCACGCAATATGCCGCGAGCCCCAAGCCGAGGAGCACGCCGTCGTAGCGGGCCAGAAGCTCCCACGCCACCGGGCCACCGACGACGAGCTGCTGCGGCTCATACGCATTGAGCACTGAGAGGTAGCCAACCCACCCCAGGCTGCCGCTCAGTCGGCCCACAAGCTTGGCGAGGATCGTGGCCACGTAGAAGCCGCACATGATCCCCACCGTCCGCCAGCGATGGCTGTCAGCCGCCGAGACGCAGGCCGAGATGCCGGCCATGCAGACCATCAGGCCAAACACGTTGGCGACCGCGGGCACAAACCGCCACGGCTCGACCTTTCCCGCCCATGGGCCCAGCGCTACCGCCGACCACACCGCCAACAGGAGCACTCCGCAGAGCACGGCAGCCGCCGCGGTGGTGGCGAGTGCCTGGGTGAGAAACACGGCCGTGCGCCGCACCGGTGCCGCCAGCAGCAT
>JBBDNW010000097.1:18738-25471 GCA_040877375.1 Pirellulales bacterium | reverse complement strand
CGTGCCGCTTGTTCAGGCCGCGCAGAACGTCGTGCCCGTGGCTGTGACTGCGGGCGACAAGATCGAAGGGTTACGGCAGTGGGCCTCGGGTCGGTGTCTGTCAGCGGATCGGGCGGAGGTGGATTTGCGCGAGCAGGAGCGGGCAGGCGTTCCCGGGGCATCTGGCTAAGCAGTAAAGTAGTGGTCCTGCCCGTTTCCCCTCTTGCCATCCCGAGGCCCAGCTATGCCCACCCTCGCCCACCTGCTGCTCCTCTTTGCCTGCCTACTCCTCGGCCCGCTGGTGGTCATCGCCGACGAGTTGCCTGCGGACACGAACACGAACACGATCAAAAGCCTGACGGTCGAGCAGGCGCGGAAGTTGGCAGCGGAGTTCAAGGGCTTTCTGAACCTCAACGGCCTGACCACGCTTGACGCCGACACCGCCAAGGCGCTTGCGGAGTTCAAGGGCCAGTTTCTGTGCCTCAACGGCGTGATCACGCTTGACGCCGCCACGTCCAGGGCGCTCGCGGAGTTCAGGTGCCAAACGCTTACCCTCAAGGGCCTGACCACGCTCGCCGCTGACACCGCCAAGGCGCTCGCGGAGTTCAAGGGCCAACATCTGTCCCTCCCCGGCGTGACCACGCTTGACGCCGACACCGCCAAGGCGCTCGCGGAGTTCAAGGGCCAGCAACTGGACCTCAACGGCCTGACCACGCTCGACGCCGCCACGGCCAAAGCGCTCGTGGAGTTCAAGGGCCAAAACCTGGACCTCAACGGCCTGACCACGCTTGACGCCGACACCGCCAAAGCGCTCGCGGAGTTCAAGACGTGGAATGGTCAACTCGGGAAACTGACCACGCTTGCCGCCGACACCGCCAAGGTGCTCGCGGAGTTCAACGGCAAATATCTGTTCCTCAGCGGCCTGACCACGCTCGACGCCGACACCGCCAAGGCGCTCGCGGAGTTCAATGGCAAATATCTGTTCCTCAGCGGCCTGACCACGCTCGACGCCGACACCGCCAAGTCGCTTGCGGAGTTCAAGGGCCAAACGCTAAACCTCGACGGCCTGACCACGCTTGACGCCGACACCGCCAAGGCGCTCGCCAAGAACGAAAAATGGACCGGCAGACTTCCTGCCATCACCGCCTTTGAATCCCCCGACTCCATCGCGACCGCCAAGGCCCTCGCCACGACGAAAGGTTCGCTCAAACTCCCCAACCTCAAGAAAATCTCCCCTAAAACGCTCTCCGCTCTGATCGAGAAAGAAGACGTCGAAATCCCGCTGATCGAGACGCTGGAACTGATCAGCGAGCCCGACGGCAGTTTTAACGACGACTTCGTGATCCCGGATAATTTTCAGAAGATCCCGCGCACCAAATGGCAACAGCAACCACCACCGAACCCCAGACCAGCCCGCACACGACGAGCCGGTCTTCAACCCAGCCCACCAACACCCCGACCAGCCAACTCGAACGCTCCGCCGCCAACAGGCTCCGCACCACCATTGCCGCCGTGAAACTTTCCTTCATGTGGCTCCGGGTTCGTAAGACCTTGGCCCCGGAGCAACGCACGACGGCAGCCCGAGCATTTCAGGCCGACCGGTTGGTCCGCGAATCGTGTCATACCCGACCATCCCGACTCGCTCGCGTCTCCTAAGATTGAGTCCCCACTCCGGAGAAAAAGATGGGACGACTCAGGCTCAAACTTGAAGGTCACCGCGACCTCGCCAACGCATCAGTGTTGGACGTGGAAGCCGCCGTTTCAAAGATGGCTTCAACGACGGGGCCGACGTTTGTAATCGTTGAAGACGGCAAGCATTCGTACATGCAGGCGGCGGGGCTCGAAGACCGCTATGTGATCGAGTCACGGGACTTGTTCGGCGAAGGATTTTGCCATTGGCGTGTGGCGTCTCCAGGGCCGCGAGGCGCAGAGACGACAATCCGCTATCGAAAAAAATGCCCCAGAGGCGAACACCCGCCGCGTGGTTGCCCGATCACAATCTTCGCGTCGCAGGTGCGAAGCCTCGCAGACGTGCGGCTTGCCCTCGTGAGGTTTGCCGCCACGGGACAACGTCACCCGGAGTTTGAATGGCAGAACGTCAAGGCGGCCTTTTTTCTCAAGGACAGCGATCAGGTGATCAGGGAGATACGGCCTCGCGGCCGGGATGCCCCTCCGACTGAAGAAGAACGAGGGTGACGAGTCCGGTCCAAGGGGCCCCAACTAAAATCACGAGGTTCGCGAAGCCATGAGCGATAAATCCCACGTAGTCGTCGTCCGATTGGGCGCAGAGGGCGGGCTCTTACAGGTGAGCGGCCGAAAAAAGCCGGACGGTCAGTGGGTCTTTTGGCGATCAGATCCGTGGGGGAGCCGTTGGACTCGTAGATCGGGGTACATGCCACCAGAGCCCCGGAACGGCAATCTCAGGCCAGAAAGTCCCGACTCAGAAATACTGCAGGCGCTTGCGGGAGAGCCCAGCAGCGGCCCGTACGCGATTTTCGGCCCAAAACAAGGTACTGCCCCGGGGTAGGCCTAAATTCACGGCACTTTTGAGCCTATCAGGCCTCGACTCAGCCCGGAATGTGAACGCCGGTTGAAAAGTGCAGCGCGGGGCGGGGTAAGCCAGCAGCAACTCGGCGACTGTGAGCAGTTGGGAACCGATAGGTTGCGTTCCCCAGCCGACCGCCTTGAGGGCTCCATGGTGCCGCACAGTCTCGGCGCCACGGGCCGTCACACCGGCAATCACGCGGCGATAGGCCTGTTCGGCTTCCGGCGTGCCGTGCTTTCCGCAGTATCGGTCGTGCCCCTGAACCGTAACGACCGCTCTCCCCGACGGCTTGTGGAGGCGGAGGGAGGGAATACGAACCCGATACCGTGCTGAAGAAGCCATCGTGCAACCTCCAGAGAAGGATTTTCGGTAACTACCGAAAACAACCCAACGAAGGCCGCACGGCTCCTCGCGGAGCCGGTGAGCGTTTTTCCCGCTCTCGGCATCAATCTTCACAAACTAGCAGCGGCCGGACTTGAACCGGCGACACCCGGCTTATGAAGCCGGTGCTCTAACCAACTGAGCTACGCTGCCCTGATGTCGGAACTATACCCCGGCTGTGCCGTGCCGTCAGGGGGCCGCGGAAAGCTCGCGGCAGGGGGCCTCGACGTCGCCCTGGGTTCGTGAAACTCCGTGACGTGCGGCCGCTTTCCCGACGCTTGCGCTTCGGGCTTTTTGCGGTCAGGAAGCCCCAATCGCAAGCGCGGGGAAGACGCTTGCCACCCCGACCGGCTCCGCGCCACACCAAAATTTGCCACCCGGTTTCCCGGCGCTCGCGCTTCGGGCTTTTTGAGGGCGAGTCACGCCATTCGGGTGGGCGAGACGAGAATCACCGCCCGCTTGCCGTCGGTGTGATACGAATCGCCCGTCAGGTTGTGCCGCGGCGCGTCGGCCGTGCACGGCTCTACGCCGCCGACGTAGCCCGCGGCCGTGACGCGGCCCGCCACGAGCAGGTCTTCGATCACATAGTCACGCGACTCGTCGACGTCGGGATCGATGCGGTGCGTCGTCAGGTTCCAGACCTTCGTCGTAAACCTGACGCCGATGTCGCGGCTCACCTGTCCGACCCACACCGGCTTCTGCTCGAACGAGAGTGGCGTGAGCCAGAGCCGGAGGTGCAGCCGTTCGTTGATCGAGTGCCGCGTGCGCTGCAGCGCGATGTCTTGATCACGGCCAAAAAGATGGAGCGAACTCACGGGAGAGTAACGGTAATTCGTGCCGAGCAGGAATGCCCGCACCGTCTTCCAGCAGGTGGCCAGAGAGATCGTCTCGCTCTCGTCCCAGCGGGCCGCGAATGCACCCAGGAGCGTCTCGAAGTCACCGATCACCACGAGGTTCGCTGGGTCGCCACCCCGCGTGCCCCGTGAGTTTGTGGTGGCCGCGGGCATCGCCTCCAGTTTCGTCACGAGGTCGTCGACGGTGCACGCCTCGACCGTGCTGGCAGGTCGGATCGTGGCGAAGTCGCGGTCGAGGTAATCGGCGGCGATGCCGGGCACGGCCATCGTGAACATGAGGTCGACAGGAGCCTCGGCGTGATCTGACGGTGTCGCTGGCGTGAGCATGCGGGCGATGCTCCGCCGGAGGGGCTCAAGCGGGGTGAGCCGGACGTGCACGATCTTCGTGCCAAGATCGACCGTCGTGAACACGAAGCCCTCGACCGTCTCGCCGGGGTGGATCGGCGCGAGGCGGAATCCGCGGCGACGAAACTCATCGTCCATGCGGCCGTTGGCGAAGTAGGCGGTGATCAGCTTCAGAGGCACCAGTGCAAGGAGCGGATAGAAGACCCAACTCATCACGCCGAACGCCGACAGCCGCTTACCGATTGAGAAGTGGTTGACGCCCGCCGCCTCGAGCGACGTGAAGTAGCGTGGGTCGACATTCACCATCTGGAGGCGAAAGCTGCCGGATGAACGGTTCTCGATCTTTAACCAGACCGGCTGGATGCCACGTTTGGCAACGTCGACCCCGAACAGCCGCCGGCTTTCCGCCGCAGATGGCACGGCTACGGTCACCCGCGCGCGGGGGTCTTCCTGCACGACGGCGCGGTCGCGATACCCCGCGAATGATTGGTCGGGCGCGTAGGAAGTGATCACCAGCCGCCAGAGGCGGGAGCCGAGCCCGGCGAACAGGGATGGAAGGTTCATGCTGGCGAAACCAAACGACAGCGGCCCCGGGATCACACCCCCGGGCCCGCTGCATTATCAGGGAATCGACAAGGCGTCGATCGTCAAACGATCGCTCACTCGGCCATCTCGCAGGAGGCGTCAACGATCGCCTCGATTTTCTCGTCGGAAAGGCCGCCGGCCGCGAACGCATGGTTGGCCTTGACCTCGCCCTCCTTGTAGCAGACCACCGTGACGTCGGCGTCGGGGGCGATCTTGAAGTCCTCGGGGCCGTTCTTCACGTCCTCTGGCACCACGAAAGCGACCCGCTTGATGCCGTGCTTCGACACGAAATCGGCTGCCGACTTCTTGAGGCTCTCCTCCTCCGCACCGATCATGTTGACGAAGGCCGTCAGCTTGGTGTCGGCGTGCTCCTCGATCTCCTCTTCAAGTTCCTTGCAGAACTTGGCGAGTTTGTCGTCTGCCGATCGGGCAAACACCATCACCACGGGCCGCTGGCCCATCTTGCAGCGGTAGCAAAGTGTCTTGCCATCGGCGACGCCGTCGTCAGCGTTGCCGGTCACTTTCGTGACCGTGAAGGCGCCCACTCGTTCACCGACCTGCGGGCCGCTCGTGACCTCGGCCGAGGCCATCGCCGCTACCACCGTCATCGCCACCGCCATGAAGCATGCACGCATCTTTGAGAACTCCAGAATGGGATCGCCGGGCGGGATGCACGGTGCGCCGCCGCTTTGTACTTGCGTATAACATACTACCGCAGATAGCATCTCCACAGCAATTATTCGGCCCAACCGGGTGTTTTCGTCCTACTCCTATCGCACGCGAGGAATCGATCTATGGCCACCGCCACCGCACCCCGTCGCACGGCCCCGCCGCAGATCCGGCAGACGCAACTGTTTATCGACGGGCGATGGGTGCCCGCCAAGAGTGGCAAGACCTTCGAGACGATCAACCCGGCTACGGAGGAGGTGATCGCCCAGGTCGCGGAGGGCGATGCGGCCGACGTCGACCTCGCCGTTCATGCAGCCCGCAGGGCCTTCGACGAGGGGCCGTGGCCGCGAATGAACGCCCGCGAGCGGGGCCGGATCATGCTGCGACTCTGCGAACTGATCGAGGCTGAGATCGACGAACTCGCGGCGCTCGAGTCGCTCGACAATGGCAAGCCCGTGAGCGATGCGCGGACGGGCGATATTCCGCTCGCGCTCGACGCCTTGCGCTACTACGCCGGCTGGGCCGACAAGATCCACGGGCAGACCATTCCCATAAACGGCAACTACTTCTGCTACACGCGGCGGGAGCCGGTGGGCGTGGCGGGGCAGGTGATCCCCTGGAACTTCCCGATCCTGATGACGGCCTGGAAGTGGGGGCCGGCGCTGGCTACCGGCTGCACCGTCGTGATGAAGCCCGCCGAGCAGACGCCGCTGACGTGCCTGCGGCTAGCGCGACTCGCTCAGGAGGCCGGTGTGCCCGACGGCGTGATCAACGTCGTGCCGGGCTTCGGCCCCACCGCGGGCGCTGCGATCGTGAAGCACCCGGGCATCGACAAGGTGGCCTTCACCGGCTCGGGCGAGACCGCGCAGATCATCATGCGGCAGGCTGCTGACCAGTTGAAGCGGCTGACCTTTGAACTCGGCGGCAAGAGCCCCAACATCGTGTTCGCTGATGCCAACCTCGATGCCGCCGCGGCTGGGGCCCACGTGGGAATCTTCCTGAACCAGGGCCAGTGCTGCTGCGCCGGTTCGCGGCTCTTCGTCGAGGACAAGATCCACGGCGAGTTTGTCGAGCGGGTGGTCGCGGAGAGCAAGAAGCGCCGCGTGGGCGATCCCTTCGATGCAGCGACGCAGCAGGGGCCGCAGGTAGACAAGGCCCAGTTCGACAAGATCATGGGGTATATCGAGGCGGGCAAGTCGGAAGGCGCCACCTGCGCGGCCGGTGGGAAGCGAGTGGGTGACCGCGGCTTCTTTATCGAGCCGACGGTGTTCACCAATGTGAAGGACGACATGAAGATCGCCCGTGAGGAGATCTTTGGACCGGTGCTGTCGGTGCTCAAGTTTTCCGATGTCGATGAACTCGTCCGGCGGGCCAA
>JBBDNW010000097.1:0-18638 GCA_040877375.1 Pirellulales bacterium | reverse complement strand
GGCGGCTGGCGGGCGGTGCTCTACACCTTCAAGAAGGCCTACGAGGTCGGAGGGTTGTGGCCGCTGTGGCAGGCCATGCGGACGAAGAACGCCTGCAAGACCTGCGCGGTTGGCATGGGCGGGCAGTCGGGGGGCATGGTCAACGAGGCGGGCCACTTCCCCGAGGTCTGCAAAAAGTCGTTTCAGGCGATGGTCGCCGACATGCAAGGGGGCGTGAAGCCCTCCTTCTTCGAGACCTACTCATTGCCGCAGTTGCGGTCCTTCACGCCCCACCAGATGGAGCATGCCGGTCGGCTCGTGCAGCCGGTGATCCTCGAGAAGGGATCGCAGCACTATCGGCCGATCGAGTGGGCCGAGGCGATGGAACGGATTGCGGCGAAGCTGAAGCGGACCGCGCCGGAGGAGTCGTTCTTCTATTTCAGCGGCCGGTCCAGCAATGAAGCGGGCTTCCTGCTGCAGCTCTTCGCCCGGCTCTACGGCACCAATCACGTCAACAACTGCAGCTTCTACTGCCACCAGGCCAGCGGCGTGGGGCTCGCAAGCGTGATTGGCACAGGCGCGGGCACCGTTTCGCTCGACGACATGGAGCACGCCGACTGTGTCTTCCTGATCGGCGGTAACCCCGCGAGCAATCATCCGCGGATGATGCGGACCTTCATGTTGGTCCGCCGCCGCGGTGGCAAGGTGATCGTCATCAATCCGATCGTCGAGACAGGGCTTGTCAACTTCTCGGTGCCCAGCGATCCGTGGGCACTGTTTTTTGGCGCTGAGATCGCGAGCACGTATGTGCAGCCGCACGTGGGGGGCGATCTGACGCTCGTCTACGGCCTGATGAAGCGACTGCGGGAACTGCATGCGGCCGAGCCGCGGGCGACCGACCCGATCGTCGACCCGATCGTCGATGAGGAGTTTCTGCGGGAACACACCCATGGATGGCCCGCGCTCGCCGCACGGCTCGACGCGCTTTCCTGGGACGACGTCGTCGCCAAGTCGGGCGTATCGAAGCAGCAGATCGACGACATGGCAGCACAGTATGCCGCCAGCAAGCGGGCCGTGTTTGCCTGGACGATGGGCGTGACGCACCACCTCCACGGCGCGGCGACTGTGCAGGCGATC
Source organism: Pirellulales bacterium (assembly GCA_040877375.1). Taxonomy (GTDB): domain Bacteria; phylum Planctomycetota; class Planctomycetia; order Pirellulales; family UBA1268; genus QWPN01. The sequence continues at coordinate 17,522 of JBBDNW010000097.1, read as the reverse complement.
GCGCAGCTCGCACTCATGCGGCGGATGGTGGGGCGTGCTGGCGCCGGCCTGCAGCCGATTCGTGGCCATTCGAATATTCAGGGCATGGGCACCGTCGGCGTCACGCCGACACTCAAGCAGGCAATTTTCAGCCGGCTCGAGAGCCACTACGGCGTGTCGCTGCCGACGACCAAGGGCTACGACACGCTCGAATGCCTCGACGCGGCTGACGAAGGGAAGATGCGGTTTGCCTTCTGCCTCGGCGGCAACCTCTACGGTGCGAGCCCCGATGCCACCTTCGCGCGGCGGGCCCTGGGGGCGATCGACACCGTCGTCCACATGAACACCTCACTCAACACCGGCCACGCCTGGGGCACTGGCGCCGAGGAGACGATCATCCTGCCCGTGCTGGCGCGGGACGAAGAGCCGGAGCCGTCCACGCAGGAGAGCATGTTTAGCTACATCCGCCTTTCCGACGGCGGCAAGCCCCGCCACCCCGTGACGGAAACGACAGGCCCCCGGGCCGAAGTCGAGATCATCGCGGACCTCGCCCTTCGCGTGCTCGGCGAGGGCGGGCCGGTGAACTGGCGGGGCATGGCTCACACCACCACGATCCGCCAGGCGATCGCCGCGATCGTGCCGGGACTCGAGCAGATTGCGGAGATCGACAAGACGAAGAAGGAGTTTTCGATTCCAGGCCGCGCGATCGACCGGCCGTCGTTTCCCACGGCAGACGGCAAGGCCACGCTCTTCGTGCACGATTTGCCCGCTCCCCCCGCGGGGCTCCAGCTCATGACGATCCGGAGCGAGGGGCAGTTCAACACCGTCGTCTATGAGGAAGAGGATCTCTACCGCAACCAATCGCGGCGTGACATCGTGCTCATCCATCCCGACGATGTGCGGAGGTTCGGCCTCACCGACGGCGGCAAATGCCGGATCGCGAGCACGACGGGCGAGATGCGGGGGCAGATCGTCTCCGCCTTCGACCAGATCCGGCCGGGCTGCGTGGCGATGTATTACCCCGAGAGCAACGTGCTCGTGCCAAAGTCGGCCGACCCGCTCTCGCGCACGCCGGCCTACAAAAGCATCGCCGTGACGATCGCAGCCGACGATGCCGCGGCGTCGCCGATCCTTCCACGACCCGAGCTCGTGGGCGTGGGCACGCCCCGCGACAAGATGAACCAGTGCGGGTGACGCCTCACGTGTGGCTCAACTCGCCTCGCCCGGCTCGGGGCTGCCCATGCCCTCTCGCTTGACGTTCGCTGCGCTTCGCCATCCTGGCGGGAGGTGGGGTCGATACGCGAGACGCGGCGTGAGATGCCTTCAAGAAGCCCGGAGCGCAAGCGATGGGAATACGGGTGGCGACCGTGGACGTGGTGGGGAGCGGGTTGGGGTGGGGGGCGTATTCCCCGCGCTCGCGCTTGGGGCTTCCTGTCGGAGTTCTCAAAAAGCCCGGAGCGCAAGCGATGGGAATACGGGTGGCGACCGCGGTGGCGGCGTAGAGCGGATCGGGGTTGGAGTGCGTTTTCCCCGCGCTCACGCTTGGGGCTTCCTGGCGGCACGTCGTCGCGGCACGTCACTCGGGTGCGATCTGGTCGAACAGCGAAAGCTGATCCTGCGCAACCGGCTTGCGGCGCGGCTTCGTCGGCTCCGCGGCGGCGTCGGATTCGAACCCGAGCAGGAGGTCGCGAGCCCGGTCGATGACGTCGCCCGGCACGCCGGCGAGCCGCGCGACATGCACGCCCCAACTTTTGTCCGCGGCACCGGGGACCACCTGGTGCAAAAACACGAGCTGCTCCTTGTGCTGCTTCACGAGCACCTGTGCGTTGGCGATGCCAGGGAGCTTCTCGAGCGCCGAGAGTTGCAGGTAGTGGGTGGCGAACAGCGTGCGGCAGCCGACGCGAGCGTGGAGGTGCTCGACCACCGCCTGAGCGATGGCGAGACCGTCGAAGGTGCTCGTGCCGCGGCCCACCTCGTCGAGAATCACGAGGCTCCGCGGCGTGGCACGGTTGAGGATCCGCGCGGTCTGTGCCATCTCCACGAGAAATGTGCTCGCACCCCGGGCGAGGTCGTCACCGGCGCCGATTCGGGCGAAGAGCCGATCGACGATGCCGACCCGCGCCCGCTTGGCCGGGACGAAACTGCCGGCCTGAGCCATCACGGCCACGAGCGCCGCCTGCCGGATAAACGTGCTCTTGCCGCCCATGTTGGGGCCGGTAACGAGTAGGATCGTGGGGGCCCCGACACCGCTGGCGGCGAGGGCGAGGTCGTTGGCCACGAGGGTGCCGGCCGGGAGGAGATCCTCCAGCACGGGATGGCGGCCCGCCTCGATCACGAGTTCGCCGGTGTCGGAGATTTCGGGCCGCACCCAGCCCCGCGACCTCGCCACCTCGGCGAACGCGACGAGCACGTCGAGGATCGCGAGCACCTCGGCAGCGCGGTCGAGCCGGCTCCGCTGCTCAGCGACGAAGGCTCGCAACTCGTCGAGCAAGAAGATCTCGCGGCGAACCGCCTCCTCCTCGGCGCCGAGTACCTGTCGCTGCCGCTCATCCAGCTCGGCGGTGGTGTAGCGCTCGGCGTTTTTCACCGTCTGTTTGCGGATGTAGTCGGATGGCACCTTCTCGGAGTGCGCGCGACCGATCTCGAGGAAGAACCCGAAGACGCGGTTGTAGCCCACCTTGAGCGAGGCGATGCCGGTCCGCTCGATCTGCTCAGCCTGGTAGCGGGTGATCCATGCCTTGCCGCCACTGGCGAGTTCCAGCAGTTCATCGAGCGGGGCGTCGAAGCCGGAGCGAATGAAGCCGCCGTCGCGGGCGAACACCGGACAGCCTTCGCGGAGGGTGCCGCCGATCCGTGCGGCGATGTCGGGGCAGGGGTCAAGGCCGTCGCGGAGGTCACCGAGCAGGCCCCCGGAGCGACCAAGAGTGGCCACGAGTTCTGGGAGGATCGCCGTCGCCCGGCCGATCCGCTCGAGGTCGCGCGGGCCGGCGCGGCCGGTCATCACGCGGCCTACGAGCCGCTCCAGGTCGCCGATGCCGGTGAGCGTCGCGGCGAGCCGCCCGGCGAGCGAGGCGTCGGCGACCAGCGCGGCCACTGCGTCGAGCCGGTCGTCGATCGCCACCTTTTCGACGAGTGGTGCCGCGAGCCACTCCCCCAGCAACCGGCCGCCCATGGGGGAACGCGTGCGGTCGAGCACGCCGGCCAGGGAGCCGTCGCGGCGGCCCGATGCCACCCCCCGCACCAGTTCGAGGCTGCGACGCGAGGCCTCGTCGATCTCCAGTCGCCGGCCTGGCCGCCACGCGGCGAGCGTGGCGATTCGCGCGATCGAGGCCGGCTCATTCTCCTCGAGGTAGGCGACGATCGCGCCGGCCGCGGCGATGCCAGCGGTGTCGGCAGGGAGTTCGAAGCCGAGGCCTTCGAGGCGGCGGCTGCCGAGCGCTCGCGCGATCGCGGCATCGGCCGCCGCCATGTCGAACCACCAGTCGGGCCGCGTGGTGACCAGTCGCCCGCCCGCTGGCTGCACGAGTGTGGCGACGGCGTCGCGGTGCTTCTCGCCGCAGAGGCATTCCGACGGGTCGAGACGCAGGATCTGGTCGGCCACGTCATCGCGGTCGACCACCGTGGCCTCGAATCGGCCAGCGGCTACATCGATCCAGGCAAGACCGACTTGGGGCCCCTCGTCGCCACGGGCTCCGCCCGGCAGGATCGCCACGAGCCAGTTGCTCCGCGCGGGGTCGAGCAGCGTCTCGTCGGCGGCGATGCCCGGCGTGACGATCCGCGTGATTTCGCGGCGCATCAGCCCCTTGGCCGGCTTTCCATCCGACGACGCCGGCCCGTCAAGTTGCTCGCAGATCGCCACGTGGCGGCCTGCCGCGACCAGTTTTACGAGTTGGGTGTCGAGCTGATGATGGGGGAATCCTGCCATCGGCAGGGCGTTGGGGCCCTTCTCGCGGCTGGTGAGCGTGAGGTCGAGCAGGTCGGCCGCCTCGCGGGCGTCGTCACCGAAGAGTTCGTAAAAGTCCCCCATCCGGAAAAACACCAGCGCTCCCGGGCAGCGGGCCTTCGCCGCCTCGAACTGCTGCATCATGGGGGACGTTGTTGATGCCATGGGCGGAAATGTATCAGCCTTTGACCGGGGCGCCGGCGGGACGTAAAAAAGGTGGATCACGGATGCCGATGAGAGGCCCCTGCGATGGGGATCTGTGAATCTGGTCAGGGCCTAACCGCAGCAGCCATAAGCAGTCGTCTCTTTGTGCGGTGGGCCTCTCATCGGCCTCCGGGATGCTCGGTGATCGGTGCCTGCTGCGAACGTGATCCATGACTGAACCCGGCGGATACCAGGTCGTCGCGCGACGCTACCGTCCACAGCTCTTCGCCGATCTCGTTGGCCAGGAACACGTGGCCCGCGGTCTCTCGGGGGCCATCGAGTCGGGGCGGATCGGGCATGCGTATCTCTTCACCGGGGCCCGCGGCGTCGGCAAGACGAGCGCGGCTCGGATCTACGCCAAGGCGCTCTCCTGCGAGCAGGGGCCGGCGGCGGAGCCGTGCAACGTCTGCGACTCCTGTCGGGCGATCTCGGCCGGCCAGGACGTCGACGTGGTCGAGATCGACGCCGCGAGCAATCGCGGCATCGACGAGATCCGCCAGCTGCGGCAGAACGTCGCCGTCCGCCCGGCGCGAGGCCGCTACAAGATTTACATCATCGACGAAGTGCACATGCTCACGCGCGAGGCCTTCAACGCGCTGCTCAAGACGCTGGAAGAGCCGCCGGCGCACGTGAAGTTTGTGCTCTGCACGACGGAGCCTGAAAAACTCCCGATCACGATTCTCTCGCGGTGCCAGCGGTTTGATTTCACGACCGTTGACACGCCGTCGATCGCCCGCAGGCTCGCGCAGATCGTGGAGGCTGAGGGGGCCGACGTGTCAGCTGAGGCGCTCACGCTGATCGCGCGGCGGGCGGCTGGCAGCATGCGGGACAGCCAGTCGCTCCTGGAGCAGCTGCTCGGGTCGGCCAGTGGGGCGATCGGCGTCGATGATGTGCATGCGCTGATCGGGACGGGCCGCGAGGAGCGAATCGGCGAACTCGTCGCAGCGCTGGCCGGGCGTGATGCAGCCTGCGCACTGGCGGTGCTCGACGCCTCGCTCGAGGGCGGAGCCGACGCCGGTGGTGTGCTCGAGCAACTCCTCGCTGCACTCCGCGACTGCCTGCTCGCGAGCGTGGGCTGCGAGGCGTCGCTCCTCACGCAGTCGCAGGGGCTGGGCGTCGATCTGGCGGGTCTCGGTGGCCGATTGGGCACGGCGACACTCCTCGCCATGCTCCAGATTCTCGATCACTCTCTGTCGCGGATGCGGACGAGCGGCCACGCCGCGATCCTCGCCGAGATGGCGGTGATCCGGCTGGCCACGCTCGAGGATCTGGAAAGCGTCGCGACGGTGATCGATCGGCTCGCATCGCCGGTGGCCGCCGCGGCAGCGGCTCCCTCCCGGCTGGCTGCACCGCGGCCCGCGGCCGCGCCGGCGCCGCAAAAAAAAACGACCGACCTGATCACGGAGACAGCTGAGCCGGCGGTATCACCCGCCGCGGGGCCACCTCCGGCAGAGGCGGCCCCCACCACGACCACCGCTGTGGCTCAACCCTCCATCGCCCAAGTGTCCAGTCCGGAGGCGGCGCCGCCCGGACTGCCGGAGGATGCGTCGAAGGCATGGCAGGCGGCTACCGGCGTGCTCGAGGGGCTCGCCGTCGATTGTGCCGTCGAGGTGACCGCAGCCGCATGGCGGGATGACGTGCTTGAGGTCTCGCTGCCGGCACATGCCGCGACGGCGGCCGCGTTTCTTCGGCGGCCAGAGGTGGCGGCCTCGGTCGCCCGTGCTCTTGAGTCGCTGGCGGGCCGCCGCGTTCGACACGCCGTTGTTCTCGCCGCGCCGGTCGCGAACGCGGCCGCGTCGGCAGCAGGTACGGAACCGCAGTCGCGGCCCGCGCCGGCGCAGTCGCAGGCCGCAATGCTCCGTGAGGCAGGCGAGCATCCGCTCGTCGCCCATGCCCGAACCGTCTTCGACGCGGCGATTCGCAAGGTCGAACCGCCCCGCTCCCGTGAGCCACGTCCTCTAGCGCCCGTGGCGGTAGCGGTTGGCCGCCCCACGGAAGCCGACGACGGACGCTTTACCGAGGATGACGCCGAGACCGGCATGGAGGAAACCGATGGCTGAAAAACGTGGTGCGATCGTGAGGCTTGCGGATGCATTCGCCGATCTGCCTGGCATCGGCCGGCGGACGGCCGAACGTCTGGCATATCACGTGCTCAACATGCCCCGCGAGCACGCGCTACGGTTTGCGGACGCGATCCGGGCGGTCAAGGAGAACCTCCGGCCCTGCCGCACCTGTTTCAACCTCGCTGAGGCGGACGAGTGCGACATCTGCGCCGATCCCCGGCGTGACCGGGGGCTCTTGTGTGTGGTCGAGCAGGTCCGCGACCTGCTCGCGCTCGAGCAGGCGGGCAACTTTCGGGGGCTCTATCACGTGCTCCAGGGTCGGGTGGCACCGCTCGAAGGCAAGGGGGCTGATGGTCTCACGCTCGACGTGCTCGCGGCCCGGGTGAGCAGCGGGACGTTTCGTGAGGTGATCCTCGGCACCACGCCGAACGTTGAGGGCGACGCCACCGCGCTGGTGGTCGCTCAGCGGCTCGAAGGCCTGCCGGTAGAACTCACCCGTCTCGCCCGCGGTCTCACCGTGGGAGCGTCGCTCGAGCAGGCCAATCGCGAGATGCTCGTCGACGCCTTTGCCGGCCGCCGCAAGTACTGATCGCGGGACCCCTTTTGGGGTCTTGCTGGTCCAGGTGATGCAGATTGCGTGCCAGGGCTGCGCACTCTTCGGCCCGCAGCGGTATTCTTAGAGCTGAGTCAGGTCCGGCGGAAATGCCGGCCAACCGGCACGAGGATTGCTGCAATGCGGATGTCGTTCGGCCAGGAAATGCGGATGGCGCAGAAGCAGGTGCTTGCGCCCCGCATGATCCAGTCGATGGAGATCCTGCAGTTGGCGGTGATGGCGCTCGAGGAGCGGATCGAGCAGGAAATCCAAAACAACGAGACGCTCGAGGTTGAGGAGGCCGGGCAGGAAGGCCCGGCCATCGACCCGCTGGGGCCCGCCGCCGAGTCCGAGTCTTCCCAGGCTGAGAAGACGGTCGATGAGAAGCCGCTGATCGTCGACCAGGAACATGCTAACCAGGCTGACTTCGAGCGGACCTATGACTGGGCTACCGAGTATCCCGACAGCGACGACGACCGCAGTCGGCCGTCGGCCTCGCAGATCGAGCATGCGGGAGACCGCTATCTCGACGTGATGGCCAACATGGCGGAGCGGCCGGAGACGCTCTGCGACCACCTCCACGACCAGCTTGCCAACGAGGACGTCACCGAAGCCGAGCGGGAGGCTGCCGACAAGGTGATCTACAACCTCGACGTCAACGGCTATCTGCCGATGCCGCTCGAGGAACTCGTCGACGCCGAAGATCCACCCGGCCAGCTCGATCGGCTTCACAAGGCGCTCGGGGTGGTGCAGGGCATGGATCCGCCCGGCGTCGGAGCCCGCGACCTGAAGGAATGCCTGCTGCTCCAGATCCGCCACGACATGCCCGATGCGCGGCAACTGCGGCGGCTCGTATCAGACCATCTGGAAGACCTTGCCGGGAATCGGCTCCCGCTCATCGAGCGGAAGACAGGGTTTTCGATTAAGGAGATCGAGCGGCTCCGCGAGCGACTCCACACGCTGAAGCCGAAGCCGGGCGCGATGTTCACGACTCCGATCGTGGTGCCAGTCAAACCCGACGTCTACGTCGAGCAGGCGGCCGATGGCGGCTGGAAGGTGCGGCTCGAGGAGATCGACCTGCCAAACCTCCGCATCAGCCCGCTGTACCGCGACATGCTGATGTCCCCCGCGACCGATCCGGCGACGCGGGACTACATCAAGCGGAAGATCAACGCGGCGCAGTGGCTCATCGATGCGATCGAGCAGCGGCGGAGTACCCTCCTGAAGACGGCCCAGGCGATTGTCGACCACCAGACGAGGTTTCTCGTGGAAGGGCCGGAGGCAATCGAACCGCTCAAGATGCAGCAGATCGCCGACCGGATCGGCATGCACGTGACGACCGTGAGCCGGGCCGTTGACGACAAATGGCTGCAGACACCGCGGGGCCTGCACGCGCTACGAAAGTTTTTCGTCGGTGGCACGATGAGCGCCGACGGCGAGGAGGTCGCCTGGGACGCCGTCCGGATCAAACTCCAGGAGGTCGTTGACAATGAGCCCAAGGATGCCCCCTACAGCGACGACGACCTCGTGCAGGAACTCGCCAAGGGGGGCATCACGCTGGCGCGCCGCACGGTCACCAAGTATCGCAAGGCGATGAAGATCCCGAGTTCCCGCCAGCGGCGCGACTGGAAACTGGTTCGTGAGACGAAAGATGTCGATGCCGCTGCACCGGCGGACGGGGATGTCGCCGACGCGGCAGGCGACGCGGCAGAGTGACGAGAGCCCGTGATGACGGGGTGGCCGAGTCGTGAGGCTGAAGCCGCACTTGCCGGTTTCCACCGGTGGCTCCTACGATGCTACCGGGTCGTTCCCGCCGGAGTTTCTCCATGCGTTGTCCATTCTGTCGCAGCGACAACGATCGGGTGATCGATTCCCGATCGGGAGAAGATGGCGCTTCGATCCGGCGGCGGCGGGAATGCCTGGGTTGCCGCCGACGGTTCACGACCTACGAACGAGTGGAGCGGCAGTTGCTCACCGTGGTGAAGAAGGGGGGCGTGCGTGATCCCTTTGATCGCGACAAGATCAAGCGGGGCCTGGCGAAAGCCTGTTGGAAGCGGCCGATGACGGAAGACGACATCGAGGTGGTGGTATCGACGCTGGAAGGGGAACTCTACGGCAGCTACGAGAGCGATGTGCCCAGCCGGGTGATCGGCGAGCGGTTAATGGAGTTGCTCAAGGACATTGACCACGTGGCCTACGTCCGCTTCGCAAGCGTCTATCGCGAGTTCAAGGACGTGCGCGACTTCGTCGACGAACTCGAGCCGATCCTCAACGAAGCAAACCGCCTCGAGAGTTGACTCACACGCGACGGGTGTAGTCGCCGCGGACGCCGCCGGTCTTTTCCTCGAGCCGGACCTGCTCGACCACCATGTCGGGATCGATCGACTTGCACATGTCGTAGATCGTGAGCGCCGCAGCGGAGGCCGCAACGAGCGCTTCCATCTCGACGCCCGTCCGGGCGGTGGCCCGGACGACTGTGTCGATGGTGATGATTCCGGGCTCCGGGAAGGCGATCGCGACCTCGACGGCTTCGAGAGGCAGAGGGTGGCAGAGGGGCACGATGTCGCTCGTCCGCTTCGCCGCCATGATGCCGGCGATCCTTGCCACGGCCACCGCGTCGCCCTTCTCGAGTTCTCCGGCGCGGAGTTTTCGAATGGTCTCGGGTCGCGCTACGAGCCGTGCCGAACCGCGGGCCGTGCGGGTGGTGACCGGCTTGCCGCCCACGTCGATCATGCGGATGCCGTGGGACAGACTCGAGTCGCTCATGAGTCGGATCATAGCATCGCACAACGCCGCCGGCCGTCCCGCATGATACGGGACGGCCGGCGGTTTGGGGTTGGACACGGTATGGGGCGTCTGGAGGGCCATTGATGGCCTGCCGGACGTCGACTCACACCAACTCCTTACGGGCGCCGATCAGCGTGCGGAGCCGCTCGGCGAGGAGGGCCACGTCGAAGGGCTTCTTGAAGCTCTCGTTGACATGGGCACGATCGATGGTGATCTGCGAGCCGTCATCCGGCAGCAGAGCGATCACGATCGTATCGGCGTATTCCGCGTTGCGACGGAGATTTTGGCAGATCTGTTGGGCATCAATCCGGCCGATCGAGTAGTCCACTACGATGCAGTCGGGATGGAAGCTCTCGGCCTGGATGCCGGCCTCGAAGCCGCTGGCCGCGACCTGGATCTTGAATGATCGCTCGAGCGGGAGATGCTTCTTGAGGTTCTCGATCAGGAGCTGATCCTGGCCGACAAACAGCACCTTCGCCATCGCCTCGTCTTCGAGGTCGCCCAGCGGCATGCCGTGCTCCTTGAGGAACTTGATCAAATATTCCCGCGGTATGCGCCGGTCTTGACTGCCCGGGATGCGGTATCCCTTGAGGCGACCTGAGTCGAACCACTTACTCACGGTACGCGGTGCGACTTTACAGATTTTGGCGACCTGGCCTGTCGTGAAAACCTTCATCGTTCGGGACTCCATTAAGATCTTTTGTGTCCGAAAATGTCCTGGCCAGTCCCGCCCCCTTTCGAGCGTCGGAACACAGCCCCCCTGACGCGGTTTCGCTTCGTGGGGACGCCCGCGTCGTCGAGCCCCTCGAAGGCCGGCCTGAGGCGCGGAGGGGGCTTGAGAAATCCGGCCCAACGGGCGAGCGTCCCTTGGGCAGGACGCCTCCCGAAGAAGGCCTTGACTCGCAGGATTCCCCCCCTGCGCCACATCGCGGTGTGGTTTCGGGATTTCACCCGGACACCTCCGCGACATGACCGTCCAAGGGGGTAGATCGAAAGATCGTGTCGTGAGACTTGAGCCGTTCTTCACGAACAGAGCGGTGGCACCACTCGACCGGTCTGTGCCGACGGTGCCGAAATCACCGGAAAAGCCGTGTGGCCAGCAGTTTTCGGCAAGGGATCAGAAAGCCTCGAGCGGATCCGACTGAGGTGTGTCGCCGGCTCGGGGGCGGCAAAAGTCTCGTCGCTCTATCGCCGAGGATACGCCCCAGGTTCCTCGAGCGTTCGCCGACCCCCTCGCTCCCGTCAGGAAGCCCGGAGCGCGAGCGCGGGGAATGCGGGTCGCACGCCGCCCCGCTCCGAAGGGTGGGGACGGAGCGTGACCGAGCCGAGAATCGACGGCTGTTCATGGATCACTCCTGCGTTGATCCTGATCTCCACGGCAGAGAAGCCGAACAGGGCGATGGATCAGATGGTCTGGTACGAGCTCATGGGCCTCGCCAGCCTCAAAAGAACTCGAGGCCTTCCTCGACGCTCTATCGGGAGGGGTTGCCCGGGCCCTCGAGCGGGCGTTGCTGGCAAGCGAAGCCAGGATGGCGAGAGCGTAGCCAGCATCGAGAGAGCGGAGGGCAGGATGCCCGCAGCGAACGTCCGGCGAGAGGACACGGGCAACCCCAACCCACGCGACGGCCGAATATCATGCTGAAGCCGCAGGTAAACGCCGTCCGAGGCGGGCGAAACCTGCCGTGCCGAACAGGATTGCCGGTGGGCCCCTGAGGGCGGCGCTATGCCGCCTTCGACGACGGTTGGGCCGCGGCCGCGGTTGACTCGAATCGCACGCTCACCCGTTTCGACACCCCCGACTCCTCCATCGTGACGCCATACAGCGTGGTGGCCGAGGCCATCGTCTTTTTCGAATGCGTAACGACGATGAACTGGGTGGAGGAGAGAAAGTCGCGGAGCACGCCCACAAACCGGTCGACGTTCGCCTCGTCGAGCGCGGCATCGACCTCGTCGAGCACGCAGAAGGGGCTCGGCCGAGACTTGAAGATAGCGAGGAGCAGGGCCACGCAGGTCATCGTCTTCTCGCCGCCAGACAAGAGGGAGATGCTCCGTGGCTCCTTGCCCGGCGGACGGGCGACGATCTCGACCGATGTCTCCAAGAGGTCGACCCCCGGCTCCAGGACGATGTCGGCCTGACCGCCGCCGAAGACCCGCTCGAAGAGGTCACGGAAATACCCGCGGACCGTCTCGATCGTCTCGCCGAGGAGCCGGCGGCTTTCATCGTCGAGTCGGGCGATGAGCTGCTCGATCGATTCTTTGGCTCCGGTGACGTCGGCGAGCTGGGCCTCGAGCGTTGCGAGCCGTTGTGCCAGTTCCTCCGACTCCTTGAGCGCCTCCATGTTGACCGACGTCATCGAAGCCAGCTTCCGGCGGAGTTCCTCGATTCGCGATTCCAGTTCAGCCCGGTCATCCGGCACCGGTTCGGTCTCGTCGGCGGCCACGGGCTCGACGGCGACGGTGTCTCCATCAATATCGATGTCGTATTCGTCGCGGATTCGCTCGACGATCCGGGCCCGCTGATGCCGTGTCTCGCCCGCGTCGAGTTCGAGAGCATGCACCCGCTCCGAGAGCCTGGTCGCCGCGGCCCGCGTGTCGTCGATCGCAGCCGTCGCGCGGCGGCGGGTGGCGTCGAGGCGGTCGGTCTCGTCGGCGAGTAGGGCGAGCGTTGCCACTGAGCGCTCTTCCGCCCAGGCCGCTTCTGCGAGTGCCGAGGTGGCCGCGAGGACGTCGAGTTCGTAGGCAGCGAGCCTGATGCGTGCCTGCCCGAGCCGGTCGAGGGCCGCGGTGACGTCGGACTGCCGGGCGGTGTGGGCCGATGTACAAGCCATCACCGCGTCACGACAGCGGGCAATCTTCTCGGCGGTGGCCGCCTGTTCGACCAGCAGCCGATGCATTTCGTCGCGGGCCTCCCCCCGGTTTCGTTCGACCGCGTCGATCGCCATACGACACCGGTCGACTGCGGCGGTGGCCGCCTCGACCTCGCCAATGATTGCTGCGACACCCGCGTGGGCGGTCTCGGCGGCGGTCGCGGTGGCGGCCGCCTGCTGTTCGGCAGCCCGAGTCTGGCGTTCGGCGACGGCAATGGCCTCGTCGGCTGCGTGTTCCTCGCGGATGACGCGCGAGAGTTCGGCCTTGGACGAGGCGATCGTTTCGGCAGCCTGCTGCCGGCGCGCAATAGCCCGGGCGATTTCCTCATCGCCGGCCGCGATCGCCTCCTGCAGCCGCTCGAGCTGCAGCTGCGCGGCATCGACCGTGCGGGTGAGGTCGGCGTGCCGTTGTTCGAGCGCCCGGAGTTCGCTCCGGCGGGCCACCAGTCCGGTGGACGCCGCGGGCGAGCCGATGGTGAACTGCCCGTCGTTGGTCAGACTGATGCCGTCCCGCGTGAAAAACAGCGTCTCGCGGGGAGCGGCTGGGATCAGCGGAAGTGCGTGCTCGATCCGATCCACGACCCAGACCCTGCCGAAGAGCTTGCGCAGGAGCAATGCTTCGTCGTCAGTTCGCTCGACGGCAGAACCCTCGAGAAGCAGCCGGTCGAGCCGACCCACGATGCCGGGATGGGAGGGTGGTTCGAAAGGCTCCGGCTCGCGGAGCCGCTCCGCAGCAAGGAAGCCGATGCGGCCGCCGGCGGCGAGCACACCGGCAGCGTCGGTCCCGGTGGCCCAGTCGGCGTGCCAGCTCACGGCGGCGTCGAGCGAATCGACGACAAGGCTTTGGCCGAGTTCGCCGAGCGCGAGGTCAACGAGCGGCGCCCACTCGACACCGGTGACGACAAGGTCGGCGAGCACCCCAGTGAATCCGGGGATCGTCGCCGTGTTTTCCGCGAGCAGTTTCCTCGCGGCATCCGACACGCCCTCCTGCCGGGCGACCATCTCGCGGAGCATGCCGAGCCGCTCGCGGCAGGCCTCACACGCGGACTTCCATCCGGTCAGGTCGCGCCAGGCTCCCTGCAGCGCTGCTTTCGCATCCCGCTGGGCCGTCTCGAACGCTTCGAGGTCACCGGTCGCGGAGTTCAGGCGGCCCTCGAGCGAGCGCAGATGCCCCTCGCAGGCGGCCCGCGATTCGCCGAGCACCGCCTGCCGTTGGCGGGCGGCGGTCGACGCGAGTTGAGCTGCGGCAGCTGTGGCACGAGCGTCAGCAGCCCGGCTCGCTGCACGGTCGTGCTCCGTCTCGAGCCGCAGATGCCGGTGTCGCAGCTCCTCGAGCGCGGTTGTGGCGGCCACCAATGCCATCCGGGCGGTGGCGGCGTCGTCGTGCGTGCCGGCCGCTGCGAACTCGCAGACGGAGAGCCTCTGCTCCAGATCGGCGAGTGTGGTGGCCATCGCTGCGGCCGACGCGTGTGCCGTCGCCAGCAGAGTCGCCGCCTCGCGCTCGGAACGGACCGCGGCGGCGAGGCTCGTTGTCACCCGATCGAGATCCGCGTCAAACTCCGCACGTCGACCATGATGCAGCAACGCGGTCGCCTTAGCGGCCGCCGATCGCTGGATGTCGGCGGCCGCGTGCGAGCGGGTCGTGGTGAGCATCGGCTGGAGGGATTCGGCGGTCGCGGTCACCGCCGCAGCCTCGGCTGCGGCTGCGGCCCCCCGCGCCTCATGGTCACCGAGGGCCTCCCGGGCGTCGGCCAGCGCCGTCTCGACGTCTGCGATGGCGGCGTCGACGCCGGACAGGTCGCGGGTCGCGGCAGCGACTCGGAACGCACGGAGCCGATCCTGCATCGTCTTCCAGCGTCGCGCGCGAGCCGCTTGGTGACGCACGGTCTCAAGGCGGCTGGCCACCTCGCCGACGATGTCGGCCAGCCGTTGCCGGTTCTGCTCGGCCCGCTCCAGCCGTCGTAAAGCCTCGCCCCGACGGGTGCGAAACTTCGTGATGCCCGCCGCCTCTTCAAACACCGCCCGACGGTCGCGGCCCGAGGCCACCAGGAGAGCGTCGACGCGGCCCTGCTCGATGACGCTGTAGGCCTCGGTGGCGGCCCCAGTGCCGGAGAAGAGCTCACGGATGTCGCGAAGCCTGGCCGGTTCGCCGTTGACGAGGTATTCGCTCTCACCGTTGCGGTACACCCGCCGCGAGATTCGCATCTCCTCGCCCTGCCCGGGGAGTTGCCGTGCGGTGTTGTCGAAGACGAGCGACACCTCGGCCATATTGAGTGGCTTCCGCGCTGCCGAACCTGCAAAGATGACGTCGGTCATCTCCTTGCCGCGAAGGCTACGGACCGACTGCTCGCCGAGCACCCATTTGATTGCGTCAACGACGTTCGACTTGCCCGAGCCGTTTGGCCCCACCACGACGGTGATGCCGGGCGGAAACTCGAAGCGTGTGCGATCGGCGAAGCTCTTGAAGCCGAAGAGTTCCAGGGCTGTGAGCCGCGTCATGCGGAATCGTCAGCCTCGCGATCCTCGTCGTCCGCCGTCGGTGGATCGTCGGTGACTTCGGGGATGTCGCGGGTGCGTGCTGACGCCTCTTGGTGGATCGTCGGTCGGCCGTCGAGTTCGTCGGGCAACGCGTCGAAGGCCAGCCGGCTGGCGAGGCTCCGACCCGCGTTCGCCTGCTGCAGAAACTGGATCGCATCGGCGTAGGCCCCGCCGAGCTCGATGATCGCCCGCACGATCGAATCAGCCCCGGCCAGTACCTTGATCTCTTGGTCAGACTGCCCGGGCACAAAACGGCTCACCGTGGCCGTGCCCCCGTCGACGACGACGACGATCGATGTGCCGGCCTCTGCCCGCAGTCCGTCCGCCACCGGGTGCTCGGTGCCGAAGAACACGAACTCGGATCGGATACTCCGGGTGGCGTGCACGAGCGGCGGTCCCTCCACGTCGAGGACGTGCAACGAGCAGGCGTCGCCGAGCCGTTCACCACGGACAAGCGGCAGATCGGGATCCATCCGCCAGAGCGCGCGGAACGCACCGTAACGGGTTTCGGCACTGCGGCTGGCGAGCAGATTCTGCAGCGCGTCGACGCCATTGGCGTCGTCGAGCACGGTCAGGGCCGCGAGCGCTGCAGGCCGCGCACTCCGCAGGCTCGTCGCCGCTTCCGCGAGCTGGGGGGCCGCCACCGACTCTCCGAGATAGGCAAGCGCCTCGGCGGCCGCGAAGCGGATCTCGCCATCCTTCGACTCGAGCGCCTTGCGAAGCGTGGGGATTGCCTCTTTGCCGATCGCCTCCAGTCGCAGGGCGGCGGACGGCGCCGTGATCGGATCGGTGAGCTGACGTTCGAGGAGTTGCAGTCGGGCGTGCCGCCCGCCAGGCGGCTCGATCACCGCGATGTTTTGGACCACGCGGATGTAGCGGCCGAGATTGTGACGATAGATGGGGGGCACTTCGAGTGCGATGTAGCGGTCCGTCTGAGGATTCGCGACGCCCCGCTTGACCCCCTTGATCACGGCGTGAAAGCGGCGGTTGATCCAGTCGCCCAGCCGCTTGGACATCGCAAAGGAGCGATGGTCGGCGGCGAGCACGAGTCCCATGTCGCGATTCCGCAGGGCGACGCCCCCGCCCGGCACGCGGGCGCGGATCTTCGACTTGGAGTCGAGCGTGCCTCCCGACACGGGGTCGACGAGTAGCGGCCCCGTGCCGATACCCAGTTCGTGACCGTCGCGGATCGTGTTGCCGATGACGGCCATCTCCGCCAGTCGGGTCTCCATCAGCCAGCCGCCGGCAAGGCTCACGGTATCGTTGTCGGCCGGCACTTCTACGTAGATGTCAAAGCGGTCGCCTTTGCGGACGCCGGGCGGCAGATAGCCGTGCACCCAGGTCAGCGACGTCGAGGGGGAGGCGAGCAGTGCGGACGGCTCGACGACACCCCTTGCCTGCATGTCGGCCAGCAGCGTCTGACGTTGCGGTCCGGGCGGCGGATCGCTGCCGGTGTCTGCCAGCCCCGTGATCAGGGCGGGCCTCTCGATCCGTTTGGTGTTGAGCCCCCAGGGAGCCGTGTAGTCACCGACGAGTTTGGTGTCGGCCTCGAGATGGGCCAGCGCCTCGATCTCGGGGCTCTGGCTGCGGATTGCCGGTCCGGCGCAGCCGACGGTCAGGACGTTGACGAGGCCAAGGACGACTATCATCAAGCCGCTTATCGGCATGGGTAACCATCGCAGGCCCGGTGTCGGATGGCGTCGCTTGCGCATGACAGATGGTGGGTCCGGGGACGGTGCGGATACGCAATCGGCGGCTGCGTGACACGGGTGAAACCGGGGTGGGAAAGTAGGTGGTCGCCACCGCGCGGGTCAAGGGTGCTTTCGGCTTGGTTCGGCCCGCGATTTTGCGACGCACCCCTTTAGAACGTCGCGATGAACGCGCTTGCCCGGCCACCCGGTGCCTGCTACCGTCCGCCCCCGCGCCGGGTGATCCCGGCTTTCACCGCAGACCCCGCGAGTCCACCACGGAGCGATTCACCGTGACGGCGATTTTCAATAACGGCCTTGGTATCCACGTTCGCTGGATGATCCGCCGGGACATGTCCGAGGTCATCGGCATCGAACAGCAGGCCTTCGAGTTTCCCTGGTCGGAGGAGGATTTCACCCGCTGCCTCCGGCAGCGGAACTGCATCGGCATGGTCGCCGAACTCGCCGATTCGGTCGTCGCCTTCATGATCTACGAGCTCCACCGTTCGCGGCTGCACATGCTGAACTTCGCCGTGACGCGGTCGCACCGCCGGCTGGGCATCGGCACCCAGATGCTAGAGAAACTGGTGGGCAAACTGACGCCCGACCGCCGGGGCCGCATTCTCTTGGAGGTCCGCGAAACGAACCTGCCGGCACAACTCTTCTTCAGGTCGCTGGGTTTCCGCGCGACGTCCGTCCTCAAGGACTTCTACCAAGACTCGACTGAAGACGCGTATCTCATGCAGTACGCCCTCGAGTCGGGTGTCATGGCACAGCCGCAGCGGCGGCTGGCGGGCTAGCTCGGGGCCTTCAAGAAGCCCGGAGCGCGAGCGATGGGTGTGCGGGTGGCGACCTTGTTGG
>JBBDNW010000096.1:3268-25547 GCA_040877375.1 Pirellulales bacterium | reverse complement strand
GCTCATCGCAGCGGAGGCGCTCATCGCAGCGGAGGCGCTCATCGCAGAGCACCTTCTCGATCTCACCCAGAAAAATCCTCGTCACCGCCGCGACGGCCTTGGGCCGGTCCGCGAGAAACCCCCGCAGCCGCTTGGGTACGGAGATCACCCACTGCCGCACGGGCACCGGCGGGATCACGTGATCGACTTTTGTGGGCGGCCGGCTAGCCTGAGCAGGGCCCCCGGCCTTGGGGCAGCCTTCCAATCAGATCGGCCTGGTGCACGACCATGACCCAGTCGCCTGCGCCGGGTACGTGCTCTACTTCGTGGAGGGCAAACTCGTGGGGCACGACAGGCTCACGCAGACATGGTCGATGGTCCCGCGTGAGGAAGCCGAGTTCGAGCATGCCTTCAAGGTCGAGACCCATGCGATCCATTCCGACGCCGAGGAAGGAAAGCCAAGTTTCGTGGGGCGAGACAAGTTCAAGAAGGACTTCGAAGATTCCGTGCGGTTCGAACTCTTCCATCAAGAAGAAGACCGGGGACTTGTGCTGGACGCGATTCAGGGGCCCGACGGCAAGCCTCAGAAAATCGATCACGAGACAGAGCACTCCATTTTCCCGGGAAACCTGAAGAGCCGGGCGATCGCGGCCGGAGGCATCGTCTACTTCGTCTGCGCCGCGCTGCCCGGTGCTGCTCGGTGCTGCCATGCTCTGCGCACGCCGGCCAGATCCCCTGACGATGCCCGCTTCCTCCCGAGAACCACGCCGATGACCATGCCTGCGACTGGAGCGGCTGCCTGCCGGCCGGCGACTGAGACCGCCGCTGGGGCCCGGCCGCAATTCCACGGCATCATGCCGCCCTCGTCACGCCGCTGGTCGACGCCGACACGCTCGATGTCGAGGGCCTCGAGCGACTCGTGGAGCACGTCGTGGAGGGGAGTGTGCACGGTCTCTTCGTGCTCGGCACGACGGGAGAGAGACCGTCGCTCGCCTCCTCCGTGCAGCGGGAGTTCGTCGGTCGTGTGGTCAGGCTCGTCGCCGGGCGGGTGCCGGTGCTCGTCGGCATCTCCGATGCGTCGCCGGCCGAGATGACGAAGCACATGCTCGAGCCCGACACGATCCGCCGGCTCGCCGACTGCCCGAACATCGTGGGCGTGAAAGAAAGCGGCGGCGATCTGGGTTACTTCGCCGACGTGGTGGGGGTGGCGCGGGCCATGCGGCCCGACTGGTCGCTCTTCGTGGGGCCGGAGCTTCTGCTGCCGGAGGCGTACGAGCTCGGTGGCCATGGGGCGATTCCCGGAGGCGCGAACTTCATGCCGCGGGCCGAGTCGCCTGGCCAGCTCCATGGAGACGACGGCGAGTGAGATCGGGATGCCCTCGCGGCTGCGAATGTCGGCGGCGAGCCGGTCGAGTTCCCCGTGATCGTTATCCACAGCCTCTGACGCGGGCACCACCAGAACGACCCGTCGGCAAGACGCCGCCAGAAGGCCGGCCTCAGAGCGGCCTGCGCGGTCGCCAAAAAATCACCGGCTCGCGGAAGGTGGTCGGAGGGGCTCTGGAGGCCCGAGAAAAACGGTGCCTGGCAACGTTTTCGCCGTTGACTCACGGCGCGGTGAATCGGAATGAAAACAGGTCGGCGTCGGCGAGGATGAACCGCAGCCGCATGGCCTTGCCCGCGAGGCTGCCGACGTCGCTACCGGTCTTCCAGGCGACGACGCGGTCGATCTCGTCGCCGATGATCTCCGGGCAGTCGGCCGCGGCGAAGTCGGCGAGTGGGGTGCCGTCGAGGTCCTGGATCTCCACGCGCACGCTCCCCGCTGCGCCCGTGCGATAGTTGATCTCGAGCCGCGTGCCGGTGAACGTGAGCGGCTTGGTGAGCATCTCGCCACCGGCGTACGGCGCGTTGACCGAGGCGAAGCCGTCGGTGCGCAGCAGCATGCGTTCGATATGCCAGGCGTCCTGGAGGTAGCGGCGGGAGACAAAGATCTGGATCTGCTCGTCCCCCGCCGGAAGGATGCCGGTGAGCGGGTAGTTCGAACGGGATGTCCAATGACCGTCGCCGAGCCCCGGACGGACGAACGTTTCCATGAACGTGCGGTCATACGCGGTGGAGCCGGCGCGGCTGGTCAGCAGCACACCGTCGGAGCAGTCCTTGGAGTAGACGTGCTTGCCGATCACCGACAGACCGATCGACAGTGCCCGCTTCTCGTCGATCACCTGCCGCCCCTCCATGAACCGGGCCGCGGGAGCCACATACAGGTGCGGCGCCCGGAAATACGGCTGCGTGTTGTTGACGTAAAACTGCTCGCGTGGGGAGTCGCCGTAGGTCATCGGCACGGGCTTCGTCCAGGTCATGAGGTCCTGCGACGTCGTGCGGGCCATCGACCGCCGGCCCTTTCCCCATTCAGCGTCATACCAGCGGTAATAGAGCACGTACTGCTCCTCGGCCTCGCTCCAAAACAGCGTGTTGCCACCATCGAATGAGTTCCTAAGATCGCTCACGAAATGGGGCTGCGGGTCGAGCTTGCGAAATACGAAGCCGTCGGCCGACGCCCAGAAGACGAGCCGCTTGGGGCCCTCGGGATCATTCATCGCGGTGTGCTGCTTGCCGCTCACCGGCACGCTCTCGATCATCTTCACCCGCTCGCTGACTGGCACGCCCGGCCGCGTGTCCACCCAGGGCGCGCAGGGAAACGCAAACCGTGGCTCGCCCTCCACCGTAGCGATGATGTTGTTGGCCGGCCAGTCGGCCTGCCTCACGAGGTCGAGAGGGGGCTTCGTCCAGGTGGCCCCGCCGTCGCGGCTCTCGGCCACGCAGCCGACGCCATTTTCATCGGCTTTGTCGGTGAGCGACCAACCGCGGTAATACATGAGCATCCGGCCGTCGAGTTCGATCACCGACATGCCGAAGTTGGCCGGCCCTTCCCAGGGCTTGTCGATCCGGATCACGACGCCGCCCGAGACCGGCTCGTGGAGCTTCAGGGCCGCACCGTCGAGCCGGTCGATGACCGCGCGGTCAACAAAAAGCTCGCGGCGGGAGCCGATGGCCAGCGGCGGCTCGGGCTCCACGGCCGGCAGCTTCCACCGCGACGAGAGCAGCGAGCATTTTTCGTCCTTGCCCGCCTTCTGGTAGCAGACGGTGAAGAGGCTCCCGTCGGTGAGCTCCACGGTCGATGGATAACCGAGGTCGCCGTCGGGGCCATCGCCCCGCAGGATCCAGTCGGCATCCCACGTGCGGCCGTCGTCACGGCTGATTGCCACCCGCTGGCCGAACGGCCGTTCGCGGTAGCCGTAGGTCATCACAAGGGCCCCCGACGAGTGCCGCAGGAGGTGGGGCGGCGAGCCCTTGAAGCCGAGCCACCGGGGCATCGACCAGGTCGCGCCGCCGTCGTCCGACTCCGTCTGCATGATCGTGAATGAAGGAATGCCCGCGGCTGCAAGCGTCTTGCCGGAGTGATCCTCGAGACGGATTGCGGCCACGAGCCGGCCGGAGGACAGTTCGACGACGTGCGGCTCGTGGTAGTTGGCCGCATTGGTTCGCGGGGCCACCGGCACGCGGCCCACCATATTCCAGGTCTGGCCACCGTCGGTCGAGCGGGCGGCGGCGATCTCGCCCGTGCCCATGTCGGCTCAGGTGCCGAAGGGCTTGCCGAGATAGAGGAGGTCGCCGCCGCGGAGCCGGATTGGGCCGTGCGGCGTGGAAACCGGTACGCGGAGGGGCTTGCCCCAGGTCGCGCTGCCGTCATCCGACCGCATCACCCACGAGCCGATGAGCCCGGCGACCTGGTCGTCGGTCCAGCCTTCGAAGACCTTGTTCCAGGTCTCACGCTCGGCGGCCGGAATCCAGTCTTCGTCGGCATACTTCCGCGTGTCGCTGCGAAACCATGATACGAGCAGAGACTTCCCGCCGAGGTTGACGATCCCGGCATCGCGGTCGTCGATCGGTGAATCCTGGATTATCCGCGACTCAGACCAGGTGCGGCCGTCGTCGGTGCTCTCGTGAAGCATGGTCTTGCCGAACGGGCAGACATGCTCCGCCCTCAGGCCGGAGCTCACAACGAGGAGCCGGCCATCGTCGGTGCGGGCCGCGGTGGGCCAGCCGAAATAGCCGAACCGGTCGCCCGGCAGCCGACAGACGACGCCGTGCTCGGCAGGTAGCATCCGCGCGGCCGCGGGTTCCGCGGCAGTCCCGGCGGCGGGCCAGCCGCAGAGCGACATGAGGGCGAGTACGAGCGGGCGGTGTGACATGGCAAGAAGGTGTCTGGGGTGGAGGCAAATAGACCGTCGGGCGACAGGCCGCGTCAATCACCGGCTGGATGCTCTCGCGTAAGGGCTGGCGTGGGTGGTGAGCGTTTGACGCTCCGGTGAACAATTGTTCTACTCCATGTAGTCTCAAAGGATAACATGCCGAACTCAAGCAGCTCCTGCGGTACTGTGCCCGGCCTCCCTTCGCACTCAAACGACTCTCGGTGATCCGGGACGACGACGGCCTCATCATCCGCGTCGCTACGTGCTCCCGCGGCACAAGGCCGCCGGGGTCAACCGGCATCGTGGTGCGTCCAACGATTCCCAGTACCAGCGCATCCCCGGACTGTTGTCCGGGGCTTCTGTCAACAGTTGCGCGCCAATCACTGGTAGCGCACCACTCACCGATATCACGGGATGTTAGCGAAAAACCGGCTCGCCGCTCTCATCGGCTGGTGTCCGTCGACCAGTCGACCAGCGGCACGGCCGCCGCCTCCCGCGCCGCGTACAGAGCAGCCGGCGGCGTGGCTTCGCTCGCGCGGCGAAGGAATTCCGTCGCCGCAACTGGGGAATTCATTCGCCATGATGCCCACGGCATGCCGTGGCTCCTTGCGAGCGTTGCATCCGGCCCCGTACAACTTGGAGCTCAAGGTGCGGCAGTCCGTACACCGCTCATGCGATGTCATCCGAACCGCTTGTGCCTCGGGGGTTTCCATCGTCATGCCCACCGCCACCGTAGCGAAGAAGTCTGCCATCCTGCCCGAGGCGAGCCATGTCGGCACCGTGCTCAACCAAACGCTTGACGCCGGCAAGGACATCCTCCGGCTCTCGCCCACTTGGGTGCCGCGGAGCTTCCTCCATCCGGGCAAGCGGGTGCGGCTCCATCCCGACGACTAGTACGCCTACGGCCTCGACCGCGGCGGCATCGACAAGCGCTGGTTTACGAGCACGACCGAGGCGGCGAACGAGGGGCGTGTGCCCGACGAAGGGCTCTCCTGGTGCGTGTTCGACGGCGAGCGGTTTCTCTTGCGTGACGCCGTCGCCGAAGGGGCCGCGACGCTCGTCGGCCAGGCGATCTGGGATTCAGCAAGGCCCGTCGATGCACTCTGGTCGCTCTGCGGTGAACTGCTCGACAAGTTCACCGCAGGCTGAGTGCCGCAACTGTTTAAGGCACTGCGGATACCGCTACACGTAACCCGAATGCGCTCTAGAGAACAGGTGCGTCCGACGGTGTCGTCTGACCGAAGTTCGATCTCATCACCCCAAAGAATCAATGCGTTTTGGGCCTTTGCACGCCTGTGAATGGCTGGGTACTCCTTGTCGAGCCAGGCTTGCACGGCAACAGGGCTGCGCTCATAGGCTCGCCGCACCGGCTTCTGGGGCGTGAAGCCCCAATCCTTCAGGTACCGGCCTGCCGTCCAGACCGAAACCCGCCGGCCGGTGTGTGTCTTGATGAATTCAACAACCGCCTCGCGGGTCCAGAGAGCAAAAGGGAGTTTGAGTTGGTCGGGGCACTTGCCTTGGATGGCCCGAACGATCTTCGCTTGCTGCTTTGGAGCGATTGATCGCTCCTTCGGTCGTCCTCGCTGCTTCGCAGTCAGCGCTGCGTCTCCGCCGCGGTCTTGAGCAGCAAGCCAGCGATAGATCTGGCTGGGCTAGAGACCGTAATCGTCGCGCAGGTCCGAGATGGGGGTGCGGTCGACGAGGTACCACCTGACGATGGCGAGCTTCTCAGGGCCGGAGACTCGTCGGGTATATTCGGTCGAAGAACCGGGCGGGATCAAGATAGTCAGGCGACACGCTCGTGCGTGGCTCACGAATATGGTCGAGGTGGACGGCGAACTCCGACGCATTGAGTGGCCGGTTATCGCGTAGGTCCGCGCGGGGTATGACGACCTGATACCAAGGCTTCGGTCCGGCAGGGAGCATCGGTACCTTTCGATCGATGTCGGGAATCGCGACGCACAGCCGCGGCCAGGTGCGCTCGGTGGTCGATGGGGCGGCCTGGTCATGTCGGGGGGGAATCACGGCGATCTTCCGCCCGGAGGCGAGCGTGCGCCTGCGGGCCTCCTCCACGTATACGTGCACGTCACCCTTGCAGCCGTCGAGTAGCCGAGACCGCGTGGCGTGAACTTCATCGAGAATCGAATTACGTCGCATCGTCGGGGTCTCCCAGGAACTCGGCGGGCGTACAAATGAGTAGCCGTGGCAACGCGAACTCCGCAAGCAGGTCATAGACCCGCGGAAGCACGTGGGCGTTGGCGATGTGACGACAATTGCGGGTCGAAGGGAAGCCTCCGCCGGCAGCGGCAGCGGCGGCGACATGGAGGGCGTCGAGCCGAGCCGCCGGCAGATTCAGCGACCGGGCGATGATTGCGTCGGCGATGATCTCGACGCGTTCGTCTGGCAGCATCAAGGGGACGTCGTCGAGGAGTGCGAGTCGAGCGGTCGCCGCCTCCACATCGCCGTCGGAGACTTCTCGGATCACGGAGTCGCTCCTCACGAGGCGATAAAGCCCTGCTTGTTCAGCGATCCACCGTCGGCATTGCTCTAGCAAGACCGCGACGCTCGGAATCGTGCTGGGTCGCGCTGCCGCCAGGCTCACGACGGATGTCTCGATGTAGATCGTGTCCACGTGACATTACCCCCAACTTGGAACCAGCACGGGTTGTCGCAATCCCCTGCCCTGCCAAGCACTTATGCGGCTCCCTGCAGCACGGTGCGATTCCCTGCAAAATACTCAAACGGATGGGGTGGGATTTGAACCCACGAGCCGCTTTCGCGACTGCCGGTTTTCAAGACCGGTGCATTCAACCGCTCTGCCACCCATCCAAACGCGTCCGCCACGCGGACCCGTCCCGAGCCATCGTCCCGGGACCTCCAGAATAACAAACTCGGGCCGGTGGCAGGATCAGGGGGACTGAACCACGGCGACAGGCATGGAGTTGCCGAACGTCGTGAAGTCCTTGAAGGTCCAGACGACCCGCTTGTCGGGCGTAACCTCGACCGGTCGCGACTCGTTGCCGTTTTGCTTGGCATCGTAGCGCCAGATGGGCTTCCGGTCGGCGTCGACCTCGATGATGCGAGTCCAGCCGTTCAGGTCGAGGAGATGCCCGTTGGGCAGGAGATGGAGGTCGTGGATCGAGCCAACAGGGAGCCTCCACTCGACGTGTCCGTCCGCCGCGACCGGCATCAAACCAAGCATGACGACAAGCCACTTCATGCAATGATCTCCGTGATGGGCTTCACATGCTCGACGCCGACGAGCTTCTGGTCGAGACCGCCGAAAAAGTAGCTCAGCCGATTGGGATCGAGGCCGAGCTGGTTGAGCACCGTCGCATGCAGGCTCCTGACGTGGAAGCCGGTGCGGCCGTCGTGGACAGGAGCGATCGCCGCAGCACCGAGTTCGTCCGTTTCGCCGACGCTCACTCCCCCTTTGATGCCGCCGCCCGCCATCCACATGGTAAACCCGTAGGCATTGTGGTCGCGGCCCGTGCCCTCGGCATATTCCGCCGTGGGCTGGCGGCCAAACTCGCCCCCCCAGATCACAAGCGTGCTGTCCAGAAGCCCCGACCGCTTCAGGTCGGTGAGCAATGCCGCCACAGGCTGGTCGGTGTTACCGGCGTGAAACTCGTGGTTCTTCACGAGGTCGCCGTGAGCGTCCCAGTTGTCGTCGTTGTGGGCGCCGCCCGAGTAGAGCTGGATGAACCGCACGCCCCGCTCCACTAGCCGCCGCGCCAGCAGGCAGCGGCGGCCAAAGTCGGCCGTCCGCGGGTTGCCGAGGCCGTAGAGCTGCTTTGTTTCCTCCGTCTCACTCGCGAGGTCGACCGCCTCCGGCGCGTGCTCCTGCATCTTCCAAGCCAGCTCGTAGGCGGCGATCCGGGCGGCAAGCTCCGTGTTGTCACCGCGCGAGAGCAGATGCGCCGTGTTGGCCTCGCGGAGGGCGTCGAGCATCACCCGCTGGGCCGCGAGCGGCATGTCGTCGGGGGGCACGAGGTCGAGAATCGGCGACCCCTTCGAGCGCAAGAGCGTGCCCTGGTAGGTTGCCGGCATGTAGCCGCTCGCCCAATTCTTCGCGCCCGAGATCGGCCCGCCGGTGGGGTCGAGCATGACCACGAAGCCCGGGAGGTTTTCGTTGACGCTGCCGAGCGCGTAGTTGACCCACGAGCCGAGGCATGGCGAACCCGACTGGATCTTGCCGGAGTTCATCTGAAGCATGGCCGAGCCGTGGATCGGCGAGTCGGCCGTCATTGAGTGGAGAAAGGCGATGTCGTCGACGTGACCGGCGAGGTGGGGGAACAGGTCGCTGACCCACTTGCCGCACTGCCCATACTGCTTGAACTTCCACTTTGGTCCCACGACCCGGCCCTGACTCTTCTCACCGCCGCGTCCCTTGGTCTTCACTTCGATCGTCTTGCCGTCGAGTGGGTAGAGCGCGGGCTTGTAGTCGAACGTGTCGACATGGCTCGGACCGCCATACATGAACAAAAAGATCACGCTCTTCGCCTTGGGGGCGAACATCGGCAGCTTGGCAGCGAGCGGATTGACAAACGGGGTGCCCGTGGCGGCCTGGGACTGCCCGGTGAAGAACTGGCCGTCGAGCAGCCCGGAGAGGGCCAGGCCCGTGAATGAGGCCCCGGCCTCCCAGAAAAACTCGCGTCGCGTGCGGCGGCAAAACTGCGAGTGACCGTGACTGGCTGACATGATCGTCCTCCGCACTCTTCATCCGTACTGTTAATCCAGGTAAGCAAACTCGTTGAGGTTGAGCACCATCAGGCAGTAGAACTCAAACGCCCGGCTGGGGCCGACGCCGTCCTGATCCTCGAGCCGATCGACGAGCGCGACGCCCTTCGCGACGTCATCATCGGCCACCGGCCGCACCAGCGCGATCTCGAGCGCTCGGCGGACCATCGCGGCCGTGTCGTCGTCGGCCGAGACACCTGGCTGCGTGTTTTCGGCCAGGGCTTCGCGCCGCACCCGCTCGGCAAACACACGGGCCTGCGTGTGCAGGAAGCCCCCGTTCATCATCCCGAGCGCCTGCGTGGGCTGCGTCGTTGTGAACCGCACCGGACAGCTCGTGTCGGTGTCGGCGAAGTCGAAGTCGGCGAGGATCGGCGTGAGGAGCGACCGCTTCACATGGATGTAGACGCTGCGGCGAGCCTGCTCCTCAGGCGGCGAGGTGCTCCAACCGTCACCTGGCTTTGATTGCCCAGCCAGCACCTCTTTGGAGATCTCTGGATAGACGCCGGGTCCGAACATCTTGGGATTGAAGGCGCCGCTGGCCACGTGGATCGCGTCGCGAATCTCTTCGGCCGAAAGCCTCCGCATGTCGAACCGCCAAAAGGCGTCATTAAGCGGATCCTTGGCGAGTGCCTCAGGATCCGCCGTCGACGCCGCCCGATACGCCTGCGACATCAGGATCAGCCGGTGGATTCGCTTCAGCCGCCAGCCACCGGCGACAAGCTCGGTGGCCAGCCAGTCGAGGAGTTCTGGATGCGTCGGCGGATCGCCCGCGAAGCCGAAGTTGTTCGGGCTCCTCACAATCCCCCGGCCGAAGTGATACTGCCAGATCCGGTTGACGAGCACCCGCGGCGTGAGCGGGTTGTCGGGCGAGACGATCCACGTCGCCAGGGCCGTGCGCCGGCCCGTCGTGTTCATGCCGGCCGCCAGAGGCGGGATCACCGGAGCCTTGGCCTTGAGCACCGTAGGGAACGCCGGCTCAACGAGATTCTCTGGCTTCTCTTCCGCATGCGGGTTGCCCCGATACAACACATAGGTGGGCTTGGGCGATGAGCCAAACTCTGTCACGACCAGCGCCATGTCGACGGGAACATTCTCCTTCTTCAGCGACTCGAGCACCGCGAGCTTTGTTTCGAGCGCCTGTTTCTCGTCGGCACCGAGAATTCGCTCCCCTTCCGTCTTGATGGCGTCGGCGAGCTTGTATTCTGGCCGCTTCCCCGATGCCGAGAGCCAGCGCCGCTTAAACCCTGGCCCCGACCACCCGAGGGAAAGTCCCTTGCCGTGAAGCCCCTGGAAATAATCGAGCCGGATCGGCAGCCGCCCAGCCTTCAGGGCCACCCTGGTCGTGTGCGGATCCCCTTCGCCGTGGATGCCGTCGTATTCGAGGACCGCACGGCCGTCGAGCGTAAGCCGTGAGCCGTCGTCGGAATCAAGCGTGAACTCATACTCACCGTCGGCCGGCACTTTCAGAAATCCTGTGAACACGTATCCGAACGAATCGGGCCGCAGCGACGGGGCGACCCGGATATCGAAGAGGTCGGACGGCACGCTCCCCTCGTCCTCCGGCTTGAGTTCGTCGAAGGCAGGCAGACTCGTCCATGAGTCGCGATAGAAGCGGAACTGGAGATCATCGAGATCGCCGCCCCCGGCGGCGGTCTGCGGGTGCTGCTGCTCCCACTCCCGGCGCAGCCGCTGCTCGATTTCCGTGACCGCCTGCTGGGCCACGTTGCGGCGGTGCTCGAGCGTTGCTACCTGCTGCTCGTAGGCCTGCCGCGCTGCCTGATCCTTGAAGATCGGCCGCTCGATGTTCGGGCCCGCCGTCTGCATGGGGCTGATGTTTTGAAAGAAGGAGAGGAGCGCGTAGTAGTCTTTCTGCGGGATCGGATCGATCTTGTGGTCGTGGCAGCGGGCGCAATTGACCGTCAGCCCGAGGAACGTCTGGCTGGTTGTGGAGACGATGTCGTCGAGCCAGTCGGAGCGGGCCTGTCTCTTGTCGGCGGGTTCATCGTCCCAGACACCCAGGCGGTA
Source organism: Pirellulales bacterium (assembly GCA_040877375.1). GTDB lineage: Bacteria > Planctomycetota > Planctomycetia > Pirellulales > UBA1268 > QWPN01. The sequence goes on along the minus strand of JBBDNW010000096.1, from coordinate 14,553 downwards.
GTAGCCGGTCGCAACGAGGTCATCAGCCGACAAGTCGGGTAGTTCGTCACCGGCGAGTTGCTCGATGACGAACTGGTCGTACGGCTTGTCGTCGTTGAATGACCGGATCACGTAGTCGCGGTAGCGCCAGGCGTGGGGTTTTTTTCCGTCGCGTTCAAACGAGTTGGTATCGGCGTAGCGCACGAGGTCGAGCCAATGCCTGCTCCACTGCTCGCCGTAATGCGGCGATGCCAGTAGCCGGTCGACCACCCGCCCCCACGCCTCCGGCGACTCGTCGGTGAGAAACCCGCCGACGTCCTCCTCGGTCGGCGGCAGGCCGGTGACGTCAAATGTCGCCCGACGCAAGAGCGCGAGCTTGTCGGCCGGGCGGGGCACGGGCAGACCGCGACGGGCGAGGCCCGCGCGAATGAACGCGTCGAGAGGGTTGTCGCAGCGATCGACGACCGGTACGTCGGGCCGCACGAGCGGCCGAAATGCCCAGTGCTCCTTCCACTGGGCCCCTGCGGCGATCCATTGCCGGATCGTGTCGACCTGACCGGGCGTGAGCCGTGGGCCCTCGGGTGGCATTTGGATGTCGGGGTCGGTCGATGTGATCCGCGCGAGGATCACGCTCGCGGTCGAGTCACCGGACACGATCGCACGGTCGCCGCTGTCGAGAGCGGCCGTTGCGCCAGCCTGCTCGTCGAGCCGCAGACCGCCTTCCTGCGTGTCGGGCCCATGGCAGGCCACGCATCGCTTGGCGAGCAGCGGCTGAATGTCCCGGGAAAAATCGATCGAATCCCCCGCGCCCGCGGTGCTGCTTACGATGCTGATCGCGCTGAGCCCCCAGTAAAACGCCGCTCGGCGGATCGTGGTCACCGACGGCATCTGAGCAGACTCTCCCTGGAGACATTGCCTGACACAACATTCTAAGCGTGCTTTACAAAGTGTCAACGTTACCGTATTATCGTGATTCTCGACCCATCTCGATGTCCCCAATGACCAAGCACATCAATCGCGTCGAGTCAGCGCTCCTCCGGCGGATCAACGAGCGGCGGCTGCTGGAGGTGATTCAGCGGCAGGGACCGGCGTCGCGGGCGACGCTCGCCCGCACATCCGGGCTCACGGCCCCCACAGTCTCCAAGGCGATCGACCTGCTGCTCGCTCGCGGGTTGCTCGAGGAACTCGACCCCGTCGAGCAGGCGCTCGGCCGCCCCGGCCGGCTCGTCCGCATGGCCACCGAGTCGGCAGCTGTGCTCGGCGTGGTCGTCGATGCCTCAACCTGCTGCATCGTGGCGGCGGGGCTCGACGGCAGGGTCACGGAGGAACAGACCCGGCGGCTGCCGACTCCCGACACCTACGCAGCGGTCATAGACGGCATCGAACATGGGTGCCGCGGGCTTTTGGCCGAGATCAGCGGCACCGTCCATGGCATCGGCGTGAGCGTGCCCGGCCTCGTCAACGAACGGCTCCGGGAGATCGTCTGCTCGCCGAATCTCCACATTCTGGACAAGCGGAATCCAGCCCGCGACCTGGAAGATCGCCTCGGAGTGCCATGCGTGCTCGTGCAGGAGACCGACGCCCTCTGCCTTTCGGAGCGGATGTATGGCGACGCCCGCGGACTCGAAGATTTCGCGGTGCTCGACGCGACCACCGGTCTGGGCTTGGGCGCGATGAGCGGCGGGCAGCTGCTCGCGGGCCACAGCGGCATGGCCGGCGAGATCGGGCACATCACCGTCGCCCCCGACGGCATCCGCTGCGGCTGTGGCAACCGGGGCTGCCTGGAGACTCTCGCTACCGATGCGGCCCTGCTGCGGCTCCTCGCCGAGAGCCTCGGCCGCCCACTCGACATGACCGGTGCCGCCGCCCTGCTCGCTGAACGGGCAGCTGACTTCCAGCATGAGATCCGCACGGTGACCGAACACCTCGCCATCGCCATCGCGGCCGTGATCAATATCTTCAATCCCACGGCGCTCTTTGTGCACGGCGTGCTGCTCGCCGGATCGGAGGAGCGGTTTGCGCGGGTGCTCGAACGGGTGAAGCAGCGGGCGCTGACGGCGTCGCTCTCCGATTGCACGATTGTGGCGGCGCGGTCGAGCAAGCGGCAGGGCGCGATCGCAGGCATCATGCACCATCTCACCAACACCTGGGCGCCGTCGATCCGCTGATCGCTGGTAAAGCTTCCACACTTCCGAGTACCCGATGACCGCCTCACCTTCACTGCCACCCTTCTCGCTCACCGGCCGCGTGGCTGTCGTCACCGGCTCGACGACCGGCCTCGGTAAGGCCACGGCCCTCTGCCTCGGCCGTAGCGGAGCGAAGGTGGCGATCAACTACGCCCACTCGAAGCCCCGGGCGGAAGAAACACTCGCAGAACTGAGAGCCGCTGGGATCGAGGCCGATGTGTTCCAGGCCGACGCCACGAGCGAGGCCGGGATCGATGCCATGGTCACGTCGGTCGAGCAGACGCTCGGGCCCGTCGACATCGTCGTGGTCAATGCCACGCCGCCGCAGCCGCTCAAGCCCATCGAGGAATACGACTGGGACTTCTACCAGCAGATGCTCGACTTTTTCGTGAAGAGCCCCTATCTGCTGGCCCGCCGGCTGCTGCCCGGCATGAAGCAGCGCCGCTACGGCCGCATCATCAACATCACCAGCGAGGTCTTCCATCTTGGCGTGGCCCCCTTCTCTGCCTACGTGGCCGCCAAGGGCGGCCAGACCGGCTGGTCGCGGAGCATGTGTCACGAACTTGCGCCGCACGGGATCACCGTCAACATGATCGCCCCGGGCTGGATTCCGGTAGAGCGGCATGAAAACGACCCTCAGGCCGACAAGGACGCCTATTTCGCCACGATCCCGACGGGCCGGTGGGGAAACCCTGCGGAGGTCGGCTGGGCCGCCGTCTATCTCGCCAGCCAGGAGGCCGGCTTCGTGACCGGACAGACGATCGCGGTCAACGGCGGAAGGAGCTGCTGGTAGCCTGCCACCGCCCGCCGGCACACGCGCTTTGACTGATTTCAACCGGTTTCCTACAGTCTCGGTTTTCCCGCACACCCCGTAGGAATCCTCGACATGGGCGGTATCAGCAACCGGATGAAGGAAGTGAAGCGACGTCGGCACCGTCGTCAGAAGCTTGTCAAGTTTCAGTCGAAGCTCAAGAAGGCCACCACGAGCGAGAAGCTCGTGATGGCCGACAAACTTCGCAAGATGACCGCCGGCTGCGACGGCCTGATTGCCCGCATGGGTCTCGAAGATCGCAAGCGGAACTGATCCGCGGCCTCCCCGGGCGTGAGCATGGGGGCGGCGAGCATGTCACCGCCGGTGAACCATCCGGCATCACATCGATGCAGCCCGCATTCCCCGCGCTCGCGCTTGGGGCTTCCTGACGGGAGGCACGCCGCACGGATGATCGAACCGATTCTTGATCGTGAGGAGCCGGTCGGGGGCGGCACGGCGTTACGAGATGAGTTCGAAGATGAAACCGTCCTGCACGAAGTCCACCTTGACGGTGCTGCCCTCGGGAAACTTCCCCGCCAAGAGCTCACGGGCGAGTTCGTTCTGAAGCTGCTGTTGGATCACCCGCTTCAGCGGCCGCGCCCCATAGACAGGGTCGTAGCCGAGCCGGGCGATCTCGTCGACCGCAGTGTCCGTGCACTCCAAGGTGATGCCAGCCTTGGCGGCCTGGTCCACCAGCCGCTGCACCTGGATGAGCACGATCCGGCGGATGTGCTTTTGGTCGAGCGGATGGAAGACGATCGTTTCGTCGATCCGGTTGAGGAACTCTGGCAGGAACCGCGCTTGCAGGGCCTCCTTGACGGCGTCGCGAACCTCCTGCTCGCGCCCCCTTCCTTCGTGATCTCCTGGATCGCCTGGCTGCCCACGTTGCTGGTCATCACGATGATCGTGTTGGTGAAGTCAACCGTGTGGCCGAGGCTGTCGGTGAGCCGCCCGTCATCGAGCACCTGTAGCAGCACGTTGAAGACGTCGCGGTGGGCCTTCTCCATCTCATCGAGCAGCACGACGGAGTAGGGACGCCGTCGAACCGCCTCCGTGAGCCGGCCCCCCTCCTCGTAACCGACATAGCCCGGCGGCGCGCCGATGAGCCGCGCCACGGTGTGCTTTTCCATAAACTCGCTCATGTCGATCCGGATCATGGCGTCGTCATCGTCGAAGAGCACTTCGGCCAGCGCCTTGCAGAGCTCCGTCTTTCCCACGCCCGTCGGGCCGAGGAAGATAAATGAGCCGATCGGCCGGTTGGGGTCTTGAAGGCCGGCCCGGCTGCGGCGAACCGCGTCGCTGACCGCTTCGACCGCCTCGTCCTGACCGATCACCCGCTGGTGGAGTCGCTCCTCGAGTACCAGGAGCTTGGCCCGCTCGCTCTCCACGAGCCGCGTCACCGGGATGCCCGTCCAGGCACTCACCACCTCGGCGATCTCCTCGGGGCCCACCTCGCGTCGCAGGAGCCGCTTCACATGGGACTTGCCGGCTTCCTTCCCGTCTTTCTCGGTGCCCTCCTGCTCCAGTCGCTGCTGGAGCCCCTTCCGCTTCACGTCGAGCTCGTAGAGCCTTTGATACATCTCCTCGGCGACGGGCTGGGCCGAAGCCTGTCGCTCCTTGATCTGCACCCCTGCCTGATCAAAGGCGAGTTGCACTTCGTCGAGCTGCTTTCTGAGCTCTTGAGCGTTGCCCACGCCACTCTTCTCCGCCTCCCACTGCTGTCGCAGGTCCGCGAGCTTTCGCCGCAGCTCCGTCGACTCTGCCTCGATCTCCTTGAGCCGCTCCTTGGCGTGTTCCTCCGTCTCCTCCGCGAGCTGCCGGGCGGCGAGTTCGAGCTGCACCAGCCGCCGCTGCACCTCGTCGATCTCGCTCGGCACGCTCTGGAGTTCCATCGCGATCCGGCTCGTTGCCTCGTCCATCAGATCGATCGCCTTGTCGGGCAGAAATCGATCGGCGATGTAGCGGTACGAGAGTTCGGCGGCCGCGACGAGCGCGGAGTCTTTGATCTTCACACCCTTGTGGTGGGCCTCGTACCGCGACTTCAGCCCGCGGAGGATCGCGATCGTATCTTCCACGCTCGGCTCGCCGACCATCACCGGCTGGAACCGCCGCTCGAGCGCGGCATCTTTCTCGATGTGTTTGCGGTATTCGTCGAGCGTCGTGGCGCCGATGCACCGCAGCTCGCCGCGGGCGAGCGCCGGCTTGAGGAGATTAGCCGCGTCGGAGCCCCCCTCCGCCGCCCCGGCGCCGATCACGGTATGCAGTTCGTCGATGAACAGAATCACGTTGCCGGCCGCGGCCTCGACCTCGCGAAGGATCGCCTTGAGGCGGTCTTCAAACTCGCCGCGATACTTCGTGCCGGCGATGAGAGCCCCCAGATCGAGGGAAATCACGCGGCGGCCCTTGAGCGTCTCCGGGACGTCGGCCTGCACGATCCGCAGGGCGAGCCCCTCCGCGATGGCCGTCTTGCCCACGCCCGGCTCGCCGATCAGCACGGGATTGTTCTTCGTCCGCCGTGAGAGCACCTGGATCACGCGGCGGATCTCGGCGTCGCGACCGATCACCGGATCGAGCTTGCCCTGGCTGGCCCGCGTGGTGAGATCGATGCCGTACTTCTCGAGGGCCTGAAACTTCTCCTCCGGATTCTGGTCGGTGACCCGCGACTGGCCGCGGACGGCCTGCAGCGCCGCCAGCAGCTCCTTCTCACCGACGGCCGCCAGTTGCAAGACGTTTTTCGCCTTTGACGGCACCTTCACGAGCGCCAGCAGCAGGTGGTCTGTCGAGACGAACTCGTCCTTCATCTGGTGCGACTCGCTGGTCGCAGTCTCGAAGACCTTCACCAGTTCCTGGTCGGGCTGCGACTGCGAACCGCCCGACACCTTCGGGAGGTGGGAGAGTTCGGCCTCGACGATCCGTTCGAGGTGCCCGCGGTCGGTGCCGATCTTCTCGAGCAGGGGTCGCACGATCCCCTCCCGCTCACTGAGGAGCGTGCTGAGCAGGTGCACCGGCGTGACCTGTGGATTCCCACGATTCCCCGCCAGTTCGACGGCGGCCTGCACGGCTTCCTGAGCCTTGATCGTGAACTTGTCGAATCGGAATGCCATGCAACGTTTCTCCACAGCGGCAGCCGCGAACGCACCGGTTTTGGGGCGTCATCGGGCCATGGAAGGCCCGTGTCTCCGCTAGCCCTTGACCTCGAACTCCGCGTCGATCGTGTCATCGGGCCCCTTGCCGGACGCCGCTGCGGTCGCCTCGGGAGCTGCACCGCCCTGCTGAGCGCTGGCTTCGTACAACACCTTCGAGAGGGCGTGGGCGGCCTGCTCGAGGGCATCGTGCGCCGAGTTGATGCCGTCGACGTCCTCGCCCTTGGCCATCTCGCGGGCTTTCGCGATCGCTGCCTCAAGCGGGGCCTTGTCGGAGGCCGACAGTTTGCTGTCGTTCTCCTTCATCAGCTTCTCCGTCTGGAAGCAGAGCGTCTCCGCTTTGTTGCGGGACTCAGCGACACGGAGTTTCCGCTTGTCTTCCTCGGCGTGGCTTTCCGCGTCTTTCCGCATCCGCTCGATCTCCGACTCGTTCAGTCCGCTCGATTGCTCGATCTTGACGGTCTGCTCCTTGTTGGAGCCGAGGTCTTTGGCGCTCACGTTCAAGATGCCGTTGGCGTCGATGTCGAACTTCACCTCGATCTGCGGGGTGCCTCGCGGCGCCGGCGGGAGGCCCTCCAGATTGAACTGTCCGAGGAGCCGGTTGTCGCGAGCCATCGGCCGCTCACCCTGGAAGACACTGACCGTGACGGCCGTCTGACTGTCGGCCGCCGTGCTGAACACCTGCTTCCGCTCGGTCGGCACGGTGGTGTTCCGCTCCACGAGTTTCGTGAAGATGCCTCCTTCGGTCTCGATGCCCAGCGAGAGCGGCGTGACGTCGAGCAGCAAAACGTCTTGGACCTCGCCGCCGAGCACGCCCCCCTGGATCGCCGCGCCGAGCGCCACGACCTCATCGGGATTGACGCCCTTGTGGGGATCTTTGCCGAACAGTTTCTTGACGAGTTCCTGCACCTTGGGGATGCGGGTCGAGCCACCGACGAGAACCACCTCGTCGATCTCCTTCGGATCGAGTTTGGCATCCTTGAGCGCCTGAACCACGGGCCCGCGGCACCGCTCGACGAGCGGGTCGCACATCTGCTCGAACTGGGCTCGGGTGATCGACATCTGCAGGTGCTTCGGGCCCGAGGCGTCGGCCGTGATGAAGGGGAGGTTGATGTCGGTGCTCTGGGCCGAGCTCAACTCCTTCTTCGCCTTCTCGCAGGCCTCTTGGAGCCGTTGCAGGGCCATCGTGTCCTTGCGGAGGTCGATCCCCTGCTCCTTTTGGAACTGGTCGGCCACGTGGTTGATCAGCGTCTGATCGAAGTCGTCGCCGCCGAGGTGCGTGTCGCCGTTGGTGCTGATGACGCGAAACACGCCATCGGCCACCTCGAGCACCGACACGTCGAAGGTGCCACCGCCGAGGTCGAACACCACGATCTTTTCCTGGGTCTTCTTTTCGAGGCCGTAGGCGAGCGCCGCCGCCGTGGGCTCGTTGATGATCCGCATCACCTCAAGGCCCGCGATCTGGCCGGCGTCTTTCGTGGCCTGCCGCTGGGCATCGTTGAAGTAAGCGGGAACCGTGATCACGGCCTTGTTGACCTTGTGACCGAGGTACGCCTCGGCCGACTCCTTGAGCGACCGCAGCACCTTCGCGGAAACCTCCGGCGGGGTGAACTCCTTGTCGCCCGCCCGCACCTTGACATAGTCCTCGGGGCCGCCGACCACCTCGTACGGAACCATCTTTTCCTCGCCGGCGACCTCGTTGTGCCGTCGCCCCATGAACCGCTTGATCGAGTAAATCGTGCGCTTCGGATTGGTCACGGCCTGTCGGCGCGCAATGTCGCCCACGAGCGTCTCGCCCTTGTCGTTGAAGGCCACGACGCTCGGCGTGAGCCGGTTGCCCTCCTTGTTGGCGATCACCTTGGGCTCCTTGCCCTCCATCACCGAGACCACCGAGTTGGTGGTGCCGAGGTCGATGCCGATGATCTTTTCGCCTTGCTTGGTCGCCATGATGCAGGTGCCCTTTCTGGTGGTCGGTATGCGGCCGCTGGTCGTTCGGCTGGGGAGTACCCCCGCGCCATTTTTGGCCGTTCGGCCTCGGGAGGCTCAGAAATGCAAAGCCCGTGCCACGGCTCGCAGCGACTGGATGCCGCCCAGGCACGGGCCCCCGGCCGCCGCCAAAATCAAAAGATCAGCCGTATTTACGGCCGTCCGGCTGACGGTACAGTTGTGGATCTTTACGCCGGGATTCGCGGCCCCTTCCGGCGGGTCTGCCATTTTGGCCGTTGCCCTGGCGTTGAACTGCGATGGCTCACTCCGGTTCACCGCGGGATTCGGCGGGCGACAGCACTCAAAAACCTGGTCTCCCGCAGTTGCGATCCCAGATCGACAAGATCGACCGACAGCTCGTCGGGCTGATGAACGACCGCGCCGAGATCGCCCGCCAGATCGGCCACGTCAAGCAGTCGAACGGCCAGCAGACCTACGATCCCTCCCGCGAAGAAACCGTGCTCGAGCGGGCCGCCTCGGCCAACGAGGGCCCGCTCTCCGACGAAAGCGTGAAGGCCGTCTTTCGTGAGCTCATCTCCGGATCGCGTGCCATCGAGCAGCACCTCCGCGTGGCTCACCTCGGCCCCGCCTGGACCTACAGCCACTTGGCAGCACTGCACCGCTTCGGCAGCGCCGTCGACTTCGTGCCGGTGGCCAGTATCTCAGCCGCCTTCGAAGAAGTGCAGGCCGGCCACTCCAACTACGGCGTCGTGCCGCTCGAAAACTCGACAGATGGTCGGATTGCCGACACGCTCGACAACCTCGCGCGGCTGCCCGTGAAGATCTGTGCGGAGGTTCCACTGCGGATCCACCACACGCTGCTGGCCTCCTGTGATCGCTCCGCGATCAAGGAGGTCTACAGTCGCCCCCAGGCTCTCTCGCAGTGCCGCAACTGGCTGGCCCGCCACCTTCCTTCGGCCCGACTCGTCGAGGTGACGAGCACGAGCGCTGCCGCCGAAATGGCCGCGGGCAGGACTGACGCCGCCGCGATCGCCAGCCGGCAGGCAGGAGTGCATCACGGCCTCGCCGTGCTGGCAGAAAACATCGAAGACATGCCGGGCAACACCACCCGTTTCGCGGTCATCGGCCACGCCGACGCGAGCCGCACCGGCCACGACAAGACCGCGCTGATGTTCGAGATCGAGCACAAGCCCGGCGGCCTGGCGGATGCCCTGTCGATCCCCAAGCGGCAGAAGCTCAACCTCACCTGGATCGAGTCTTTTCCGATGCCGGGCGAGGACCGCGGCTACATCTTCTTTGTCGAACTCGAGGGGCATCGCACGGATCTCCGCGTCCGCCGCGCGATCGCGTCGCTCGAGAAGCGGTGCAAGCGGGTCGTGATCCTCGGCTCGTATGCCTCCGCCGCCGCGGTGGGCTGACGCGTGAGCCCGCGTCGCACTTCTGTTCGGCACGAGACGTGCCGAACGAGTCGATCCGCGCCTGGCGGAGTCCGGAGTTGCGACGCAAAGTGCCCTGGCTCCTCACGATCGAGAGCGTGCGTGTCGGCAGGAAGCCCCAAGCGCGAGCGCGGGGAATCCGGGAGGGGTTGCCCATGCCCTCTCGCCGGCGTAGGTGGCCAGCGCAGCCCGGAGGGCGAGAGCGCAGACACCTCCGAGTGAGCGGAGGGCATGGATGCCCGTAGCGAACGTCCGGCGAGAGGGCATGGGCAACCCCTCCCCACGCAAGACGTCGCTTCAACGGTCCGGCAATCGCCGTGCCAAACAAGATTGCCCGCGTCGAGTCCGACGGCCTGTTGTGGGGCTGGACAAGATCGCTACGCTAGCCCCCGGCGGCCACGTCTTTTGTCTTCACGTCCCTCTGAGGAGTCACCGATGTCAGTCCGCAGGAAGATCGTCGCCGGCAACTGGAAGATGAACCTCGACCGCGCGACGGCCAGGGAACTGACCGCCGCGGTTGTCGGCCGGGTCGCCGAGGCCGGAACCACCGAACTCGTCCTCTGCCCCCCCGCGGTCTACCTCGAGACGGTCGGCTCCGCCCTCGCCCCGACCGGATCAGGAGTGTCCCTCGGCGCGCAAAACATGCACGACAAGGCCAGCGGCGCCTACACCGGCGAAGTGGCTCCGCCGATGCTTCTCGATCTCGGCTGCCGCTACGTGATCCTCGGCCACTCCGAACGGCGGACACTCTTCGGCGAGACCGACACGCTCGTCAACGCGAAGGCCAAGGCGGCCCTGGCGGCCGGCCTGATCCCGATTGTCTGCGTGGGTGAAACGCTGGAAGAGCGGGAAGGCAGCCGCACCGAGCAGGTCGTGACGACCCAGGTGAAGAACTCGCTTGCCGGGCTTCCTCCCGCCGACCTCGAGAAGGTGGTGGTCGCTTACGAGCCGGTCTGGGCGATCGGCACGGGCAAGGTGGCCACGCCAGAGCAGGCCCAGGAGGTGCATGCCCTGATCCGCACGCTGCTTGGTTCGCTCGCGTCGCCGGCCGTGGCCGCTAAGGTGCGGATCCAGTACGGCGGCAGCGTGAAGCCCGACAATGCGGCCGTCCTTGCCGCCCAACCCGATATCGACGGCGCCTTAGTCGGAGGCGCGAGCCTGAAGGCCGATGACTTCCTGGGGATCGCCAAGGCGTTCGGGGGCTGAGGCTCCCGCAGTGCACGTCGGGGTAGCCTGCCGGACGGGGTTGAGATACGCTTTGCCGACCTCGACCTGACTTTTCCCGACCTGACTTTTCCTCGCTCCGGAGCCTCGTCCGTCCATGAGCTCGCTGATCCGTTTCTCACTCGGCTTCATGCTCGTTTTTTCCGCGCTGTTTCTGATCGCGCTGGTGCTCATCCAGCGCGGGCGGGGGGGCGGTCTGGCGGGGGCGTTTGGCGGTATGGGCGGCCAGAGCGCGTTTGGCACAAAGGCCGGCGACGTGTTCACCCGGATCACGGTCGTCGTCGCGGCCTGCTGGATTCTCCTCTGCATTCTCGCGATCAATCTGCTCGGACGGAGCGAATCGCTGTTCAGCCCGACGCTCGGCGGTACGGCCGGACAAACGGTGCCCGCCCAGACAACGGTGCCGCCCGCTCCTGTCGCCGACGGGAATGCGGAGCCGAAGACCGACGCCGCCGCCGAACCCAAGGCCGAGACGCCGCCCACGACTGAAGCGGTGAAGCCCGAGGCCTCCGCTCCAAAGGCTGCAGTTCCAGAGGCTGCAGTTCCAGAGGCTGCAGTT
>JBBDNW010000096.1:0-3168 GCA_040877375.1 Pirellulales bacterium | reverse complement strand
CAGAGTCCGCGGCGCCCGCGGCTCCGGCCACTCCTGTTGCTCCGGCAACGCCTGCCGCGCCCGCGGTCAAGTGACTCATGGCCCTGAGCATGACGGGCTGCGGTGAGGGCATCGCAAGCGCTGGCGGCAACAGTTGCCGCGTCGAACTCCGCGGAGTGAACGGCAAGCAGTTCAAGCTTACGGTCCGCGCCCGCGAGGGATTATCGGGGCTTGAAGGCCGCATCGAGGCGGCCGTGCGACAGCGGATCCGACGGGGCTCCGTGCAACTCACGCTCGACATCTCAGGTCCGGCGGCCGCGACTGCCCGACGACTTGATCGCAGCCAACTCGGCGCCTACCTCGACGATCTCGAGGCCTTCTGTTCGGCCCGCAATCTGCCCCTGCCCCAGTCGGCCGACGGCCTGCTCGGTCTGCCCGCAACGGTCGTCGATGCCGTACCCGATTCGAACTTGGCCGAGCACGCCTGGCCGCTGGTGTCGCAGGCACTCGAGGCTGCACTCGATCGCTCTCACCAGATGCGGCGGGTAGAGGGGGCCAACCTCGCGGCCGACATGCGGGTCACGTGCGGTGAGATCGTGTCGCTTGCCGATGGGATCCGGTCACGCGTGCCGCTGGCGGTCGCCGCCTACCGCGACCGGCTTTTCGAGCGGGTGACAAAACTCCTCGCCGACCGGGGCACGACCTTGGGCGAGGCCGATATCGCCCGCGAAGTGGTTCTGGTCGCCGATCGCACCGACATCGCCGAAGAACTCGTCCGCCTTGCGAGCCACATCGACCAGTTCGACCGGCTCCTTGACGAAGACTCCCCCGGAAGGTCGCTCGACTTCCTCGCCCAGGAACTCGGTCGCGAGGCCAACACAATCGCCTCGAAATCACTCGACGTGCAGATTGCCCATGCCGTCGTGGAGGTCAAGACCCGGATCGAGCGGCTCCGCGAACAGGCCCAAAACATCGAGTGACCGCCGGCTGCCAGCCGCCGCTTTTCAAGCGGGCGGAGCCTACGGTACAACAGTTGGATGGAAGTCCGCCCGGGAAAACTTGTCGTCATTTCCGGCCCGTCTGGCGTAGGCAAGACGACGCTTCTGCGGCGACTGCTCGCCGATCTGCAAGCGTTGGTGCCGAGCGTCTCCGCCACCACCCGGCCCCCGCGGGCTGGTGAGCAGGATGCGGTCGACTATCACTTCCTCGCGCTCGAGGAGTTTGAGCGCCGGCGGGCGGCGGGCGAGTTTCTCGAATGCTGCCAGGTCTATGGCCGGCAGCACTGGTACGGCACCCTCGTGGCCGAGGTGGATCCGCGAATCGCGGCCGGAAAGTGGGTCGTGCTCGAGATCGATGTGGAGGGTACACTCTCAATCCTCGCACGGTACCCGCAGGCGATCACGATTTTCGTCGAGCCATCACACCCGGATCAGTTGCTCCAGCGGCTCCAAAACCGGGGCACCGAGTCTCCGGAGGCGATGGCCCGGCGTCTGGAGGTGGCCCGCCGCGAACTGCACGAGGCCCATCGCTATAAGCACCGCGTCGTCAATGAACATGTCGACGAGGCGCTCGTGGCCGTCAAGAAGATCCTCGCCGAAGAAGGATTCGCCGCAGCCGCCGACCGCTCATCTCCGTCCCGACCCGCATCCCAGCCCGAAGCCACACCAGAGGAGTCCCGTACATGATCGACGACCTGCGCGAAGAGGAAATTGTCAACAAGGTTGGAGGGCGTTTCAAGCTCTCGACACTGATCCAGAAGCGACTTGTCGCCCTCAACGCAGGTGGCAGGCCGCTTGTCGACGTCGACACCAAAGACAAGATGCAGATCGTCATCGAGGAGATCAAGCAAGACAAGATCTTTCTCGATACGTCGCACAACCTCCGCATCACCGGCGCGTCGACGGAAGCCGGTGGTCCGCTCGACTTCGACCCGACCGTCCTGTGAGCCTTGCGGGCCGGGAAATTCTGCTGGGCGTGTCAGGTGGGATCGCCGCATATAAGGCCGCGGCGCTGGCGAGTCTGCTGGTCCAAGGCGGTGCCGGCGTCACGGCCGTGCTGACGCAAAACGCCCGCCGGTTCGTGGGCGCCGCCACGTTCGCGGCGCTCACGGGTCGCCCGGTCGCGACGCGGGGCTTTGACGCCGCTGCCCACCCCCTCGGGGCCCACATCGAACTCGCGAAGCGTGCCGACCTCTTGATCGTTGCCCCGGCGTCGGCCGACTTCCTCGCCAAGGCGGCCCAGGGCGCCGCAGACGATCTCCTCACCACGCTCGTCCTCTGTGCCGAGTGCCCTGTCCTTGCCGCCCCGGCGATGAACGCCGCGATGTGGGAAAAACAAGCCGTGCAGCGGAACGTGGCCCAACTCGCCGCTGACGGAGTGCGAATCGTGCCTCCCGGCACCGGCTGGCTCTCCTGCCGGCAGCAGGGAACGGGCCGCATGGCGGAGCCCCACGAGATCGCCGCGGCGATCGAGTCGGTGCTCACCGGCCGGCCCACGCGGCCCAGGGCCTGACGGTCGCGACTGCGGAGGCCCCCATGGCACGGATTCTACTCACGGCTGGTCCCACCCGGGCCTACATCGACGACGTGCGGTTTCTGAGCAATGCGTCGAGCGGCAGGATGGCGGCTGCCATCGCCGCCGCCGCGCTTGCCGCCGGCCATGAGGTGGTGATCGTCAGCGGCCCCGTGCAGATCGCGTATCCGGGCGGGGCCCGCGTGATTCCGGTGGTCACCACGCGGGAGATGCTCGAGGCGTCGCTCGCGGAGCTGCCGCGGTGCGACGGCGTGATCGCCGCCGCGGCGCCCTGCGACTTCGAGCCGAAGCGGCGGATTGCCGGCAAGATTCCGCGGCAGGGCTCCGCCCTGATCCTGGAGCTGGAGCCCACCAAAGACGTGATCGCCACGCTGGCCCGCCGCGCCCGGCCGCGGCAGTGGTTCGTCGCCTTCGCCCTGGAGCCGGGGGCCGACCCGCGACGGGCCTTCGAGAAGATCGAGGCCAAACGCTGCGACCTGATCGTCGTCAACGACGTCACGGCGATCGAGGCCACGAAGACGACCGTCACCGTCTACGACCGAACCCACGCAGCGGTCGGTTCCAAGGCGGGCACGAAGCGGGCTGTCGCGACCTGGCTCGTGCGGCTGTTCACCGCACGGTTCATGGGCTAGGCCGGCGGGAGCACGGGGGTCGGCG
>JBBDNW010000095.1:0-4794 GCA_040877375.1 Pirellulales bacterium | reverse complement strand
AGTCGCTCAGCAGTCGGGCAACGCTTGCGGAAGTGCCATTGACCGGGCTATCCTTTCGATTCCACTTTCCTGCCATTCTCTCCGCCAATGACTTTTGTGCCGGTGGCTTTGGATTGTTTCCACCGGGCTGCACTGGCTTGGGTTGCGGCCTAGGAGCGATGACTACAGGAACCGCCTGAGACATGACCCTTTTATCTAGGTCATTGATTGCTTCCTGAACGACCGTTGCCTCTTTTAACTTTTTGGCCAGATTGAGGGAGGTCGCTTTTCCTACCAGTGCCGTTCTGGCCTTCTCAAGCGGCTCCTCGTTCTTATCTTGAAACTCCTGGTAGTTCTTCTCAACGGCCTCCACAGCTCCGGCGATGGCACTGTTGATCGCTTCCCTAGCATCCCGCATGGCGTCCTGTTCTTGAGCGAACAAGGCTTCCGCAAATGCGAAAGCCGACATCACAAAGATCGGCAGTGACCATGCATGGTTCATGAGGAACTCCTTAGATACGAGAGACAGGCCCCCCATCAGAGTAAGTACTTTATGACGGCCTGTACAGGGACCGCCGCCCTGTGGACAGCTTCCGTTGACCTCTCCTCTAGGGGAGAAGAGCCAATGTTCATAAAGGCCAAGTCCGCCGCCAGAAATCAGTTCGGCCCAAACAAACGCATATTGGCGGCAAGCGTTTTTAAACCAGAGCCCGGCCTTTGAGCCGATGCGAAATTTCTCCGAAATCACTTCCCTAAATCCGACCCTGCACCTGTCCGCAGGAGGCGAATAGAGCCGCAGGGGGTAACGGAGGAGAAAACGAGAAATGCTGTTTTCGCCGTGATTTCGCAACAGTGCGTTCGTCTGCATCTCCTTGCGGAAACACGAGAAAGAGCTGAATACCCCCGGCAGGGATCGAACCTGCGACCTGAGCTTTAGGAAAGCTCCGCTCTATCCAACTGAGCTACGGGAGCACGGGCGGTTGACCCACGAAAACACAGGTCTCACGCGGCTCAGATCATACGCGTCGGGATTGCCCGGAACAACTTCAGCTACCACACTCAGCGTCTTCAAGGGCCAGCCCTCCCCGAGCGACCGAGGCTGTCTGGCGACCGGGGCGGTAGACTTAAAGGAGGGTTCACTCGACCCAGCGTTCACCCCCCTTCGCGTCACCCTTGGTTCCTGCATGCTTCTTCGCACTACTCGTTCTGCCGCCTTCGCCGTTGCCGTAATCGCTGCTGCGGCTACCACCGCTAGCCCAGTCGCCACTCACCTCAAGGCTGAGGAGCCGCCCGGCAAGGTGGCCGCGCCTGAGGTGGCAACGCTTGAAGAAGTGACGCCTGAATCGGTGGCATCTGACAAAGCACCTCTACTCCGCGATCGTATCCAACGGGCAGTCGAAAAGGTCTACCCCACGCTTGTGCGGATCGATGTTGTCATGGAGTCGGGTGGCACCGGCCGGATGCAGAAGTCGCGCAGCACCGGCAGCGGCGCGATCATTACCGCCGCCGGCTACATCGTCACCAACCACCACGTCGCCGGCCGCGGCAGCCGGATCACCGTTCGGCTCACCAACCGCGAGGAACTCGCCGCCACGCTCATCGGCACCGATCCATTAAGCGATCTCACGATCCTGAAAATCGACCCTGCCGACCGCCGCAACGCAACCGACCCGCTGCCCCATGCCACGTTCGGCGATTCCGATAGTCTCCAGATCGGCGATGTCGTGCTCGCCATGGGCAGTCCCGCCGGCCTGTCGCAATCGGTCACGCAGGGCATCGTCTCCAACCTCGCCATGATCCCACCCGGTGGATCGGCCCTGCAGATCGACGGCGAAAGCGTCGGCGAACTGATCCGCTGGATCGGTCACGATGCCGTCATCTTTCCCGGTAACAGCGGCGGCCCGCTCGTGAACCTCGCCGGTGAAATTGTGGGCGTCAACGAGATCGGTGTCGGCAGCCTCGGCGGCGCAATCCCAAGCAACATCGCCAAGGCCGTGGCCGATGAGATTATCGCCAACGGGAGCGTGGCCCGCAGTTGGATCGGCATGGGCGTGCAGCCGCTCATGAAATCTCTCGACGCCGACGCAGGCCTCTTGGTCGGCTCGATCCTCCCAAGTGGGCCGGCGGCACAGGCGGGCCTGAAGCCAGGCGACCTGATCACATCGTTTAACGGCATCGCTATCCCTGCAGCCCGCGCCGTCGAAGACATCCCTGCCTTTAACCGACTTGTGTTTAACGTGCCGGTCGGTGCAACTGTGCCGCTAAAGGGCCTCCGCGACGGCCAGCCGATTGAATGGACGATCACTACAGCGATCCGCGAGCCGCTCCTGCCGAAGGAAGTAGAACTCCAGCCAATGGGCCTCACCGCCCGCAACGTCACGAAGCTCGCGGCCCTCGAACGCAAACGGCCAACCACCGATGGCAGCATCGTAGTGGGCGCGAGGAATGGTGGCGGCGCCGCTGAGGCAAAGCCGGCCCTTCGCACAGGCGACATCATCACGCAGGTCGGCAGCGAGCCGATCCGGTCAACCACCGACCTGCAGCGGGCCGTCACCGCCATCAGCGCGAAAATCACCGAGCCCGTGCCGAAGCTGGTGACGTTTATTCGCGACGCCGAAGAGATGGTAACAGTCGTGCGGATCGGGCCGCCTTCGGAAAACGACCATGTCGGTAAGCCGGAGCGGCCCTGGCTGGGTGTGCAGACACAGGTGCTGACGCGAGAGATTGCCGAGGCTCTGAAGATTCCCGGCCGCAAGGGGGTGCGGGTGACGCATGTCGTGCCCGAGTCGCCCGCCGCCGGCGCTGGCATCAAGGTGGGCGATCTACTCCTCAAGCTCGACGGCCGCGTCATCCCCGCCAGCAGCCCGACCGATACCGATATCTTCGAAAACCTGATCCTGCCCTATGCCGTCGGCACCGACATCGCATTTGGCGGACTACGAGATGGCGAGCCGCTTGATTTTAAGGCGGTGCTTGTCGCCGCGCCGGCGGCCACGGGCGACCTCGATTCTTTTAAGGACGACACATTTGAATTTACAGTTCGCGAACTGCCGCTTGGCGAACGGATCACGGAGCAACTGCCGGTCGATGCGCCGGGCGTTCGCGTGAGCACGGTTCAGCCCAACGGCTGGGCGGCACTGGCCGGCCTTGGACCTGGCGACATCATCGTCTCAATCAACGGCCGCGTCATAAAGACCGTCGTTGAGGCAGAGGAGATCCTCAAGGCCTGTCGCGAGACAAAGCCGGGGCAGGTGGTATTTTTTGTCCGCCGCGGCGTCGGTACTAGCTACGCCGAGGTGGAGCCCAGGTGGTAGGGCATACCCGGCAGATAATTTCGGCTCGAAAGGCTTCTCAAGGAGAGATCGTTTGATCACCAATCGTTTCATTGTGGCCCGTGGCCTAGTAGTCGCCGCCTGCGTTGTGCTGCAGCTTGTCACTCCACGGCAGGCACAGGCTGAAGAGTCGCTCCCGGCTCTTTCGCGCAAGATCTTCGCTCACTATAAAGACTCCGTCGTCAAGGTAACGGGCGTGGCGACCGTGCGGCTGACGGCAGCCAACCGGCCCGGCCTCAACCTGCCCGAACGTGAAGACAAGGTTCGTGCCGATGGCACGATCGTCGACGCCAGCGGGCTCACAGTGCTCTCGCTCAGTGCCATCGATCCGTCGCGGATGGTCGATGGCCGCGAGGCCAACACGCCGGGTGGAGCCATCAAGGTGGAGGCCTCTGCCACGATCAAAGAGCTCGAGATCATCCTCGGCGACGGCACCGAGATTCCCGCCACGCTGGTGTTCAAAGACACCGAACTTGATCTCGCATTCGTGCGGCCCAAGGCCGACGCTCCAGAGGCGAATGGGGTCGTGTTTGTGCCAGTGAACTTGGCCGCGGGCGGCCGTGCGGAGGTAGCCGACTACACGGTAACAGTCGCCCGTCTCGACGAACTCTTCAACTACGATCCGGCGCTGACTCCAGGGCAGATCTGGGCCGTTGTGGAACGGCCTCGGCCGTTTTACCTCGGCGGCGGCATCGTCCGCGGCTGTCCAATGTTTTTGCTCGACGGCAAGCTGCTCGGCATCGGCATCATGAAGCTCAGCAAGACCCGCGGCCAGAGCCAGGCAATCGTGCCAGCGGCTGAGGTGGCAAAGCTTATTCCACAGATCCCGACCGATACCGGCGAGAAGTGAATAGAGGGCGGGCTCTCGTGGAGGCGAGTTTTCCAACTTGCCGGTCCTCTCGTGTCCCACCCAAGACAACCCTCGAAATCACGCCGCCGTGCGAACGCCCGTCTTGTAGAGGTAAGGATTCATCGATGGGTCGTTATACATCTTCATCTGCCGAAAGACCCGCAGCGGCCGCTGGGCCGTGAAGATCTCGTTGACGAGCCGCTCGGCTGCCTCCGTGAGGTGCGATCGCTGCATGTCGAGCACGGCCATCCGGGCGGCCGCCTTCTCCCGGTGCTCAGACGACGCATCGACGCGGTCGATCTGCTCCTGCATGTGAAACCGTCGCAGTTCGAGGATCGACAGCCTGTCGATCGCGGCGCCTGGTGTTTCAGTCGCGGCCGGAGCGGTCGCTGCGGCGACGATTCCCCGACGGGCCAGCTCTTCGATCAGCATGTCGTCCACTTTCTCGATCGCGTCGTTGCGGGCCTGGTTGTATTTGTCGATCGCCCGTTTTACGGTCGCGATCCCGGCGTCGGTGACCTCCGGCGAACGGGCGATGTCTTCCTGATGCCAGAGTAGGAAGTTGAACTGATGGAGGTCTTGGTCGCCTGCTCGACGCCGCGGCCGCCGCCGACATGCTCGCCTGGGAGAACA
>JBBDNW010000094.1:11413-26074 GCA_040877375.1 Pirellulales bacterium | reverse complement strand
ACTTTTGCCGCCCCCGAGCCGGCGATCCACGGAAGTCGAATGCGCGTTAGGTTTTGCGCACCACGCCGACGAGCACGCCCAGCACGCGGGCGTTCTTCACGTAGATCGGCTTCATCGAGCTATTGGCCGGCTGCAGTCGGATGCGGTCACGCTCAGGAAACCATTGCTTGAGCGTGGCCTCGCCATCTTCCGTTTGCGCGACGACAATGTCGCCCGAGTGGGCCGTCTGCTTCTTTTGGATCACCACCCAATCGCCATCGGCGATCTGCGCATCGATCATCGATTCGCCCATTACTTTGAGCACGAAGTGATTATCGCGGTTGAAGAGCGACTCAAAGTCGATCCGCTCACTCTGCTCTTCTGACGGACGAAGGGATCCAGCCGCCACCCAGCCGGCCATCGGCAGGCCACGAAGATGGGCGGGCTCATTTACGAGTTCGATGGCCCGCGACATGTTTTTGCCACGGGTGATCATGCCTTTCCGCTCGAGCGCCTTGAGATGGCAGACGACTCCGTTAGGGGAGCGGATCTTGAACGCCGTCCCGATCTCACGGACCGTTGGTCCGTATCCGCGAGAATGAATCTTGTCACGGATGAAGGCGTAGATCTCCATCTGCCGTTCGGTTGGCATGTCGCCCTCGTCATTGGCCGACTTGCGGGGGAGGTTGAGCGGGTTGCCGCGGATGGCCGCGACTGCTGCAGCAACCCGACGGGCCTTTGGCCGCTCATTCACGGCGGGACGCTGAGCAGAAACTTTACGCTTTGACATGGATGCCAAGCGGCGCGTGCCGCTGTCCTTTGGAGGAAGGTGGATAGTGGGGATTGGGTGGATATCGGTGAAAAAAGGTATGGACGCCAGTATCTTACTATACGGCCGTTCATTTTCAAGAGGGGCATTTTCTTCCGGCGACCGGTTTTCGCTAAGATGCACAAGACTTCATCTTCGGAGATATGAACCATGGCAGGGTTTCTGGTGTCCGTGTCGAGGTCTTCGCATTTCCTGTTGGTCGCGGCGGCCATGGCCCTGCAGGCTGCAACCCCCGGGAGGGCCGATTCTCCGGCGGCCGTTGCTCAACAGGCGGAGGATGCCGCCCCGCAGAATGCGACCGCTTCCCGGAAGAAGTCGACGGCCACGATCGCCCATGTGCGGATCGCGGGAAGCCTGCCCGATGGCGTGGGGCAGGGGGGCCTCCTTGCCGACGTCGCCCCCCACCTTCACCGACTCGTGGAACGGCTCGACAAGGCAGCCGAAGACAGCCGGGTGAAAGGGGTGGTCGTGTCGATCGAGTCGCCCGATCTGGGTCGTGCCCGGGCCGAGGAGATCCGCGCGGCGGTCGCCCGGATCCAGAAGGCCGGCAAGCCGGTCGCGGCACAACTCGTAAGCGGCTCGCCCGTGCACTATGCGGTGGCGACGGCGTGCGACACGATCACGATGCCGCCTGCGGCGACGCTCGAGCTCACGGGAGTGCGGGCCGAGATGACGTTTTTCAAGTCGATGCTCGACCGGCTTGGAGTGGCCGCCGAAATCCTCCAGGTGGGCGAGTTCAAGGGGGCCGGCGAGCCGCTCACCCGCGACAGCATGAGCCCGCAGTTGCGGGCCCAATATGAGAGTTTCATAAGCGATCTCTACGAGCAACTCGTGGAGCGCGTGGCCGCGGATCGGCGGCTGCCCGCGGACAAGGTGCGTGTCCTGATTGACGTCGGCGTGTTCACGCCCGAGCAGGCCCGGGAAGCAAAACTGATCGACTCAGTCGGCTACGAGGACGAGGCGATCGCCGCGCTTGCGAAGCGAATCGGCGAGGAGTCGCCGAAGGTGTCACGTGACTACGCCGAGCGGAAGCTCGACCAGGATTTCTCGGGGATGGGGGGCGTCGTCAAGCTGCTGGAGTTGCTCTCCGGTCAGAAGCCGGCGGCACTCTCTGGTCGAAATAAGCGAATCGCAGTCGTGCACGTCAGCGGTGAGATTCGCGAAGGCAAGAGCGCCGACGACCTCGTGTTGGGCGGTGCGGCCGGGTCGGAGACGGTGATGCAGGCGATTCGCGACGCCGCTAAAGACGACCAGATCGCAGCCATCGTGCTGCGGATCGATTCCCCAGGAGGCTCGGCGCTTGCCAGCGACCTGATCTGGCGGGAAGTTGAGCGGGCGAACAAGCCCGTGGTGGCGAGCCTTTCCGACATCGCAGCCAGCGGCGGCTACTACATCGCGGTGGCGGCCGACACGATCGTGGCGGCCCCGGGCACGCTGACGGGCTCGATTGGTGTGGTGGGAGGGAAGGTCGCCGTGGGCGATGCGCTCGAGAAGGTGGGCGTGCACACCGACGTGGTGAGCAAGGGGAGGAACTCCGGCTGGCTGTCAATGCAGGAGCCGTTCACGCCCGACGAGCGCGAGGCGTTTCTCGCGACCATGAAAGAGGTCTATCGGTTGTTCACGTCCAAGGTCGCCGCCGGCCGGAAGCTCGACAACGAGCAGGTCGAGAAGCTGGCCGGGGGCCGCGTGTTTACCGGTCGGCAGGCGAAGGAGGCCGGCCTCGTCGACCGGCTAGGCACGCTCGACGACGCCATCGACGAGGCGAAAGCATTGGCCGGGATCAAGGCTGGCGAGGAGGTCGACCGCCTGCTTCTCCCAGAGCCGCGGGGACTGTTCGACGATCTGTTTGGTGCGGCGGCCCGCGGCGGCGATCCCGTCGCCCAGATCACGGCCGCGGTTGGCGGGGTCTCGTCGCTCCACGGCTTGCTGCTGGCACGTATTGCCACGCTGCCTGTCCTCGGGCCGCTGGTGGCCGAGACCGACACACTCGTGCTTCTGCTCTCAGGCCGGCCGCAACTGCTGATGCCAGTCCGCATCCGCCTGCGGTAAGGTTCAACCGAGATTCGCGTCGCCGACGGCGGCGGCGACCTGAGCCGGAGTGAGCGTCAGGGCGCGTGCGAAGCCGGCGATGAACCGGGCGGAGACTGGCTCGAGCGCCACGATCGAGAAGTCGCCGAGTTGAAAATAATCCGCCGCATGCGGAAAGCGGGCGAGGTAGGCCGCCTTGAGCGCGGCATGGTCGTCGTCGCTCGGGGCGATGAATACGGCGGTCGCTGGGAGCGACACCCGCGGCAGGGCCTGTGGCGGCTGCGAGTCATCCTCCAGCATCGTCACCAGCAGGCAGATATCCGGCGACTCGAGCATGTCGCGGGTATGAGTCGAGAGCCGGCTGACGTGCGTGATGAATCGCAGACGGCCCGTGCGGGAATCGATGTGAACTGCGAAGGGGATCATCGACGCGAACGGCCGGCCGTCGTGCAACGTGGCCAGAGCGGCAACCGAGCGGCCGAGGATCAGCGTGCCGAGCAATTGGGAGGTGGCGGCGTCCATGCTCGGCAGTCTACCGCGTGGGGAGGGCAGACTGGAGGCACTTTGGACCCATGGCAAAGCCGCGAGGCGGACCCGCCCCTAGAATCCCTGGATGGCCGGCCGCACGAACGCGGCACGAGTCCTGCGTTGTCGAGGTGACCTGCGATGCCCGCCACCCATTCGCGATCGTCACCTGAGCACGTGTCACGCGACGTGGCCGATGCGGCCCGCAGCGATCCGGCCCGTGTGCTCGAGAGTGTTGCTTCGGGGCCGCGCGGGCTCACAACGGACGAAGCCCAGCGGCGGCTGGCGACGCACGGGGCCAACATGCTCGCGGCACACGGCCGCGAATCTCTGGTCCACGTGCTGGCCCGGGCGGTGGTCAATCCGCTCGTCGTGCTGCTCGCTATCCTCGCTGGATCGTCGTTCGTCGCCGGTGATCCAGCTGCCGGAATTCTCATGGTCGCCATGATGGCGATCGGCGTCGGGATCCGGTTCGCCCAGGAATCCCGGGCCGACGCCGCGGCCGTCGCCTTGCGGTCGATGATCCGCCTGCATTCCACCGTGCTCCGCGACGGTGAGCCGCGGGAAGTGCCGATCGAGGAGCTCGTGCCCGGCGATGTCGTCCATCTGGCGGCCGGCGACATGGTGCCCGCTGACGTGCGCATGCTCGCCTGCAAGGATCTCTTTCTGACGCAGGCCGTTCTCACGGGCGAGTCGTTTCCCGTCGAGAAGTTCGCCGCCGCCGAAACCGATCCGGACGCGGGGCCGCTCGCCTGGCGATGCGTCTGCTACCTGGGCACGAGCGTCGAGAGCGGCAGTGCCGAGGCGGTGGTGGTCGCGACCGGCCGGAGGACACTGCTTGGGGGCATCTCGGCGACGCTCGACATGCCCGAGGCCCCCACCGCGTTCGATAGTGGCCTCACCCGGTTCACTTGGCTGATGGTCGGCCTCGTGGCCGTGATGGCACCGGTGGTGTTTCTGATCAACGGGCTCACGAAGGGCGACTGGGGCGGAGCCCTGTTTTTCGCGCTCGCCGTGGCCGTGGGCCTCACGCCCGAGATGCTCCCGATGATTGTCGCCGTCTGCCTGTCGCGTGGGGCGCTGGAGATGTCGCGGCGGAAGGTGATCGTCAAACATCTCGACGCCATCCAAAACCTGGGCGCGATGGATGTGCTCTGTACCGACAAGACAGGCACGCTCACGCTCGACAAGATCATCCTCGAGCGGCACTGCGACGTGATGCTCCGCGACGACCTGAATGTGCTGACGCTGGCCTGGCTCAACAGCCACTTCCAGACCGGCCTCAAGAACCTCCTCGACCGAGCGATCCTCGAGCACGAGCATTTTCACGGACTCGTGCCCTACGAGGGTTACGCGAAGGTGGATGAGATCCCTTTCGACTTCTCGCGGCGCTTGATGTCAGTGGTGGTGTCGACGCCCGATGGCGGCCGGCGGCTGATCTGCAAGGGGGCGATCGAGTCGGTCTACGCGAAGGCACGGGCCTTCGAACTCGATGGCGTGGTCCACCCGCTTGACCACGAACAGATCCAGCTGCTGTCTGCGGAATGCGATCGGCTCTCGGCCGACGGCTTTCGCGTGCTGGCCGTCGCGTTCCGCGACGTGGAACCGCAGGAGGCGTATTCCCGCGAAGACGAGCGGGATCTTGTTCTGCGGGGCTACGTGGCGTTTCTCGATCCCCCGAAGGACTCGGCCCGTGGGGCCGTCGCGGCCCTGGCGGCGGGAGGCGTCACGGTGAAAGTGCTCACGGGCGACAACGAGCTCGTGAGCCGAAAGATCTGTCAGGAACTGGCGATCGACGTGGGCCAGGTGCTTGTCGGCGACGACATCGACCGGCTCGACGACGCGGCGCTTGCGGAGGCGGTCGGCCCGGCGATGCTGATGGCCCGCCTGACGCCGAGTCAGAAGCGGCGGGTGATCGAGACGCTACGGCGCAAGGGGCATGTGGTGGGGTTTCTTGGCGACGGCGTCAACGACGCCTTGGCGCTCCGGGAGGCCGACGTCGGCATCTCCGTCGATTCGGCCGTCGACCTCGCCCGCGAGAGCGCCGATTGCATCCTGCTCGATAAGGATCTGGGGGTGCTCTTGGATGGTATCCGTGAGGGCCGCAGGGTGTTCGTCAACGTGCTTAAGTACATCCGCATGGGGGCCAGTTCCAACTTTGGCAACATGTTCAGCGTGCTCGCCGCCAGCGTATTTCTCCCGTTCGTGCCAATGGCCCCGGTGCAACTCCTGGCCAACAACCTGCTCTACGACCTGTCGCAGGTACCGATCCCGACCGACGACGTCGACGCTGAGCAGATCGCCAGGCCACGGCCCTGGTCAATACGGCAGATCGCCAGTTTCATCCTCATTCTCGGCCCGTGCAGTTCGATTTTCGATTGCACGACCTTCGCGATCATGCTGCTGGCGTTTGGCTGGAACGACGTGGCCCACATGCCGCTGTTCCACACTGGCTGGTTCGTGGAGTCGCTGCTCACGCAGGCACTGGTGATCCACGTGATCCGGACCGATCGGATCCCGTTCCTGCAGAGTCGGGCAAGCCCGGCGCTGTTGGCCGCGACGACGGCGGTGGTGCTCGTAGGGATCTGGTTGCCGGGGTCGCGGCTGGGGAGGCTCTTGGGATTCGTACCGCTGCCGGCTGCCTATTGGCAAGTGCTGGCCGTGACGGTCGTGGCCTATCTCGTGGTAGCCCAGGTGGCCAAGACTCTCTTCATGGGCAGATGGGCATCGGGACGAGAGGCGGTGCCGCGGGTGGGGCGACCGTACGGCTGACGCTCACTGTCTGCCGTCAAGAAGCCCGGAGCGCGAGCGATGGGAATACGGGTGGCACCCCGAACAGCGCCGTGAATCGCGCTGGTGTGGCGGGCGTATTCCCCGCGCTCGCGCTTGTAGGTGGCGATGATCTCCTCGGCGAGTTTCTCGTAGGTGCCTCGGCCCTTCTTCTCGTGGACCGCCTGCAAATGCCAGCGGATCGCCAGCGACTGCTGCCGGTTGCGGTTGACCTGCATCGGCACCCGGTAGGCCCCAGCCCCGTCATACTTGAAGGATCGGCCGCAGGGTTTGCTGCTCGATGGCCGGCGGCATACGGTTTTCTTTATGACGACGCTTGCCGAGATTGAATCCGCTGTTGTTGCCCTCTCGCCGGCCGAGAAGCAGGAACTCATGCTGTTCCTGGCGTCACGACTGAGGGCGGATGGAGCGACGCTGCCCGAGCCCTGCACCTACACGCGGGAGGAGATGGCCGCATGGATCGAAGAAGATGACGCAGACATGCGGCGCCTGCGGGAGCGGCCGTGAGGCTGTTTCTCGATTCGAGCATCATGATTGCTGCCGCGGCGTCTGCCACCGGGGCGTCACGGGCTGTATTTCGTGAGTCGCCCGTCCGTGATTGGCGGCTGCTGACCACCCCGTATGCCGTCGGCGAGGTCGTTAGGAACCTTGCTGCCTTTCCTGTCGAGGCCGCCGCGATGTGGCTCCGTCTCCGCGCCCAACGGGTACTCGTGGATGACGTGCTGACGCTCGATCGTGCCGATTTCGGGCGGCTGCTTGGCAGTGCGTTCTACGGGCTCGAAATCATGACGCCTGGCATGTGGCTCGCCCGCGATGATACTGGCGGTCGTTCAACGGCTTCCTAGACGTTGGAGCCTTTCCATGACGCACCGCACGTCTTCACTACCCGCTCAAGGGTAGTTCGGCCAATGGCACTTCCGGGGTGGGATTTTCTGGCGTCGGCGCGGAGTCGCCCCGAGTCCGGCCGCATGGCGGCTCGCCGAGCTGTGTGAGAATCTTCCGGATTGGCCCTGGCTCGGTGATGAACGCGATCAGCCGGATATCGCCGCCACACACCGGGCACTGCAGTGGAAACTCCTTCCACGGTGATACCGATGCCGGTGCTTCCGCGGCAGCGGCAAGGGGTTGGCTAGCCTATCGAGAAACTCAACCGGCGAAAGCTCGACGACGCCGTTGGCCCCCGGCCGTTCCAGCGCGAAGGGCGGGCGCAATACCGCGGGAGATGTTCAAGGCTTTGAAAGGAGCTCGGCACGTCGCGGTCGATGAGGGTGATCCGCACGCTCGCATCGATCGAAAACCTGCTGTTCTCCCAGGCGAGCATGTCGGCGGCGGGAGTGCCCAGGAAGCCCGGACCGCAGGCGATGGGTCTGCGGGTGGCGACCGTTACGGTGGCGTGAAACCGGCATCTCGCCTGGTCTCACCAGGCGAAATGCGCGAACGCCTTGTTCGCATCCGCCATGCGATGCACGTTGTCACGCTTGGTCACCGCGGCACCCTCGCGCTTGTAGGCGGCGATGATCTCCTCGGCGAGTTTCTCGTAGGTGCCTCGGCCCTTCTTCTCGCGGACCGCCTGCAAAAGCCAGCGAATCGCCAGCGACTGCTGTCGGTTGCGGTTGACCTGCATCGGCACCTGGTAGGCGGCACCACCGACCCGCTTCGAGCGGACCTCGACGGCGGGCTTCACGTTCTCGAGGGCACGGTTAAAGACCTCGATGGCCTCGGTTTCGGTGATCTTCTTGGTGACGATATCCATCGCATCGTAGAAGATGTTTTGCGCGACGCTCTTCTTGCCGTCTTCCATCAGGCAGTTGATGAACTTGCTGGCGAGAAGCGACCCGTAGCGAGGATCGGGGCGAAGCTGTTCGCGGCTGGCTGTGATGTTTCCCATGGATCTCTAGTCTTTCCTACTGATGCAATGAAGCGGGGATCTCAGCCCTTCTTCGCGCCGTAGAGGCTGCGGGACTGTTTGCGGCCCTGGACACCCAGCGTGTCGAGAGCACCGCGAATGACGTGGTAGCGGACACCCGGGAGGTCGCGAACCCGGCCGCCGCGGATGAGCACGATGGAGTGTTCCTGGAGGTTGTGGCCCTCACCCGGAATGTAGACGGTGACTTCCTTTTGATTCGAAAGCCGCACGCGGGCGATCTTCCGAAGGGCCGAGTTCGGCTTTTTCGGCGTCATTGTGCGAACCTGCAAGCAGACTCCCCGCTTTTGCGGGCAGCGGTCGAGCACGGGCGACTTGGAAAATTTCCGCTTGGGGCGGCGACGACTGCGGACGAGTTGGCTGATCGAGGGCATAATTGGTCTTCGAGTGCTGGGAATCGGGTATCTCAAAAGATAGCCAAGGACCCGGGGCGACGGAAGGCGGTTGCGAAAAACGGCCGGAAAATCAGGCTGACGCCTGCTGCATGAGCGGCGGGGCCGTCGTTATGCGGGATGGAGGATCTCGCCGCGGCCTCCGGCGAGCGTGTCGCCATGCCACTGCTGCCAGCTGCCCGGGGACGACGCGACTGATGCCGGCCGGAACCCGGCGGCAGCCAACCGCCTCATAAGCAGCGGCAGAAAGCCAGGCCGCCATGCGGAGCCTCTGCGGAACGTGACCGGCGGTTCGGGCCGCGCTGTCAGCGCGATCACGGAGCCGCGGCGCATGCCGAGCCCAGGCTGCCTGCCGACGTCGCCGCCGATCACGACGGAGCCGGCCCGCATCTCAAATCCCGCGGCGTCGCCGCAGCGACCAGCGACCGCGACGATTCCCCGCCGCATCCGGGAGCCAACAAGGCCGCCCGCATGGCCGGCGACGGTCACCAGCCCGCCACGCATGCCGATCGGACTGCCCGGCAGGGCGGCGGCGAGGTTATCACCCACGTTGCCCGCGACGTGGATCTCACCCCCGGCCATCTCGGCGGCAAGCCAATCGCCGGCGTCGCCAGAGACATCGAGCCGGCCCCCTCCCATGCCTTCGGCGGCGTGGCGACCAATCGAGCCCGTCGCGTGGATCGAGCCCGACCGCATGCCGGCGGCCAGGCGATGCACCCGCGAGAAGTCGCCGCGGCATTCGATCGCGGCGTCGGCTGCGTCGCCCGACAAATGGAAGAGCGTGCCGAGTTCGCGCGGCCGACCGTCGGCCAGGACCGGCAGCCGTGCAATCGCGGGCAGGGCGAGCGACAAAACACGATCGGGCACGATGCCGTCGAGATCGATCGACAACGGACTACGATCGTTGGCGTCGCGGAGTGAGAGGACGAGTGACATCGCGGGGCGGGGAGTGACGAAAAAAGGTGCGTGGCCGCGGGAGTGCTTCCTCCCACAGCCACGCAGCATACCTCGGACGCGCGGCGGCGGCCGCTACTTCGCCGTCAGCACGGGCACCTTTCGCGAAGCGCTCGTGGGCGACTTCGTGAGCTCGACCAGGAGCACGCCCTTGTCGTACCGGGCCGTGACCTTGGCGGGGTCGACCGACTCCGGCAGCGGGATCGCGCGGCTGAAACCGCCGTAGTGGCTCTCGCGGTGGCTCCAGCCCTCGCCGGTCGCCTCCTTCTCCGACTTCTTCTCGCCGGAGATCACCAGACGGTCCTCCGACACGCTCACGTCGACGTCCTTCGGATCGATCCCCGGCAGTTCGGCGCGGATGTGGATCTCAGCGTCGTTCTCCGACATGTCGATCGCCGGCAGCCATTGTCCAGGTTCGGCCGTCCCGAACCACGGCGATGCCAGCGACGGCCGGCTGAAAAAACCCTCGAACAGCCGATTCATCTCGTTGCGGAAGTCCGCCAGGGTGGCGAGGCTTCCGGATTCCATCCCGCTCGACCGCTTCGTGCGAAAAGGGATCAGACTCATGGAATGTCTCCTCTTCAGGTCAGGCAAAAACACGAAAGAACACACAGACGACGAACGAGCGACGCGGCCGCGGCGTCAGGCCGTTTTCACCTCCACCTTGCGGGGCCGCACGGCGGCCAGCCGCGGCACGTGGATCGTGAGCACTCCCTTCTTGTAGTCGGCCGAGATCTGCGAGGCGTCGAAGCCATCGCCGAGTCGGAACGAGCGCCGGTAGTTGCCGATGCCATACTCCTGCCGCATGGACCGGCCCGGAAGTATGCGGGGCGGCACGGCGGCCCGGAGCGCGAGGACGCCGTCCTCGAAGGTCACGTCGATCCCGGCAGCGTGGGCGCCGGGAATGTCGGCGACGAGCAGTACTTCCGCGCCCAGATCGCAGATGTCGACGTTGGGCTGGTAGGTGAGAGTCGGCTCCGATTGCGGTTCGGTGGCGGGGATCGTCGTTTGGGCCTGGGTGACCATGCCGGGTTCTCCTGCGTGAGGGGTGCGTGATGATGGAGGACGAATGAACTCACGACGTCAGACCGATCGCACGGCGACCTTGTGGGGCTGGCATTCGGCGGCCTTGGGGCAGGTGACGGTGAGCACGCCGTCGACAAGTCGGGCTTCGACGCGTGAAGCGTCGACTACGACCGGCAGCGCGATGCGTCTTTCGAACGCGCCCGTGCCCCGCTCACGGCGGTGCCACATGACACGTTCCTGCTTTTCGCCGTCGCCGTCGCCGTCGCCGTCGCCTGTCCGACCCGACGCGGGAGGCACTGGGCAGGTCTCCGGCCGTGACCTCTTCACGAGCAACTCATCGCCGGCAACCGTGATTTCGACGTCGTCGGCATCGAGGCCGGGCAGTTCGGCCTCGACGGTGATGGCCTCGTCACTCTCCCGCACCACGACCGCGGGGAAGACACCTTCGGCGGGCCGCGTTCCCCAGCCGGGCACCGGTGGGGCGGCGGTCAGCGTGGTCCAGACACGATCGAGTTCGTCACGCAGTTCCTCGAACGGCAGCGCAAATCCGGGGCGAAGGATGGGCATGGTCAGGCTCCTCAAGCGAGGTGGTGGATCGACACCGTCCCTGGAGGCCGTCCCTGGAGCGACATTCCCGGCGTTTCATGCGCGAGGAATGATTCGCAAGAACGATGGCGGAAGCAACTGGCGGTCAACGAACGGCCAAAAATAAAACGGCCGCGCCAGTCGCCATCAACGTTCGATCACCGGCTGGGGCCGCGTGGCGAGGCGGAAAAGCATGAGTCTCAGCAGAATCGTCGCGAAACTTTGGCAGTCACACCGATCGTGCCGGCTGTCGGCGTGGCAGCCGTGTGCTTTTCGACACCGCACGTGTTGTGGAGGCATCGGCAACTCCTATACTCAGGCCTCGTTGATCGGTCGGTAGATGTGTTTCTGCGGCTCAACGCCTGAGAAACGCGGGAGCCGACGGCGGGACCATGGCTGGCACCCGCATCCGTGATCGACGAGAGGATGAAGTAGGAGCAGGAGGTATTCATGCGATTCACGCTACTCGACAGGGTGCTGTCCATCGAACCCGGCAAGTCGATTACGGCGATCAAAACGCTGTCGTTGGCTGAGGAATACCTGGCCGACCACTTTCCCCGCTTTCCGGTCATGCCGGGGGTGCTGATGCTGGAGTCGATGACCCAGGCGGCAGCCTGGACCATTCGGCTGGGCGAGGATTTTGCCCACAGCATGGTGGTGCTCCGCGCTGCCAGAAACGTGAAATACGGCGACTTCGTCGAGCCCGGCCGAGTTCTCACCGTCACGGCCCAGATCCTCTCCCAGGACGAGAAAACGACCACGATAAAGGCCAGCGGCACCGTCGGCGATCGGACGAGCCTCACCGCCAGACTTGTGCTTGAGCGTTACAACATGGCGGATCGGGTGCCCCATGGGGCCGCTCTCGACATCCGGGTGCGGTCGGAAATGCGAAAGCTCTGGGCGCTCCTCTACCCAGTGCGTGCCGGTGCCCAGCAGAAGTCTGTCCCTTACATGTCGCAGGGAGCCACTCCTGCCGCCGCCTTCGCCAACGTGGGTGGGTGAGGCCCTTGGCCGTCTCGGCACCGCTGCGGCGGCCGTTGTGGCGAGGCCAAAAAAGCGACTTTTCATAAGGAAATGCCGACCGATTTTTCCGTTTGGCCCCTTTCGGCCGGCGGAAAATGGGCAACTTCGGGTTCCCATGCGGGCTGGCCGACATTACAACACAGCGTCGCCCTTCTGGGCGTGCCCCATCCCTCGTTTGCAAGGTGAAGCGTCGATGCCGACTCGCGATGAAATCTTTGACAAGGTGAAGTCTGCCCTCGTGGATGCCCTCGGAGTTGACGAGGACGATGTCGCCCCCAACGCGACCATGGTCGGGGATCTCGGGGCGGAGTCGATTGACTTCCTCGACATCGTGTTCCGCCTCGAAAAGACCTTCGGCATCAAGATTTCAAGAGGCGAACTCTTCCCTGAGGACGTGCTCTCAAGTTCCGAGTTCGTGACCGAAGGCAAGGTGACGGCAGCGGGCATCGCCGCGCTCAAAGCGCGGATGCCGTTCGCCGATCTCTCGAAGTTTGAGGCCAATCCCAGCGTGCAAAACTTCGCCAACACCCTCACCGTGGAAGACATGGTGAGGTATGTGCAGAGCAAACTGGCGGCCTGAGGCCTTGTATTCGAGGGCGTGCTGACGCTCCTCGCCTTTCCCTCCTCTTCATCCTTTCCCTCCAGAGGCGGCAGACCGCCGCGAACGGATTCATGCGCTGGTTCTGGATTGATAGGTTCGACGAGTTCGTTCGCGGCAGACGCGCTACGGCCGTTAAGAATGTCTCGCTCGCTGAGGAGCACCTCCACGACCACTTTCCGGGCGTGGCGATCATGCCCAACTCGCTCATCGTCGAGGGCATGGCCCAGGCGGCTGGTCTGCTCGTGGCTGACGCGATCGAGTTCAACCGCCGTGTCGTGCTCGCGAAGGTGGCGGCCGCGGAGTTTCACTTCGATGCCGTGCCGGGCGACACGATCCGGTTCGTGGCCGAGGTGATCGACCTCAAGCCGACCGGCTCGCTGACCAAGGTGACAAGCACCATCGGTGACCGGCTTCAGGGCGAGGCGGAGCTGTTTTTCGCCCACCTTGAGCCGGGTGAGGGCGTGCCAAAGCTCTTCGAGCCGGAAGAACTGCTCCGCTGGCTCGATCACATGCATATCTATGACATCGGCCGCGACGAGGCGGGCCAGCCGCTCGCGCGGCCCGACTGGTGAGACCACGCGGAGACGGGCGATGGGTGCCGACAGACGACGGGTCGTGATCACGGGTGTTGGCTGCGTCACGCCGCTGGGCGTGCGCGTGGAGCAACTCTGGAAGAATCTCGTCGCCGGTGCCTCGGGTGTGGGGCTGACGACAATCTTCGACGCATCGAAGTTTCCCACGAAGATCTCGGCGGAAGTTCGGGGCTGGGATATTGCGGACGAAGGGCAGGATCCGAAGGCTTGGGAGTTTTGCGGCCGCCACACGAAGTTCGCCGCAGGCGCCGCGATTCAGGCGATGACCGACGCCGGACTCCCGCAGGGGTTGCCCTCCGATCCCACCAGGCTCGGCATCTATCTCGGCAGCGGCGAGGGGCAGCAAGACTTCGCAGCCTTCACGCGGATGATGATGGCGGCGATCGAGGGCGACACGCTCGATGTGGCGAAGTTCACCAAGATCGGTCTCGAGACGCTCCATCCGCTCTCCGAAGTGGAGCAGGAGCCCAACATGCCGGCCGGCCATCTCGCCGCCCTATTCGACGCGCAGGGGCCCAACCTCAACTGCCTCACCGCCTGCGCCGCCTCCAGCCAGGCGATCGGCGAGGCAACGGAGATCGTCCGCCGCGGCGAGGCCGACGTGATGCTCTCGGGCGGCACGCACAGCATGATTCATCCCTTCGGCGTGACGGGCTTCAACCTGCTCACGGCGCTCTCGACGCGGAACGACGAGCCGACCCGGGCCAGTCGGCCATTCGACAACGATCGCGACGGCTTCGTGCTCGGTGAAGGGGCCGCGATGGTGGTGCTTGAGGAACTCGAACACGCGAAGAAGCGCGGGGCGAAGATCCACGGCGAACTCGTCGGCTACGGCTCGACCGCCGACGCCTACCGGATCACCGACACGCACCCCGAGGGCCGCGGTGCCGCGGCGTGCATCACGATGGCGCTCAAGGATGCGGGCCTCGGGCTCACCGACATCCATTACATCAACGCCCATGGCACAAGCACGAGCGTGAACGACCGTGTCGAGTCACTCGCGATCAAGAAAGTCTTTGGCGATCGCGCTTACAAGATCCCGGTATCGAGCACGAAGGGCATGATGGGGCACCTGATCGCCGCTGCCGGAGCCACGGAACTCATTGTCTGCCTGTGTGCGATCCGCGACGGCCTTCTGCCGCCGACGATCAACTACGAGACACCTGACCCCGACTGCGATCTCGACTACGTTCCCAACAAGGTTCGCGAAGGGAGGTGCGATTATGCGCTCTCCAACAGCTTCGGCTTTGGCGGACAAAACATCGCGCTCATCGCCGGCCGCTACCGGGGTTGATGCGGCACCGCGTTTGCGCATCCTGCCTGGATTCTCGCCTGCAGAGTTTGCTCAACCCGCGCTCCCGGCACGACCGATACCACCGGTGAAACGCGGAAGAGTGGCCTGCGGCGATGTG
>JBBDNW010000094.1:0-11313 GCA_040877375.1 Pirellulales bacterium | reverse complement strand
CCCGGCACGACCGATACCACCGGTGAAACGCGGAAGAGTGGCCTGCGGCGATGTGCCGGCGGCGCTTGTTCCGCCCATCGGGAACCCCGCCCATGAAATCGCTGCCTCACGCCCTCGGCCTGGTTGTCGTTGCCGCCGTGATCGCCACGTCGAGCGGCTGCTCGATCATCGACCGGCTCTTCCTGCTCAACACCGACGGCCCGCACGGCCATCACGCTGGTCAGGTCGGCGGTCAATGCCAGGACGGCCAGTGTCAGGACGGTCAGTGCGGCCCGGAGGGCTGTCCGGACGGGAACTGCCCGAGCGGAGCCTGTCAGGAGTGCGAAGGGGGCGCCTGCCACCCGCGGCACGTGGGGCCGTATGGCGGTCTCGCCAAGCATCATCTGACGCCTGAAGAGAAAGCGGCGCTCGCCGGCTCCGATTACGGCGCCACCCAGCCCGCTGGCCCGCCGACCGGCGCCGTCGCCTATCCGTACTACACGACCCGCGGCCCGCGGGATTTCCTCGCGAAGAATCCGGCGTCGATCGGTCCGCAGTGAAGCTCGATGGTGGTGCGGAGCGGAGCGAGGTGGCAGGCGTCTTCCCCGCGGTCGCGCTTGGGGCTTCCTGACGGGAGGCGTGGCGATTCTCGCGAAGGAGGCGACGCATGCTGCTGCCGCCGGTAGGCTGAGCGGCCTGACCGGCTTCTTTTGTGCACGACTGCCCGCGGCCCCGGGATTCCCAAATGGTAACGCCCGCGAATGGCTCCGCTTCCGTCGGCATGACGGCGACCGGGAAACTCACGCTCACCGGCTGGCTCGTCTGTGCGATCGCCGCGATCGGCTTTGCATTTGACATCTACGAACTCCTTATGCTCCCGCTGGTGATCAAGCCGGCGCTTGCCGCGCTCGGAGGCATGACGTCTGAGGGTGTGCCACTGCTCGTGCCTGGCTCGCCGGAATACACGAAGTGGGCCCGGGCGCTTTTCTTCCTGCCGGCACTCGCCGGCGGCGTCTTCGGCCTGCTGGGCGGCTACCTCACCGATGTCTTGGGCCGCCGCCGTGTGCTAACGTTTAGCATTCTGCTCTATGCCTTTGCCGCACTCGCCGCCGGCTTCGCCACGTCGCTGCCGCAACTGCTCTTCTTTCGCTGCCTCGTGTTCATCGGCGTCTGCGTCGAGTTCGTCGCGGCGGTCGCCTGGCTCGCCGAGCTTTTCCCAAACCATGAACAGCGGGAGCGGGTGCTCGGCTGGACGCAGGCATTCTCGTCGCTCGGTGGGCTCCTCGTGGGCTCGGCCACGGTGCTCGCCGCCCGGCTGGCCGACGCCTTACCGGCGATCCAGGGTGGCCACGAGGCCTGGCGCTACACGCTCATCTCCGGCGTGATCCCGGCACTGCCGCTGATCCTCATCCGGCCATTTCTGCCCGAGAGCCCCGTGTGGGCCGAGAAGAAGCGGGCCGGCACGCTCAAGCGGCCGAGCATTCGCGCGCTCTTCAGCCCGGCGCTTGTGCGCACCACCGTCGTGACCACGCTCGTCTTTGCTGCCAGTTACGGCATCGCGTTTGGCGCGATCCAGCAACTGCCGCAGATCCTCGGTGGGCCGAAGGGGCACGCCGCGATCCTTGCCACCGCGAAGGCGGCGCAGGACGAGGCCGTCGCCGCGGCCGGTAAGGCCGGGAAGCCTGCACCCGCTCCGGGCAAACTCAAGGCGATCGCCGGCAACGTCACCGACGAGGCGGTGGCCACCGTCACGATCTACCAGGAGATCGGCGGCCTCGTGGGGCGGGTGCTGCTCGCTTTCGCGGCGCTCCGCATTCTCGGTCGTCGACGGCTGCTGCGGCTTTTCCAGATTCCGGCGCTGATTGTCGTGCCCGCGCTCTTCTGGTGGATCTCCACACAGCTCTCGAGCGCCGACTCGCTCCCCTGGATCAAGGCGGGCATCTTTGTGGCGGGCCTGCTCACGGTCGCGCAGTTCAGCTTCTGGGGCAACTACATCCCGCTCGTGTTTCCCACGCATCTCCGCGGCACGGGCGAGAGCTTCGCGGCCAACATCGGCGGCCGCGTGCTCGGCACCGCTGCCGCGTGGCTCACGCTGACGTTCTCCGCAGCCACGCCTCCGGATCCCGTGAGGATCGCGCTGGCCGGCGCCGTGGTCGCGGGCGGCTACGCCCTCGTGGGCGCGATTCTCACGCAGTGGCTCCCCGAGCCCGACACCACACTCGAGCATTGATACGGGGCACAGTTATTCCGCAGGCGTTCTCGTCGATCGGTGCCGCCCGTGCCCCATCCCCAAACGTTCGCTCCGGGCTTCGTGTCGGGGGGCGCACTCGTGGCACCGCACGCCGGCAGGAAGCCCCAAGCGCGAGCGCGGGGAAGACGGGTGGCACCTCGATTTGCTTCGCGGCACGCTCACGGTCGTCACCCGGATTCCCATCGCTAGCGCTCCGGGCTTCTTGGGGGCCCGCCAGGAAGCCCCAAGCGCAGGCGCGGGCAACCCCGACCCACGACCACCCTTGATCATCAGGGGCCGCGGTGCGCCAGGCGAGAGGGTCGGCGAACGCTCTGAGGAGCCTCGGGCGTAGCCTCGCCCCGGCGGTCTACAGCGAGTCTTCGGTGCGGAGCGTGACCTCGATGAGCCGCTCCATCACCTCGGCGGGCGACTCGTGCGGAAAGTTCGTGAGCACGACCTCCTTCGCGTAAAGCTTGCCGATGTAGCGGCGATGCCTGGCTGCCGCCGAACGGCTGGCGAGAAAGTCTCGGTGGGCTGAGTTGATCACGATCTCATTGCCCGCCGCGTCGTACCGCGACCGCCAGGCCTGGCCGTGTTCCGGCTCCAGCCGGTAGCTGGGCAGGCCGCGGCCGCCCGGGCCGTCGCCGGCGGAGTCGATGATGAACTTAAGATCCACCTGATCGCTCACCTCCACGTCGCCCTGCCGTGCCCGCACCTCGACCGTGACGAGCCCGATGTCGGACGAGGCCAGGCGACAGGACAAGTCATCGGTCGCGATCGCGGCCGAGCCCGCGACGATCCGCCACGCCACCGCCACGCCACTGGGGATCGCAATGCCCTGCGCGTCGCTGGCGACGGCGGTGAATAGGCACGAACCGCCGGGCCGCCGCCGGGGGTGACGCGGGGAAATCCGAACGCTGGCCAGCGGTCCGGGCTCGGCGGCAAACAGCAGTGGGGCAGGCTCGACGACTGGCGCCCGAGGCTGCGATGGTTCGCCACCGGAGG
Source organism: Pirellulales bacterium (assembly GCA_040877375.1). Classification (GTDB taxonomy): domain Bacteria; phylum Planctomycetota; class Planctomycetia; order Pirellulales; family UBA1268; genus QWPN01. The sequence goes on along the minus strand of JBBDNW010000094.1, from coordinate 8,099 downwards.
ATGCAGATCCGGCGCCCGACGAGCCCTCCCGCTGCTGGAGCGCCAGGTCGTGCTTGGGGAGATCGAAGAAGAGATAGTCTTCGGCCGGAAGATCGGCGAGCGCCGAGGCGAACGCCTTGTGGACTTGCTTGAGGAGTTGGCGACTGGCCCGTTCGGCTTCCGCCTGCTCTCGGGAAGTGACGGCCGCTAAGATATCGGCCTCGATCGCCGGCGCGACGGCCGCGAGCGCGTCGAGAGCTTCGTCGGGCACGATGCCCGAACGCGTGCCGGGAGCGAGCGCTAAGGCCTCGAAATCGACAAGCCCCTCCAGACGCCGGTCGGTCCACGGCGCGTGCTGAAAGGGGAGAAGCTCGGCGATGTCGGCGAGCACTCGCGTGCCGTCTTTGCAGGCCGCGATTCCGCCGATGCCGGCGGCCTCGTCTCCCCGCTGGTAGATCTCGACGTTGACGTCGCCCAGCGGCGTCGCATACCGCCGCGGAATCTCCAGCCGCTCGCCGTCGAACTCGCGGGGTACGACGCGGATTTCTCGTCGGGCCACCGCGTCGATCACGTCAATCATCACGCCCGTGCGCCGGATCCGGTCGCGGAGTTCGGCCGAGAGATAGCGGGCGATCTTCTCGCCGGTGACGAGATTCTTCGTGCCTTCCAGCAGCGGGCCGACCGTCACGCGGGTGCCGCGGATCGCGAGCCGGCCGCGTGCGGGGCGGATGGTGTACTGCCGCTCGCCACGCACGAGATGGAGTTCACGAAGGGATCCCGGACCACCCCCGGACGTCATGCGCAACTCCTCACCGAGGCTCCAGAAGCTGAGCAGGCCGATCCCAAACTCGCCATGCACCCCCTGCCGCTGGGTGCCGTGGAGCTGCCGCTTCATCGAATCGCAGAGATGGGTGGCGATCCGCTCGAAGTCAGCGGCTCCCGACGCGTCGGGGGCCACGCCGCGGCCGTCGTCCTCGACCTCGAGGAACAAGCTGCCCTGGGCGCGTCGCCGCGAGATCCTGACGCTCGTCGCCCCGGCGTCGATGGCATTTTCGGTGAGCTCGCAGATCGCCTTGAGGGGATGCGTCTGCGAGTGGGCGATGATCGTGATCGCGTTCCACTGGTCGCCGATCGTGAGCGTGCCAGTGATGGCCTGCGTGCTGGTCTTCATGATGGCGAAAGCGACGCGTCGAAGGCGACGGTCACTCGATGAGCGTCCGGGGTGCTTGGGGGGCGTCATCGGGCAGGGTTGGCACCGACCAGATTACGTACAGACCGATTGCCACGGCGGCGAAGAATGCGTAGCGGAGTGTCCAGTGGAGGCTGCTGAGCAGCAGGCTCAGCGTCACCACCATCACCACCATCACGATGGCACGATGCTTGAGACTGCGGCGGATGCCGCGGTAGTGCTGCCAGTCGTCGAGCGTGGGGCCGAAGAGTTTTGAGCGGTGCAGCCAGGCGTGGATCCGGGGCGAACCGCGGTAGAAACACCAGCTCGCCAAGAGCACAAACGGCGTTGTTGGGAGCAGCGGCAACACGGCGCCGACTACAGCGAGCCCGAGGCAGATCCAGCCGCCGCTCACGTAGAGAAACCCGCGGAGCGGGTCGGTGACGGGGCGGAGGTCCATGAAGCGGGGCTTCCCGAGTTGTGCCAGGCAACTGCGGGGATTCTACCACGCGCATGTTTGCCGTATGCTTTCGATCTCCGTCTCCGCGACAGCCCCCGCCCCACCCGCCTTTGGAGAGCCTCCCATGCCCCTTGTTCCACTGCGGATCCTGCTCGACCACGCTGCCGAGAATGGCTACGGTCTCGCCGCTTTCAACGTCAATAATATGGAGCAGATCCAGTCGATCATGGAGGCGGCCAAGGAGACCGACTCGCCGGTGATCGTGCAGGCCTCGCGGGGCGCCCGCAGCTATAGCCAAGACAACTACCTGCGGCATCTGATGCTCGCCGCCGCCGAACTCTATCCGCAGATCCCGATCGCGATGCATCAAGACCACGGCAACTCGCCGGCCACGTGCGAGAGCGCGATCGACCACGGCTTCACGAGCGTGATGATGGACGGCTCGCTCAAGGAGGATGGCAAGTCGCCCGCCGACTTTGACTACAACGTGCAGGTCACAAAGGACGTCGTAAAGCTGGCCCACGCTCGCGGCGTGTCCGTCGAGGGTGAGCTTGGCTGCCTCGGCTCGCTCGAGAGCGGCGAAGGTGAGGCGGAGGACGGCCACGGTGCTACGGGAAAACTCTCGCACGACCAACTGCTCACCGATCCCGATGAGGCGGCCCGGTTCGTCGCGGCGACGGGTGTCGATGCGCTGGCCGTCGCGATCGGCACGAGCCACGGTGCCTACAAGTTCACCCGCAAGCCCGACGGCGACGTGCTGGCCATGAAGCGGATCGAGGAGATCCACGCCAAGCTTCCCAACTGCCACCTCGTGATGCACGGCTCGTCGAGCGTGCCGCAGGAACTGCAGGACATCATCACCAAATACGGCGGCAAGATGCCGCAGACCTGGGGCGTGCCCGTGGCGGAGATCCAGCGGGGCATCAAGCACGGCGTGCGGAAGATCAACGTCGACACCGACTGCCGCATGGCGATCACCGGTGCGATCCGCAAGGTCCTGGCCGAGACGCCGGAGAAGTTCGACCCCCGCGACTATCTCAAGCCCTCTCGCGACGCCATGAAGAAAGTCTGCGCTGAGCGGATGGTGCAGTTCGGCCAGGCCGGCAATGCCGGGAAGGTGAAGTGCATCACGCTCGCCGAGATGGCCAAGCGATACGCCGGGGCCTGAGGGCTGGCCTCCCGTCAGGAAGCCCCAAGCGCGAGCGCGGGGAATCCGGGTGGCACCTCGCTCCGCGCCGCGCCACCGCCTGGGTCGTCACCCGTTTTCCCATCGCTGGCGTTTCGGGCTTTTTGTCGGGGAGCGCACCTGTGGCACCGCCTCCCGCAGGCTCAATGAGAGGCCGGAAAACACGCGTTGTGGCGCTTGCGCAGTCGTCCTATAGTCCCGCCCCGCGCTCGGGACTGCGCGGTTCCTTCGCTGGCAGGCCGTCATGAACGACGTGAGTGACGACGACATCATCGCGCATGGCCGGGAGATTCTCCGCGCCGAAGGTGAGGCTGTGCTTCGCGCCGCCGACACGCTCGACGCCGCATTTTGCCGCGGTGTGCGGCTGATCCAGCGGTGCACCGGCAGCGTGGTGGTGACGGGCATCGGCAAGGCGGGACTCGTAGCGCGGAAGATCTCCGCGACACTCGCCTCGACAGGTACTCCGAGCCACTTTCTTCATCCCGCAGAGGCGATGCACGGAGACTTGGGCGCGCTCCGCGGCGACGATGTCGTGCTGGCGCTGTCGCAATCGGGCGAGACCGAGGAGATCACCCGACTCCTGCCGCACCTCGTCGCTCGCGGCGTCGGCATCGTGGCGCTCACAGGTCGGCCTGAAAGCACTCTCGGCCGTGCGGCCCGGGTGGTCGTGCCCACTGGCGTGCTCCGCGAGGCCTGCGACCTGGGGCTTGCGCCTAGCACGAGCACCTCGCTCCTGCTGGCGCTCGGCGATGCGTTGGCCCTCGCAACCAGCAGGCTGCGACAGTTCACCCCCGAGGACTTCGCCGCCCGACATCCCGGCGGCAGCCTGGGCCGGCAACTCATGCTCGTCGAGGACGCGATGCGGCCGCTCGCCGAATGCCGGCTGGCGCACCCCAGCGATACCGTTCGGAGCGTCTTCGCGCGGCCACTCCCCGCTCGTCGCACAGGCGCCGTGATGATCATCGACGATGCCGGCGTGGTTGCGGGCATCTTCACCGATAGCGATCTGGCGAGACTCTTCGAGCGGCGACACGACGCGGCACTCGACGAGCCGATCGGACACGTGATGACGAGCCGCCCCACGACGCTCAAGGTGGGCACGCGGCTCCGCGATGCCGTGTCGATCCTCGAAACACGGCGGCTTAGCGAACTGCCCGTCCTCGATCACGATGGCCGGCCCGTAGGTCTGCTCGATGTTGTCGATCTCGTCGGCCTCGTACCTGCCGAGGCCGTGGCTGCGCCGCGTTCGGCCGCAGCCGCCTGACGGCCCACAGTCCGTCCCGTTTCCTGAAAGCCCATCCCATGCCCGACGCCTCCGACCTCGACCGCCGCCTTGCCCGTGTGCAGCTCCTCCTGCTCGATGTGGACGGCGTGCTCACCGACGGCGGCGTGACTTGGAACAACCAGGGCATCGAGTCGAAGACATTCCACATCCGCGACGGGCTCGGCCTGCGGGCCTGGCAGAAGGCCGGCGGACGGACGGGGATCGTCACCGGCCGGTCGAGCCACGTGGTGCAACTGCGGGCCGAAGAACTCGGGATCGGTATCGTGCGGCAGGGGGTGGACGACAAACTCGCAGCAGCCGAATCGCTGCTCGCCGAGTATGGCCTCTCCTGGGAGCAGACGGCGTTTGTGGGCGATGACCTGCCCGATCTGCCCGTCGTGTCGCGGTGCGGCGTGGGTGTGGCGGTGGCCGATGCCTGCCCCGAACTTATCGCGGCGGCAACGATTGTGACGCGGCTGCCGGGCGGACGCGGCGCGGTTCGCGAGGTGATCGAGCGGATGCTCAAGGCACGAGGCAGTTGGGACGCGGTCGTCGCCCGCTACGCGGCCAAGCGGGCCTGACGCATCCCCCACGCGGTGAGACGGCGATGGAACATCGACTCGGACGCACGCTGCGGGTGTTTCTCGTCGTTTTAGCGGCGGCGGGCTTCTACCGGCTCGCGGCCGTGCCGCTCATCGAGCCACGGATCCGCGACACGTCGAGCGATCACGAGATGACGCCCGAGGAGGCGGCGGCGATTCGTGCCCGTGCCGACCAGCGGCTGGCGGCGCTTGGCGACGTGTTTCCGCCGGGCTCGTGGGAGCGGGAAAACCCCATCATGCTTGAAAGCCGCCAGATGCGGCTGCTCTTCAAGGACTACCACTCGTTGCCTGACGGCCGCGTGAACCTCGTGCCCTGCACGCTGGTTGTGCTTCCCGACAAGAACCGCGTGGCCGCGAACGGCCCGCCGGGCCGCACGCTCGTGCTGCGTGCCCCGCAGGGCGCCGTCCTCGAGTTCGACGAGCCGCTCGATCTGCGACAGGGCCGCCTCGCCAAGCTCGTGGGCGGCAGCCTCCGCGGTCAGGTGACCATCCGCGGCACACCCAGCATGCCCGGTGCAGAGGATGATATCGAGATCGTGACCCGCGACCTCGAGCTCGATGAACTCGAGGTCAGCACCGGGGAAATGGTCCAGTTTCGCTACGGCCGCTCCAGCGGCAGCGGCCGGGGGCTCGTGGCCCGCCTCAAGCCGCGGCCTGGCGGCTCGGGACCGTCCGGCGCCGGCGCCGGCCCGGGCGAAAAGGGGCCCAACATCGGCGGCGTCGATTCGATCCGCCTTGACCGCGACGTAAAGATGCGAATCGAAGGGCTGGCCGGTGGCATGCTCCCCGGGGCACCGGCTACCCAGCCGCCCGCGACGCCGTCGGCGGTCGACGCTCCAGCCGCCATCGCACCGGCCGCACCGCCCCCGGTACTCGTCAGTTGCCGCGGCGCGATGTGCATGAACGTGTCGTCCAACGTGATCACGCTGGAAGAAAACGTCGACGTGATCCGGACGGCTACCGATGGATCCACCGATCAGCTGGCCTGCGACCTGCTCGCCATCGTGCTTGGGCGGAAGCAGAAGACCGCTGCCGCCACCGGCCCGCCGGGTGATGGTGGCCGCGGCAGCCTCGAGCCGGTGGAGATTCAGGCCAAGGGCTCCCCCGTCGTCGCCCGTTCGAGCGGCGTGGGGCTTGAAGCCCGGGCCGCCCGGCTCGGTTACGAAATCGCGACGCGGCGGATCCTCCTCGATGGCGAGGAGCCGGTGTCGCTCGTGGCGAAGGGGACCGAAATGGAGGCACGGAAAATCGACTACTGCCCGGGTCTCGCGGGTGATCCCGGGTCGCTGATGGCCGTCGGTCCGGGCTGGCTCCGCGTGCGGTCGGAGAAGTCACCTCCCGCGCAGGCCAGATGGCAGGAGTGGCTGCGGATGCGTCCTGACGGGGCCGGGCACGTGCTGTCGATCGCAGGCGACGCCGACGTGACGGTCGAGACGCAAGGCCGCTTAAGCGCGGCCGAGATGCACCTCTGGCTCGAAGTCGTGAAACGCCCTGAGGGCGCCAAGACCGATCCGGCGAGCGGTCCGGATCTTTCCGGCGTGCGGCCGTCACGGCTCCTCGCCCGCGGCATGGTCGAGGCCGACGCAGCGGAAGTCGCCGCGCGGACCGACCGTCTGGAGCTCTGGTTTCGCACGGTCGAGCCGGTGGCTCCACCCGCAGCCCTCGCCCAGCCCCGGCCTGCGAGTCCGCAGCCTGCCGTCGCGCCACCGCCGGTCGCCGCGCCGCAGAAGCCTCCGGCCGCCCGCGGCAGGATGATCGCGACGGCGACGCTCGTCCGCGGGCAGGTCACGCTCTCGCCCGCGGGGAACGAAGTCGACGAGATGTCGATGGAGGGGCAGGTGCATCTGGTCGAGCAGCCGCGTGATCCGCTCACGCCGGCCGCGGCCGGTGGGCCGCCGCCCGAGCCGGGTATCGAGATTCGAGGCGATCAGATGCAGCTCTCGCGGGCAACACGGCCCGATGCGAAGGCGATCGTCTCGGGGCGTCCGGCGGTCGTGAAAGGCAGGGGCCTCAACCTCGAGGGGCCGATGGTGGAGTTCGACCGCGGCCAGAATCGGCTCACGGTCGACGGCGCTGGACGGCTCTCGCTGCCGATGGCCGGCGGCGCGGGGGCGCTCAACTCACTCGCGTTCACCGGCGGTGCGCCGCGGCCGCCGGCTGGTCCAGTCGGGCCGCCCGGCACGCTCGACGTCACCTGGAAGGGACGACTCGACTTCGATGGCCTCAAGGCGAGATTCATCGACACCGTCGTCGCCAAGGGCGGCTCGGCCGACGTTCGCTCCGGCTCGCTCGACGTCATCTTCGACCGGCCGTTTGAGTTTGCGGCTGGGGACTCGAAGCCCGGCGGCAAGCAGCCCGAGGTGGCGCGGGTGGCCTGCGGCGCCGGAGTGAAGATCCAGAGCGAGCAGGTCGACGAGGCCGGTGAGAAGTCGACGGAGCAGCTCTTCGTGCGCGACCTCGTCATCGACCGGGCGACCGGCGACGTCAGCGGCACGGGACCAGGACGCCTGACGAGCACCCGGTCCGGGCAGGCTCCCGCGATGTCGATCCCCGCCGGTCCGCAAGGGCCCGCCGCCGTGCAGCCCATGGCCGCAACCCGCCAGTCGCACGAACTCACCTATCTCGGCGTCGACTTTCAACGCGGCCTGCGGGGCAATCTCCATCGCCGGACGATGGAGTTTCACCAGCGAGTCGAAGCGATTTGGGGCCCGGTAGCCCGCCGCGGCGACACGCTCGATCCGCACGCGCCGGGCGGTCTGCCCGAGGGCGTGGTGACGATTAACTGCGACGTGCTCGGCGTGGGGCAGGCGCCGCCGATGCCGGGCCGGCAGCGGTCGAGCATCGAACTCGGCGCCGGGGGTAACGTGCTCGTGGAAGGGGAGTCGTTCACGGCGCGGAGCGCACGGCTCACCTGGAGCGAGGGGAAGGACTTGCTCGTCTTCGAAGGCGACGGACGCAGCGACGCGCAGCTCTTCCGGCAACTTAAAGCGGGGGCCCAACCTTCGACCGCGTCAGCCGGCAAGATCCTCTATTGGCGTGGGCTCAACCGCGTCGACGTCGAGGACGCGCGGTATCTCGACCTCGACCAGCTCCGGGGCGGCGCCGCGGGAGGGCTTCCGGGGGGGCCGGGCCGGCCGGCATCACTGACAACGCCCCGCGTGCCCGCCACGTGAGCGGATCCACGTGTGGGGTAGCCTTACCGCTCCAAAGGTGGCGCGTCCTAGGCCGCATCCGGTTGCGGGAGAGCGGCGAGATGGCACCTTGGAGCCGTCGATCCACGCAAGTCGGATGCGCTCTCGCAGCGGTATGGAGCGGGGTGGGGTGCCACCCGTATTCCCCGCGCTTGCGCTTGGGGCTTCCTGACGGGAGGCACGGGGCTCGCAACGCATTGCGTCGGATGCCCACAAGAAGCCCGGAGCGCAAGCGATGGGTATCCGGGT
>JBBDNW010000093.1:0-4889 GCA_040877375.1 Pirellulales bacterium | reverse complement strand
TGTATTTGCTGAACTCCATCGTGAACACACCCTGCCCCTGCGTCATGCTCCGCAGATCGGTCGAGTAGCCGAACGTCTCGGCCAGCGGCACCTCGGCGACGATCGTGGACGAGTTGCCCACCGTCTCCGTCGAGATGATCAGGCCACGACGCTTGTTGAGTTCGCCCGTCACCGCACCCTGGAAATCTGCCGGCACCTCGACCTCCATCTTCATGATGGGTTCGAGGAGCACCGGCTTCGTCGCCAGGAAGGCCTCGCGGAAGCCGGCCCGGGCACAGGTCTGGAAGGCCATGTCGCTGGAGTCGACGTCGTGGTACGAGCCGTCTTCCAGCGTGGCCTTCACGCCCACGATCGGAAACCCAGCGATCGGACCCTTGCCCAACACCGCGCGGAAGCCCTTCTCCACCGACGGGATGTATTCGCGGGGCACGCGACCGCCGACCACCGCATCCTCAAACTCGAAGTTCTCGGTCGAGTCTTCGGGCAACGGCTCCAAGTGGCCGATGATGTGGGCATATTGGCCCGAACCACCGGTCTGTTTCTTGTGCTTGTAGTCATAGGGCGTGCCACGGGTCGGAGCCTCACGGTAGCTCACCTTCGGCGCGCCCACCTCGACCTCGACCTTGTATTCCCGCTTGATGCGCTCGACGTAAATATCGAGGTGCAACTCGCCCATGCCGGCGATCAACGTTTCGCCGGTTTCGTCGTCGGTGGCTACGCGGAAGGTCGGATCCTCACGAGTGAACCGCTGCAGGGCCTTGCTGAGCTTGTCGAGCCCCTCGCGATTGGTCGGAATGATCGCCATCTTGATCACGGGCTCGGGCACGAACATGTTTTCCAGCGTGCAATACTTCGCGTCGGCGGAGTAGGTGTCGCCGGAGGCCGCATCGACGCCCATCACCGCGATGATGTCGCCGGCTTCGGCGGAGTCGATATCCTCCCGCTTGTCGGCATGCATCCGCACGATGCGGCTAAACCGCTGCTTCTGGCTCGTGCGCTGGTTGATGTATGACTCGCCCTTCTTGAGCGTGCCCTGATAGAGCCGCATGAACGTGAGCTGGCCGTAGGGATCGTCGACGATCTTGAAGGCCATCGCCACGAGCGGCTTCGTCGGATTCGGCTCGAGGTCGAACTTCTCGTCGGGTTTCGACCAGATCTTCGCAGTCACCTTCCGCTCGAGCGGATTGGGCAGATAGCGGACGATGGCGTCGAGCAGGAGTTGGACGCCCTTATTCTTGTAAGCACTGCCGCAGAACACCGGCGTGATGCTCTGGTTGTGGACGGCCGCCTTCACGACGGCATGGATCTCGTCTTCGGTGGGGACCTCCTCGGAGAGGAGCTTCTCCATCAGTGAATCGGAATACATCGCCAGGGCTTCGAGCATCGCATGCCGGGCCTCGGCCGCGGCTGTCTTGTAGTCGGCCGGGATCTCTTCCATCCGGACGGTTTCGCCGTTGTCGCCGTCGAAGTAGGCGGCCTTCATCGCGACCAGGTCGATCACACCCTCGAGCTTGTCTTCCTTGCCGATCGGGATCTGGAGCCGGATCGCGTCACAGCCGAGCTTGTCGCGAAGCTGGCCGACCACGCGGTCGTAGTTGGCGCCGGTGCGGTCCATTTTGTTGACGAACGCCAGACGGGGCACTTTATACCGCTTCATCTGGCGGTCGACCGTCATCGACTGGCTCTGCACGCCACCCACGCTACACAGCACGAGGATCGCGCCGTCGAGCACGCGGAGGCTCCGCTCCACCTCGACAGTGAAGTCGACGTGGCCGGGAGTGTCGATGAGGTTGATGGCGCAGTCGCCCCACTTCACGCTTGTGGCGGCCGACGTGATCGTGATCCCACGCTCACGCTCGAGGTCCATGTAGTCCATGGTTGCCCCATCCCCGTCGCCCTTCACTTCCTGGATGCGGTGGATTCGCCCGGCGTAGAAAAGGATGCGCTCGGAGAGCGTGGTCTTGCCGGAGTCGATGTGGGCCGAAATGCCCATATTGCGGATCTTGGTCAGTTCCATGAATAAACGTTCTTCGAGGAATACTCGGGGAGGGAAATGGGGCCGCCAGGGGGACGAACGAGCCGCGGCCCTCGGAAGCGCGACATTCGAAATATACTCGCCGTTGGAAAAACGTGACAGACGCCTCGTTTGGAGCGGCGTTTCCCGCTGCAGGCACCGCTGCCGATGACATACCGAGCACCCGACGGCCCGCCTCAGAGCCGCGAACCCGCTGCACTGGCACCCGCCGATCACGGCCCTATGCGGCCGTGGCTCACCTGCCTGGTGCCGATGCTGGTGTTCCTCTTTATTGGAATCCTGGAGCCGTCGCGGACCGGCGGCGGTGTGGGCGGCTGGCTGGGGATTCCCTACGAACGCTACCCGGTGATCTACGCTCTTCGCGTGGCCGCCACGCTCATGCTTCTCGCTTGGGCATGGCCCTTGCTCCGCGGCTGGCTGGGCCGGCCCACATGGTGGCCGCCACTTCTGGGTCTGGCGCTTGTGGTGCCGTGGGTGGTGCTCGCGACGCTCCAGCACCAGGCCGGATGGGTCTTCGGAAGCACCGGCCGGGCGGCCTTCAACCCCTTCGACTCTTTCGGCAATGGCTCAGGACTCCTCTGGGCCTATCTCGGAGTCCGCGGTCTGGGGCTTGTGGTGCTCGTGCCGATCATCGAGGAGCTTTTCCTGCGGGGGTTTTTGCTGCGGTTTGTGATCGACGAGCACTTCTGGAGGGTGCCGTTCGGAATCCTGACGGCCGCGTCGGCGGGCACCTGCGCCCTCTACGCCGCCGGCAGCCATCCAAACGAGGCGGTGGCCGCGGTGGGATGGTTTGCCATCGTGAGCGGCATCGCCGCCGCGACCCGCAAACCGATCGACTGCATCCTCGCCCACGCTGCCACGAATCTCGCCCTCGGCGTGTATGTGCTCGCGACGGGCAACTGGTGGCTGCTGTAGCGGGCGACTTCGGCAACGCGAAACGGTTCGGCATGGCGAACGTCTTCCCCGCGCTCGCGATTGGGGCTTCCTGGTCAACACGGCGTTACGATAAACCTCGCTGCCCATGCCACTTCGCGGACGCCTCGCACCGACGCCGACCGGCCATCTCCACGTTGGCCACGCACGAACGTTTGCCCTCGCCGCCGAACGGGCCCGCGGGGCGGGGCTCGTGCTGCGCATCGAAGATCTCGACGGCCCTCGCTGCCGGCCTGAATACTCCGCCGCCGCCATCGACGATCTGCGCTGGCTCGGCCTGGAGTGGACCGAAGGCCCCGATGTGGGCGGCTCGCATACGCCTTACGTGCAGAGCGAACGGACGGCATGGTTTATCGATGTGTGGCGGCGCCTCGCAGCGGTCGGGGCGATCTACCCAAGCCCGCACTCGCGCCGCGACGTGGAGGAGGCGGCGACGGCGCCACACGACATCTCCGGCGGCAACGCGGAGGGCGGGGAGCCGATCTTTCCGCCGAGCCTGCGGCCGATGCGTTGGGAACCGTCGCACGCCCCCGGCGGCGTGGCCTGGCGGTTTCGGGTGCCCGACGGCCGCAGGATCGAGTTTCACGACGCGATCCAGGGCCTCGTGTGTTGCACGGCGGGCATCGATTTCGGCGACTTCGTCGTGTGGCGGCGAGACGACCTCGCCGCCTACGAACTGGCCGTGGTGGCCGACGACTACGCGATGGAGATCGCGGAGGTGGTTCGCGGCGCGGACCTGCTCACGAGCACGGCCCGGCAACTTCTGCTCTTTGAAGCTCTCGGATGGACGCCCCCGGCCTTCTGCCACGCCCCGCTTGTCTGCGACGCCACCGGCCAGCGGCTTGCGAAGCGCGCCGGCGGGCTTTCGATCCGCGAGTTGCGGGCCGCCGGCTGGGCGCCCGCGGAGGTGCTTACGCGGCCGATAGCGTGACGCCGACGCGGCGAGGGGAGTGGCCACGCGTATACCCATCGCTCGCGCTCCGGGCTTCTTGGGGGCCGGGAATACGCCCACCAACCCAACCCGCCCCGTTCGCCACGGCGACGATGCTTCCGCCCGCCACCCCCGCCCCGAAACCGGCCGACATTCATCAGGCACGCCACAAAGTGTCGATGACACCGCTGGTCGTACCGATCGGAGGGGCGGAATGGATATCGCGGTCATCATTTCCACATTCGAACGTCCCGGGCACCTCGAGAGGTGCCTGACGTCGCTCGGCGTTCAAGAGGGTGTCGCCGACCGCTTCGAGGTCGTGGTGACCGATGACGGCTCCCGCGACGAGACGCTACGGATGCTCGCAACGACGGCCCGTCACACGACGTTTCCGCTCCGCTTCACCACCCACGAGCACGGCGGCTTCCGCCTGGCACGCTGCCGCAACGAGGGCGTGGCGGCCTCGACGGCTCCCTACATTCTCTTCACTGATGGCGACTGCATTCTGCCCCGCGACCATCTAAGGCAGCACCTCGCCGCACGCCGCCGGGGCTGGGTCGTCGGCGGTGACTGTGCGCGGCTCGATGAGGCAACCTCGGCACGCATCGACACGAGCGCGATCATCCACGGCGATATCGAGCGGATCGTGCCCAGGTCGGAGTCGCGGCGAATGCGACTCAAAGGGCTGCGTGCCAAGGCGTATCAGTGGGCACGCGTGCCGATGCGGCCCCGGCTCTCCGGCAACAACATCGCGATCTGGCGGGACGACTACGAACAGATCAACGGTTTCGACGAGCAGTTTGTCGGCTGGGGCCTCGAAGATCGCGATCTCCAATCCCGGCTCGAACGGCTCGGCCGCCGCGTCAACTCAATCCTCTTGAAGACGGCGCCGATCCATCTCTGGCATCCACCAGCACCGAGCTTCGCCCGCAACAACTCGGGCACGCGTAACCTCGACTACTTCAAGTCGCTCCACACGCGGCCCATGCG
>JBBDNW010000092.1:1284-4910 GCA_040877375.1 Pirellulales bacterium | reverse complement strand
GCAGACTCATCAGGGAACAAACGTCGGGGCGACAGGATTTGAACCTGCGACCTCTTGACCCCCAGTCAAGCGCGCTAGCCAGGCTGCGCCACGCCCCGAATCCGTTGCAAATCGAGACTGCTCTTGGCAGTCGCCGCCTTCACAACGCCCTTACTATGGCAGATGGTGCCCACGGCTTCAACACGGGTTGACCGACTCCGAAAGGCACACGCCGGAGCGGCCGTTCCTCCTCGACCCTCGCCAACCCTTCTCCTGCCTGACACACTGCTTTGACGAGATCCGTTACGAGCTCCTCCTCCTCCCCCCAAGACCACCATGAGCACCGCAGCGTCTTCCGCCGGCCGCTTCGCCGACCGCCTTGCCGTGGCCATCAAGAACCGGCACACGCCCGCCTGCATCGGCCTCGACCCGCGACGCGAGTCGCTCCCCCCCGCCCTCGGCGCCACCGCCACGACCGACCCCAAGACCCTCGCCGACATCTTCACGCGATTCTGCCGCGACGTGATCGATGTCGTTGCGCCTCTCGTGCCGATCGTCAAGCCGCAACTCGCCTGCTTCGAGGCGCTTGGCCCGCACGGCATGACCGCACTCGCCGACGTGATCGCCCACGCGCGGGCAAAGAATCTGCTCGTGCTCGCCGACGGTAAACGGGGCGATATTGGCTCCACCGCGGAGGCCTACGCCGAAGGCTGGCTCGCCGGCCCCTGGGCCGCCGACGCGCTCACCGTGAATCCCTACCTGGGCCTCGACTCGATCGAGCCCTTCGTGAAAACGGCCGACGCTCGCATGGCCGGGATCTTCGTGCTCGTGAAAACGTCGAACCCGGGCAGCAAGGATTTCCAAGAACTCGTCTGCGATGGCAAATCTCTCTACGCGCACGTCGCAGCGGGTGTGGAGCAACTCGCGGTCCGCACGGCTGCCGGTGGCAGGTATGGCGCGGTCGGCGCCGTCGTGGGCGCCACCTGGCCCAAGCAGCTCGACGACCTCCGCGCCGCGATGCCGCACACGTGGCTGCTCGTGCCGGGCTTCGGACGGCAGGGGGGCAGGGCGTCGGACGTTCGCGGGGCGTTTCATCCCGATGGCATGGGGGCGATCATCGTCAGCGCCCGGGATGTCATATTTGCGCACTCGAGGCCCGAGATGAACACGGGCCTTGCCGACGCCCAGTGGCAGACGGCGGTCGATCGCGGCTGCCGCGACATGATCGCGCGGCTCGCCGCCGACACACCCGCCGCAACGCTCCGTGGGTGATCGCTGCCGTCAGGAAGCCCCAAACGCGAGCGCGAGGAATACGGCCTCGACACCAATCCGCTCCGCACCGCCAACACAGTTGCCGCCCGGATACCCATCGCTTGCGCTCCGGGCTTCTTGGGGGCGATGACGCGAGCCGTGGGGGCGGTTCACTCCTCGCCCGGCGCCTGATACCAACACGCTAGCGACGGATCCCACGCCTGGATCTCGTCAGCCTTGAAGTAGATGCCGATCTCACGGGCCGCCGACTCGGGCGAATCGGATGCATGCACGAGGTTCATCTGCCGGCTCGACGAGTAGTCACCCCGGATCGTGCCCGCCGCGGCCTTCAATCCGCTGGTCGCGCCGAGCATCTCGCGGACCACGCGGACCACTTCCGGCCCCTCGAAAATCGTGCCCACCACCGGCGACGCCGTGATGAACTCCTCGAGCCCCGGATAGAACGGCTTCTCGACGTGTTCGGCATAGTGCTGCTTGGCGAGCGCAGGAGTGATCCGCAGCATCTTCATCGCCACGAGCCGCAGGCCCTTCTCCTCGAAACGCGAGAGGATCCTGCCCACGAGGCCGCGCTCGAGACAGTCGGGCTTGAACATGACGAACGTGCGTTCCATGGGGTCCTCTGGGGGGCGTGGGTGGTGTGGTACGCGGGTTTTCCCGCGGCGGCGCGAGTGTAGGCATTGGGCCGCGTCGGCCACAAGCGAACTCTCCTTGAACCACGGCCCGAGCCCACCTACGCTCCCGCCCCACGCCGGGCCTTTCCTTCCCGCGGAGCCTACCGCCATGTGCCCTCGCGGCCTCATGCCGTTTCTCATCACCGCGATCACCACCGTCGCCGGCGCCATGCCCGCACGGTCGGGCGACATGCCCCCCGAGGTGGTCAGCCGGTTTACGCGCCAAGTGCAGCCCTTGATTGTCAACAACTGCGCTGCCGGTGCCTGCCACGGCGGCCCGGCCGGCCATCAGCCCACGTTCCAGCGCGGTGGCGCCGCGAGCCGCCCCGACCGCACCCACACGCTCGCCAACATGGACGTGTTTCTCGAAGCGGTCGGCAAGGATCGCGATCCGCAGCGGCTCGTCGCCATGCTCGCTGGCAGGCATCCCGCCAAACCGGCAAAGAATGGCCTCACCGCCACGCCGCTCTCGACCCGTGAGCGGAGCACAATCGAGTCGTGGCTTGCCGGCGTTCGCTTTGCCGAGCGCGGACGCCGATTCGATCCTGCCGTGCAGCAAGCGTCGGCCCGCATCGAAGCGTCACAGAAGCACAATCCCTTCCGCGACCTGCTCGAGTCGGCGGCCTCCCGGCAAGAACTTCCGCCACCCCAGGAGCCACAGGGGGTGATCTTCAAGAAGGACGACGAGACGTTTCCCGAACCCCCGGCTACACCAGCGGCGCCCAAGCCCTGAGGCTCATAATCTCACGCGGCCCGCGATGACGGCCTCCAGAAAGTCTCGGTTGCCGGAGAGGAGCGTCGGCTCGGCGAGCATCTCGTCGAGCGACATCCAGAGAATCTCGTCCACCTCGACCGGATGCGGCACGAGTGCCCCCTCGGCGAGCGTCACCGTCCACCAAGCAAGCCCCGTGCCCCACGATGTGACGCTGCGATGGACGCATCTGGCCGGTTCGACCGCCGCAGCGAGTTCCTCGTGACACTCGCGAACGACCGCGTCGTGCTCCGCCTCCCCCGGCTCGATATGGCCGCCCGGAAAACAGATCCGGCCGCCGGCCGCCACGGTCTTTCCACGCCTGATCGCCAGGAAAAGCCCCCCACGCCGGGCCACCGCCACGACACCGCGTTTCAGAATCCGTCCGGCCGAAAGGTCGTCTTGTGTCACGTGTTGCGCCTTCCTGATGCCGGCCATCCGTGTGCCGCCGCGGCCCATGTGCCTCGGCAGTGCATACATTAGACTATCCCGTCGCTCGCAATCACCCCGGAGAACCCCGCGGCCATGGATTCCGCCCCGCGTCCTAAGGGACCGTCCAATATGCCCCCCATGCTCGGACGTCCCATGGGCCTGCCGATGGTGATCCTCCTGATCCTCGCAGCGGTGGCGCTCGCGACGGTCCTCACCGGCAATGCGACTCAGACCCGCGACGCCCTCCGCTACGACGACTTCGTCAAGCAGGTCAAGGAGCAAAACGTGGCCAGCGTGGTCCTGTCGGGCGACCACTTGGAGGGTGAGTTCATCAAGGAACTCCCGAGCGACGGCCTTCCCGGCCACAAGCCGCAGAAGACATTCTCCCTCGACCTCAATCCCTACCTCCGCGAGGGCTTCGACAAGCTCATGCAGGAGCACGATGAGATCCGCAAGGAGACCCGCACGCCCACCGACGGCACGGGCTTCCTCATGGGCCTCTACATGCTCGTGCCGCTGCT
>JBBDNW010000092.1:0-1184 GCA_040877375.1 Pirellulales bacterium | reverse complement strand
CGGGCCGTGGCCGGCGAGGCGGGCGTGCCCTTCTTCTCGATCTCGGGCAGCGAGTTTATCCAGATGTTTGTAGGCGTGGGCGCGTCGCGGGTTCGCGACATGTTTAAGACGGCCAAGGACGCCTCGCCCGCGATTCTTTTCATCGACGAGATCGACGCCGTGGGCCGCGTCCGCGGCGCGGGCTTGGGCGGCGGCCACGACGAGCGGGAGCAGACGCTCAACCAGATCCTCAGCGAGATGGACGGCTTCAGCCCGTCGGAGTCGGTGATCGTGCTCGCGGCGACCAACCGTCCCGACGTGCTCGACCCCGCGCTCCTGCGGCCGGGCCGCTTTGACCGCCATGTGACGGTTGACCGCCCCAACCAGAAGGCGCGGCTGGCGCTCTACAAAGTTCACACGAGAAACGTACCCCTGGCGGCCGACGTCGATCTTAACCGGCTCGCCAGCGCGACGGTCGGCCTCACCGGTGCTGACATCAGGAACCTCGTCAACGAGGCCGCCCTCTGGGCCACAAGGCATGACAAGAACGCCGTTGACTCCTCCGACTTCGACTACGCCCGCGACAAGGTGCTGATGGGCCCGAAGCGGGAGGAAGTGCTCGCCGGCCGCGAGAAAACGATGACGGCCTACCACGAGGCAGGCCACGCGCTGGGAGCCTGGCTGCTGCCGGGCGTCGACAAGCTCCACAAGGTCACGATCATCCCCCGCGGCCGGGCCCTCGGTGTGACGCAGCTCGTGCCCGAGGAAGACCGGATGAACATCGGCGAGTCGGACCTTACTAACCGGCTGACGTTCATTCTCGCGGGCCGCGCTGCGGAGAAGCTCGTTTTTGGCGAATACTCCGCCGGCGCTGAGAACGACCTCATGCAGGCCACGCGGATCGCGCGGAAGATGGTGGCCACCTGGGGTATGAGCGAGCGCATCGGGCCGGTGGCCTGCTCCACATCCAACGAGCATCCCTTCCTGGGCCGCGACGTCTACGAGCAGCGGGAGTTTAGCGAGCGGACGGCGCAGATCATCGACGAGGAGGTGTTTCGAGTGTTGGGTGAAGCGGCGGTGCGGGCCACGAAGCTCCTCACCAACAACCGCGACAAACTCGACCGGCTGGCCGGCGCCCTCGAGGCACGGGAGATGCTCGACGACACCGAGGTGGTCGAGATCATCGGCCCGGCCACGCCGAGACG
>JBBDNW010000091.1:0-4923 GCA_040877375.1 Pirellulales bacterium | reverse complement strand
GGATACCCATCGCTTGCGCTCCGGGCTTCTTGAAGGCACCCGAGGCCCGTGCCCAAGGCCCCTCGAGTGTTCGCCGACCCCCTTGCCTTCGTCTTGCGGTTCACCAACGTGTCGCTCCATCGAACCCACATGCGCTCTACCGCCCCGCGGCGGCGCGAATCTCTACGCCGTCGCGGGCCAGGGCGTCGCGGACGGCGCGGGCGATCCCGACCGGATCGCGGCCGTCACCGTGAATGCAGAGTGTGTTGGCGTGAAGCACGAGGTCGTTGCCGTCGAGCGTCTCGATGCGGCCCTCGCGGACGAGCCGGCGGGCCCGGGCCGCCGCCGCTGGTGGGTCTGCGATCATTGCGCCGGGTCGTGACCGGGGGGTGAGGCTGCCGTCGGCCAGATAGGCCCGGTCGATGAATGCCTCCTCGGCCACGGCAAGACCGACGGCCCGGGCCTCCGCGGCCAGCGCACTCTCGGGGAATGCGTAGACGATGATCCCAGGGGAGTGCTTGGCGAGGGCGGCGGCGATCGCCGCTGCGAGCGCGTCGTCGCGGCTCGCTTGGTGGTAGAGCGCGCCGTGGAGCTTGACGTGGTGGAGATCGCTGGCAGCGATCGCCTCGAGCGCGGCGATCTGCCCGAGCACGAGGGCCGCGGCTGCGTCGGGCGTAAGCGGACGTTCACGGCGGCCAAAGTGCTCGCGATCGGCGTGGCCGGGATGCGCGCCGATCGCGACACCGTGCCGGCGGGCGAGGGTCACCGCGCTCGTCATCGTGCCTGTGTCGCCGGCGTGGCCGCCGCAGGCGATGTTGGCCGAGGAAATGAGCGGCATGAGCTCGGCATCGTGTGCGAGCCCTTCACCGAGGTCGCAGTTCATGTCGATCGTCATGTCGGCGATTCGGGTCCTTCCTGGCGGCACACGCGGCCGGCGAGTGCCTGGCTGAGCATCGCCACTGTCGCCTCCTGGGCGTGAGAGGCGGCGTGGGCTTCGGCGAGCGTCACGGGCTTGAACGTGACCAGGTCGCCCGGCCGCAACTGGGCGGCGAGACGAAGATCGACGGCGATGACGTGCCCCACGACCGCGTAGCCACCGATCGTCTGGGCATCGGCAAGCAGGATGATCGGCTGGCCATCGGGGGGTAGCTGGATCGTGCCGGGCGCGACGGCCGCCGAGACCAGGTCGGCCCGTCCACCCGCGAGCGGTGTGCCCTCGAGCCGCACCCCCATTCGGTCTGATCGGCTGCTCGTTCGCCATGACAGGCCTGCGAGTGAACGGCCCTCGGCGGCAGTATCGTCCGCGGAAATGATGCGCAGTTCGCAGGCCAGAGGCGCCGCGGGTGGCAACGGTGCGACATCGCCCGACATGCTCCACCGGCCGCGCACCACCAGGGAGTCGGCCTCGATTGGCACACGGTCGCCCTGGCGAAGAAGTGATCCCGCCAAGCCACTGAGCCGCGCCGGCACGTACGTGCTGCGGCTGCCAAGTTGCGGCCGCACCTGCACGCCCCCTGCGATGGCCAGATAGCCGCGGCATCCCTGCCGGGCGTGGCCCAGCGAAATCGTCTCGCCCGCGGCGACCCGCACGGGCCGGAAGCGTGGCAGCCCGGAGAAGTCGCCGCCGGTGAGTGCCACGACGGCGTCGCACTCAAATGTCAGCTCCGGGCCCACAAGCGTGCATTCGAGTCCGGCGGTGTGCTCCTCGTTGCCAACGATCAGGTTGGCGAGCCGCAGCGCGAGCGGATCGGCCGCTCCCGAGAGCGGCACGCCGAGTGAGCGGTAGCCGGGGCGGCCCAGATCTTGGATCGTGGTCATGAGGCCCGGCCGGCCGATGCGCATGGCCGGACCGACCGGCTCGCCGGTGGTTGTCGTTGGCGTGGCAACTGCTCTCGCCTCCGCCGCCTGATCGGCCCCGCTCGCCTCCACAAACCGCACGCGGTCGCCCGTGCGGAGCAGTGCCGGCGGCTCGCGGTCGGCGTCGAAGAGGCGGACGGCCGTGCGGCCCACGATGTGCCAGCCGCCCGGCGTGGCGAATGGGTAGATGCCGGTCTGGGCGCCGCCAATGCCGACCGAGCCTGCCGGCACGAGTGGCCGGGGCGTTTCGCGGCGGGGTGTGGCGAGCTCCGGGGGAAGCCCGCCGAGATAGGGGAAGCCCGGCGTAAACCCAATCGCCTGCACGACATATGCCGGCGCCGTGTGCCGTGCGATGAACGCTGGCCGGTCGAGGCCGTGACTCGCGCATAGTTCGTCGAGATCGGGGCCCCCTTCGCCGCCATACACAACGGGAATCTCGTGCAGCGTGCCGGCGCATCCATCGGCCTCCCGCGGCAGTCGCCCGGCGATCCGGCGGAGTGACGCTGCGAACGTCTCCGGATCGCCGCTTTGCGCGATGTTGTAAAACACGGTCACGGCGTCGAGCGCCGGCACGACGTCGACGGTGCCGGGGGGAGCCTCGCGGCGGATCGCCTCGGCGAGGGTGGCTGCGCTGCCAGCCAACGTGGCGGGCGACTCACCTGCCACGCGAAGCACAAACGCAGTGTCACCGAGCGGTTTCACGGGCAGCGGTTCGATCATCGGGGGCCGTTCCTAACCCCGGAGAATCTACCCGCTTTCATCCGCGGTCGGCGGCCATGGTCGGCGGCCGGGAAGCGATTATTGCTCGGCCCCGTCTTCAGTTTCCTCCTCGGCCGCGACTTCCACGCCGACCGTGGCCAAGGCCTCGATGAGTTTTTCTTCCTGGGCTCCGACAAATGCCGCCACCACGCGGCCCTCGCGGTCGATCAAATAGAGCGTGGGCAGGCCAGGCACGTTGTATTTCTGCCGGGCGACGCTCTCGGGCGACTCCTTGGGAGCCGGATCGAAGGCAAAAGTGAAGGTGTAGTTGGTGTCCCGGTTCGCCTTGACCCACTCGCCGAACGCATCCCGGTCATCGAAGACATTGAGGCTCACGAACTCCACGTTTTGATCCTTGACGCGCCGGTAGAGCTTTTCGAGGCGAGGCATCGACGCCAGACAGGGGCCGCACCAGGTGGCCCAGAAGTCGAGGATCACCACCTTCCCCTTGAAGTCGGCGAGGCTCAGCGGTTTGCCTTCGGCAGTCTCGACCGTGAAGGCTGGAGCGACCGTGCCCGGTTCGAGCAGCGGCCGCACCTCGACGGGCTTTTGGAGCGATGCGACGTCGCTGCCGGGCGCCGCCGTCGGCGTGATCGTCAGGGTGTCGCCGCTCATGGTCGGCCGGGCGATGTACCACTGGCCATCGATCCGGAAGGGGTCGGCGAGGTTGAAGCGTTCTGGTGAACGAAACTCCTTGTCGCCCTCCTGTGTCACGACTCCCTTGAAGGTGCCGTCACCGTCGAGATCGATGCAGAGTTCGACAAACCGTCTGGTGAGGTCCCCCTTGACCGGAACCGTGAAGAGAGCGTCGTTGGTGTTTTCGGCCAAGACGATCTCGTATTCCTTGCCCTCCTGCTCGTCGGTGGCGCCGAGCCTCACCTTTCCTTCGCGTCCCGAAATCTTCGCAAAGGAAAACCCTGGCATATCCGGCCGGCGGAAGATGAAGAGCCGGTATTCGCCCGTCTCTGTTTCCTCCGTCGGTGTGCCCCACGACGCCCGCACGGAGCGGGTGGCAAACTCGACGTTTGTTCCGTTGATGTCCTTGGTGATGTCCCATTCCCCGGTGCCGTCGTCGGAGAGGTCGCCATTGTGGTTACTGTCGACGTAGAGCCGGCTGCCCTCCTTGAGCACGTCGATCACGACGAGCGTGTCGCACTTGGGGCCGTTGCCCACCCGGATGAACCCATACCGCGGTTTGCCCGCGTACACCGGTTCCTTGACCACCCCCGGCAACGTGGTATCGATGGGCTTCAGAACCGCCGGCATGTAGCCCATCCTGCTCGCCTTCAGTCGCTCCATATTGAGCGCCGTCGGATTGAGCGTGAGCCGCACGGTGACCGGCTCGACGGGGTCGTCTGCGGGCACTTCCGACGCAGCCCCGGCCTGGGTGGCCGCCATGGCGACAAGAGCGAGAACGAGCGCACGCAACACAATGGAACAGCAGGACATGGAGGCCCCTTCGAGGGATAAGACTCAGGCTGTCGTAGGACTACAGGCGTACCGTCACGGAATGTCGGCCTGTTCCTGCCCCGCCGGCGTCACCGCCGACCAGAAGACGACCGTATCTCCCGAGGCCGACGCTGAGCGTACGCTCGCGTCGAGCATGCAAATATTGATCGTATCACCATGGCACGCCTGAAGCCGCGTGGAATCGGCATCGGTCAGGGTGGGCGCGGACTGGATCGGGGGTGACTTCGCATCAGCAAGCGCGTTGACTGCCTGGCAGTTGTAACCCGCGTTCCACTTTCCCGCCGTGGCTGCGCCGGGACGATTGGAACGGCCCACAGTCGCGGTGTCGTTCGAAGGATGGGCGAACGTCGGAGCCCGGTCGCTGGTCCGCCTGTTGTATGCGGTCATGACTGCCGTCCCCGTCGAGCCAGTCGTCTGCGTATAAGACTCGGAGAGGGCGATCGTCTTCGAGGTTCCGTCACTTACCTTCGAGAATTTCGGCTTATTAGAGAAGAGCAGGCCGTTGCTCAGGTAGCTACTGGTGCCCTTGGTGGTCGGGCTGACTGCCTGCTTCGAAGTGTCGCTGGGGCAATTAAACATTGCCACCGCAGGGATTTGAGTGTCAAGGAGCGCTGAGCTCGATTTGAAAAGGCTGCGGAGCTGCTCATCCTCTGCGTAGGCGAGAATCACGACGTGGAGCGGATATGTGGCGGTGCCCGACCCGGTGATGGCGGAGTTGATGTTGCTCAGCGCGTCGGGTAAACGTTCCTTTTGCGCGCTGGCGTAGGTGTGAATCGTCAATCCGACCTGCCGGAGGTTGTTCATGCATGAGCTTCGCCGCGCTGCTTCGCGGGCGCTCTGCACTGCGGGCAGAAGCAG
>JBBDNW010000090.1:0-26744 GCA_040877375.1 Pirellulales bacterium | reverse complement strand
GAAGGACCTCTGTGACTTCGAGGGGCTCCTCTTTCAAGTGGACATCAACGAGGACGATGACACGGTCATCCTCAGGCAGGTCCAGATGTTTTTTTGGCCGTGGGAAGACGACGTGGAGTTCGATGACACCGACTCTCCGGACGAAGACCCGGAACTCACCTGACGACCGCGAATCACAACCGGCTGAACTGCGGAGCCACCTCTTACTCGTTCATATCGAACATCAAGACCCGCAGATCCTCGGGCCCGACCGCGAACTGGCCGATAGAGGGCCGCGTGTACGCAAACAGGAGCACGAAACAGCAACTGATCCCGATCGACACCATGCCCAACGCCATTCGCCGTGCCCGCCGCGAATCGGCGTGAATCAGCCCGACGCCGAGCAGGGTGAGAATGGCAAGCACCCCCACGATGCCCCACCGAGCCGGGGGCGGCCGGGTGGCGGCGATCCGCAACCTCGTCTCGCGTGCGTCCGACGCCCTGCGATAGAGATCGCGAAGTTCGGTGTGGAACGTCCCTTCCGGCAAGGAGTTGATGCTGCTTCGCAACTCGCGAAGCGGAGAAGCCGTGACCCTGGGGCTGAGCAGATGGGCCAACTGCGGCCATTCCGTGTTGACGATGAAGCTGATCGCTTTCTGCAACGAGTCGTGCAGCGACTTCCCCTCGGCACCTGCCGTCTCCTCGATCGACTCGGCCATCTCGCGATAGGCCGCTGCCTCGCTGCGGGCCGACTCCTCGGCGAGGTTGTGCTGCTCCCAGACCGGCATCGCGATGAATGAGATCAGGAGGCCGAACGCGAGCCCGATCTGAGCCGGGACCTCCGCCTCCAGCCTGCCGAGCCGCTTGCCCTCGCGGCCCGCGATCCACGGCACGAGATACCGATGGACAACAAACGCAAACAAACCCCAGTAGACCAAGAGAAACCCGACCATCAGCGGCATCGGAAGGGCCAGGAAGAAATCGAAGCAGGCGGGAAGTCTGAGCATGCCAAAGACCCTTTGGGGTTGAGCGGAACGAGCAGTGCTGGCGCTAGCGGGACGGAGGCACGACGTGAAGTCTGACGGCCTCGGCGACCGCCTTGGCGATCTCGTCGGCCATCCGCTGCTGCTGGGTGATGTCGGCGATCCCACTGCTGGAAGCCGCCAACTTGCCGACGACGACATACGGATTGAAGCCAGCCACGGCCGCGACGGGCAATGCGCCAGGCATGTTCCGACCCTTGTCGGATGTTTCGAGAATGAAGAAGGCCTGGCCGCCCGCCGTCGCGGGATCAGACATCGCCACATCGATGCCGATGCTTTTGTTACCGACGCCAAAACCGATGGCATTTCTAGCGGCCGCGTTGCCGTCATCGAGGCCGACCACCTGTCCCCCGAGCCGCCAGCCATCCGCCGGGGGCGGATTGGGGTCGTCCCAGAACACAGCCGGCCACCCCGCTTGGGCGAGTTCGTCGGCCACCAGCTTCGCGATCGAGGTACCAACCGGGAGACGGCGGTCATTCCCCATGACCATATCGGCCACGCGGGGCCTCGCTGCAAACAGCTTTCGCACCGGTCCCTGCGGAATCACCGCGGCTTCGGCCTGCTGCGTCAACGCTTCCTGTAAGCCGGGCTCCATAGCGAAGGGAATCAAGTAGATTTTCGCCGGAAGGCTTGCGGGCCAGCCCGCTGCTACCGGAACGGCCGCAGACCGTGCGTACGGAAGCCCACTTTCCCGCGGCACCGTGGCCCTCGGGGCCGGCTCACTGCCCCGAGTCAGTGCCGTGGCAGGATGTGTCTTGCAACTCGACGAGCGCATTCGACGCGGCCCGTTGTTCCGCTTCCTTCTTATTGCGGCCCCAGGCCGGAGCATAGCGGCGGTTGCCGATCTGGGCGGAGACATGAAAACTCTTGCTGTGGTCGGGGCCGGTCTCCTCGATCACCTCATAAGTCGGCGTCACCCCGAAATCCCGCTGGGCCCATTGCTGCAACAGCGACTTGTGGTTCGAGCCCATCTCGCCGCTCACGACCTTCCCGATCTCGGGCTCGAGCATCCGTGCTACGAGGGGGCGCACGGCCTCGATGCCACCGTCGAGATAGATCGCTGCCACAAGTGACTCGAACAGATCGGAGAGCACCGACGGCGGCACGGACCGGTTGTTCACCGACAGTCCCTTGCCCACGATCAGAAAATCGATGAGTTGCAGTTGCCCGCTCAGCCGGCTGCACGTCTCGCGGCTCACGACGACCGACTTGATCCGCGTGAGATCCCCTTCGAGCGAATCGGGGAATAGCCGGTAGAGCGTCTCGCAGACGAGAAACCCCAGGATGGCATCGCCGAGAAACTCGAGCCGCTCGTTGGAGGCCAGGCGGTGCTGGGCCCCGGAGGCGTGGGTCAGGGAGGACACCAGCAGGGCGGGGTCACGAAACACGTAACCGATCCGACGCTGGCACTCTGCCACATCAACGCCGGCATCGGATAGTCCCTGATGCTCCTGACCTGCCATATGAATACCGTCTCTCCGTTCCACGGCAAAATAGGCCGCTCCCCCTCGGTCTGTCAACGCGATGCGCCAGCCTCACCGCTGCCGCGGCAGTGCCACGAACCATCCCTGGGGCGGCTTCGTAGAAACAGGAAACGTGTCGTACCAGCCGCCGCCGACCTCCGGGCCGGCCAGTGTCGTTTGCCCGCGGCACGTCTACACTTGAAAGTCCGACCGCCCCTCCACAGGTGTTTTTATGACCATGACGCTCCGCCAGCCCCGTTTTTTCGCTCCCCTCCGCGGCGGCCGTCCCTCGCGGACACTGTGCGTGTTTTGTGCGGCGGCCCTGTCGGCGGCGGCCGTCGCGGTCGCGCTGGCCCCGAGTGCCACCCGCGCCGCGGAGCCCGTCACCGACGACATCACCCACGCCACTGCCCTCTCCAACGCCTTTCGTCGGGCGGCTGGGATGACCACTCCCGCGGTCGTCGTCGTGCGAAGCGAGTCGAAGCCCAAGAAGGCGGCGGCCCGCGGCCCGCGCCGCGGCGGTGAAAACCCCCTCAAGGGGACACCGTTCGAGGGCATGTTCCCCGAGGGTCTGCCGGAGGGCTTTGACTTCAACATGCCCGAGGGGGGGCAGATGCCCGGTCGCTCGGGCGTCGGTTCGGGCGTGATCGTCGACTCCAGCGGCATCGTGATCACCAACAACCACGTGGTGGAGGGCGCCGACGAAGTCATGATCGAACTCTCCGACGGCCGTGAGTTCAAGGCTGTCGACATCAAGACCGACCCCGAGAGCGACCTGGCTGTCGTACGACTGGCCGACGCGAAGGACCTGCCGACCGCGAAGCTCGGCGACTCCGACAAACTCGAAATCGGTGACTGGGTGATCGCGATCGGCAACCCGTTCGAACTCGAGACGACCGTCAGCGCCGGGATCATCAGTGGCAAGGGCCGCGAACTCGGCGGCATCCGTCGCGCGCAGTTTCTGCAGACAGACGCCGCGATCAACCCCGGCAACTCGGGTGGTCCGCTGGTCAACCTGGCAGGCGAGGTCGTGGGCATCAACACCGCCATCGCCTCCAATAGCGGCGGCTACCAGGGCATCGGCTTCGCTATCCCTGTCAACCTCGCCCGCTGGGTGACCGACCAACTCATCGCCAAAGGAACCGTGCAGCGAGCATACATCGGGGTGCAGATGGGGCCGCTCGACGCCCGGATGGCGGCAAAGCTTAACGCTAAGGACCGAGCAGGCGTGTTGGTGAACGATGTCGTGCCGGGCTCCCCCGCCGCCGCGGCGGGCGTTCAAGATCTCGACATCATCACCGCCTTCGACGGCCAGGCCATCAAGGGCACGCGGGCGCTCCAGGAGATCGTCGAGCGATCGGCCATGGGCCAGCCCCACACGCTCACCGTTTTTCGCGAGGGCGAGCAGGTGATGCTCACGATCAAAGTGGAGCCGCTCCCGACCGACATGGCCAAGGCGGGCCGGGCGATGAAGCCCGAGGCGGAACAGGGGGGCGAGACCTTCTTCTCCGAGGAGTTTGGGCTGGAGGTTCGCGACAAGGGCTCGATGGCCGAAGACGCCTACGCCGACTTCGACGGCGTGGTGATCGACCGTGTCGATGCCGACGGCGTCGCGGCCGCGGCTGGCCTCGGGCCGGGTGTGCTTATCCGCAAGGTCGGCAAGACCCCGGTGACGAGCCTCGCCGACTTCGAGAAGGCGATCGGCGAAGAGTCGGCCGACGCGGGCGTTGTCCTCCAGGTACGGACGCCACGCGGCAACGCCGTCGTGCTCTTGAAAAAGGAATAGCCGGTGGCGACGCTGTCCCGGATATGAGCACTCTCGGCGTCAACATCGACCACGTCGCTACCGTTCGGCAGGCCCGCCGAACGGTGGAGCCCGACCCGGTCTGGGCGGCAGCGCTCGCCGAACTCGGCGGCGCCGACGCCATCACCGTGCACCTCCGCGAGGACCGGCGGCACATCCAGGATCGCGACCTCGAGGTGTTGCGCCGTACGGTGCAGGTGAAACTCAACCTTGAGTGCGCGATCGCCCCGTCGATGATCGAGATCGCGTGCCGGGTGAAGCCCTGCCAGGTGACGCTCGTGCCGGAGAAGCGCGAGGAAATCACGACCGAGGGGGGCCTCGACGTCGTCGCGCATCGTGCCGCGACGGAGGAGGCCGTGCGCCGGCTGAAGGACGCCGGCATCACGGTGTCGCTGTTTATCGATCCCTGCCCGCAGCAGATCGATGCCTCGGTGGACCTCGGCGTCGCAGCCGCAGAACTGCACACCGGCTGCTATGCCAACGCAGCGACCGAAGCGGAGCGGCACGACGAACTTGTGAAGCTCTCGAGGGCCAGTGCGATGGTCAGGCTCGCGGGGCTCGAACTCAACGCGGGCCACGGCCTCACTTACCGCAACGTCGTGCCGGTCGCCCGGCTCGACGGCATGGGTGAGCTCAACATTGGGCACTCGATCGTGGCCCGCGCCGTGTTTGTCGGCTTCACTCAGGCCGTCCGCGAGATGAAGTCGCTGATCAGCGGCTGATCGCGGTGGCAAACGCCTCGGGGTCGCCGAGCACGAAGGCGTGCCCGTGGTCGCTCGTCACGATCACCACCGCGTCGTTCCAGGCGTCGTGCCGCTCGAGCCACTTCACGACCGCCTGAAACGCGGCGTCACCCGCCCTCACGGCGCCGATCGCCGTGTCGATGTTGTTGGCATGCGACGCCCAGTCGACGTCTCCCGCCTCCACCATCAGCCAGAACTTGCCTCGCGACGCGAGCACGTCGAGCGCCGCGCGGGTCATGTCAGCGAGCGAGGGATTCTCATCGATGTCGGCCACGGTGTAGTGGATTGCGGAGCCATATTTCTTGCGAAGCGGATCGACCTCGCCACGGTCTGCGGTCTCGAGCCCAGCCGCTGGATCGAAGTCGCCGTTGGCCGTCTGAAACGGCAGGTGTCCCTCCGCGACGCCGAAGAACCCGAACAGCCGGAGTTTCCGCTGGATCGCGTCGGCCGCGGCCTCGAAGAGCACCTCGTCGCCGCCGCGGCCGGGGGCACGCAGGGCCACCCTGTAAGGCCCGCCGTGTGCCGCGTCGATCGCCTCGAGCGTCGACTCGGCCAGATATTTGTTGCCCGGCTCGAAGTTGCGACCCTGGTCCGTTTCATCCTTGCCCGGCACGCCGAATCCCGCGCCGACGAGCACGTCGAGGCCCGGTAACGGCGTGCCGCGGTGGGAGATCGACGGCTGGCCGAGGAGGTCGCGGGAGATGTCCTGGTAGTCGTCGCGGGTCACGTTGTGGGCGTAGGAGCACGCCGGCGTGGCGTGCGACACTGGCACGCTCGTCACGGCGCCGACCGCGAAGCCGCGTTTTTGGAGCACATGCGCCACGGTCTCGAGTTGCTCGCCCTTCACCCCGATGTTGATCGCGTCGTTGTAGGTCTTATGCCCCGTGCAGAGGGAGGTTGCCGAGGCCGCCGAATCGGTGACGGCGTGTGGCAGGTCGCGATCCTTGCCCATCAGGTATTGAATGCCGGCCCGGGAATCCCAGCCGGTCACCCCGCCCCGCCCTGGATCGTAGCCCCCGGGCAGCTCGCCACCTGGGTTGATCACCACCTGCGCATCGACGTCAAACTTCGTGCCCTTGTTGGCGGGGCTGGTCACGCACTGCCCGAAATCCGTCGGGGCCCCGCGATAGTCCTGGAACTGCAAGCCGCTGCCGCGACCCTCGTCGTAGTCCACCCTACCTTTGGTCGCGATCGCCGCGGTCCTCGTCGTGTGCCAGTCCATGCCGTCAAACACCACGAGGACGATGTATTTCTTGCCCGCATCAGCCGCCATCATCTGCAGGCGGGCAACGTCGGTCTGATCGAAGTAGTCGGCCTCGGGATTGAGCGACTGCTCGGGCAGCCGCCCGTACAGGCTCCGCAGGCCTGCCTCGTCGCGATAGACGCTCCTTTCCCCCTTCACGGCGTCGAGCATCATCCCGAACGAATACACCGGGATCAGCCGGTTCGAATGGTTCGACCACGATACGTAGCGGGCCGGCTGATCGCCCCAATAACCCCACGACGCCTGGCCCGTCGCTTCGGCGTCGGCCTGCATCTGGCGAATGCGGTCCGGTGCGGCCACGTGCAGGTCGGCCTGGGCCGTTGCAGCCGCGGGCTCGTCCGCGGCCGCGACTCCTCCCAACGCGACTCCTCCCAAGAGGGCCGGCAGCGAAAGCAGCAACAGGCGGGCCAGCCCGCCTCGACGAGGGAGTCGTAGGAACAGCATGCCTGGAGCATACCCGGACTGCTGGCGGCCGACTGCCTATGGATGAGGCAGAGCGATGCCTCCCGTTTGACGCTCCGCGACGGCGGCCGGCCGGCGGGTATTTGAGAGATCGCTGTATTTCCCGATTGAACAGGCATGGCCGCGGGTTCTTCCGATGCTCACCCGCACGGCGCGGACTTTGCTACGGAAAAGTGGCATGATCTCAGCCGCCCTCACCTTTCCCCGATCGGCCCGCCTTCCCTCCGCCGGATCCCCCCCCGTGCCCCACGACGAACTGCTCCACCGCGATGTGCGTTTTCTCGGTGACATGCTCGGCTCGGTGATCCGCGAGATCGCCGGCGAGGAGGCATTCGATCTCGTGGAGAAGGTCCGCACGTTGAGCCGCGACCGCCGCCTCGGCCGGCACGACGCCGAGCCGGCCCTCGCAGCCCGGATCGAATCGCTCGACGAGCGGCAGGCGACGGTCGTGGCCCGAGCGTTCAGCATCTTCTTCGACTTGGTCAACATCGCCGAGGACCGGCAGAGGGTCCGTGTGCTGCACGATCGGGAGCGGAAGCAGCATCCCGAGCCGCTCGGTGAATCGCTGCCAGCTGGGATCGCGGAGCTCAAGTCGCTCGGCGCCCCCGCGGACGACGTTCAAAAGATTCTTGACCGCCTCGCGGTAGAGCTCGTGTTCACGGCGCACCCGAGCGAGGCCAAGCGGCGGTCGATCCGTGCCAAACTCCGGCGGATGCGGAAGAGCCTCCAGGCGATCGATGCCCCCGACCTGCTGCCGCGGGAACGGGCGCGGCACGAGGCCGACATGAGAAGCGAACTCGTGCTTCTCTGGCAGACAGAGTTTCTCCGCCCCACGCGGCCGACGGTGCTCGACGAGGTCGACCGCGGGCTGTCGATCATGCCCCGGATCTGGGAGGCGGTGCCGCAGGTCTATGCCTCGCTCCGCCGCGCATTCAGCGAGTATTACCCCGGCCACGAGTTTCGCGTCCCACCCTTTTTATCGTTCGGTTCCTGGATGGGGGGCGACCGTGACGGCAATCCCTTCGTGACGGCCGACATCACGACGCAGACGCTCGTCCGGCTCCGGAACGAGGCGATCGCGGAGCATGTGGTCTGGTGCAATCGCCTGCACGATTTCCTGACCATCTCGATCCACACCGCCAGCGGCGCGGAGCCGCTGGCCAGGCGGCTTGACGACCTCGCGGCCCGCTGGCCCGAACTTGCCGCCGCGCTCGAACCGATCGTGCCTCATGAGGTTTACCGACGCTGGGTCCGGATGCTGCGGTTTCGCCTCGAGTCGTCACGGGTCGAGTCGCTCGCCACAACGGCTCCTGACTGGGCATACCGGGCCGGCGACGACCTCGAAGCCGATGTCGCGGCCCTTCTTGAGTGCCTCGCCCGCGATCATGCCGCCTCCGGCGAATCCCCGCCGCAGGCCTGGCTCGATCTGGTCCGCACGTTCGGCCTCCACATGACGCGGCTCGACGTCCGGCAAGACGCCCGCGCCTACAGCGAGATCATGGGCGACATTCTTGCCGCCGCGGGGCTGTTGCCCAACGCCGACGCTTACGATGCACTCGATGATCAGGCCCGCTGCCGGATGCTCGTCGACTCGCTGGGCCTCGTCGGTGACGTGCCGGAGGATCAACTGCGGCCGCTCGCCCTCGATTCGCTGCGGCTGTTCCGTGTGCTCCACGCGGCCAGCGTCCGCTTCGGCCCGCAGAGCATCGGCGGCGCGATCGTGAGCCTGACCCGCTGCCCTGCCGACGTGCTCTCCGTGCTCTGGCTGTGGCGGTGGGCGCAGGGTCGCGCCAGGGCGGCCGGCGAGACCGTCGCTGAGACCGACATCGCCGTCGTGCCGCTGTTCGAAAAAATCAATGACCTCGCGCAGGCGCACGAGACTCTCGCCGCGATCCTCGACGAGCCCGCCTATCGCGAGCATCTCCGCGGCCGCGGAGATCGCCAGATCGTGATGGTGGGATACTCCGACAGCACCAAGGACGGCGGCTACCTGGCCGCCTGCTGCGGGCTGCAGGCCTCGCAGAGCAATCTCCACGCGGCCGCCGCGGCCCGGGGCGTGTCGCTCACCTTCTTTCACGGCCGTGGCGGCTCGCTCGGCCGCGGCGGCGGCCCCGCGGCCCGGGGGATCCTCTCACTGCCGGCAGAGACGCTCGACGGCTCGCTGCGGCTCACCGAGCAGGGCGAGGTGCTCGCCGAGCGGTACGACGACGCCGAGATCGCCCGCCGGCATCTGGAGCAGGTGACGTGGGCCACGATGGTGGCGTCGAGCGTGCGGCGGACGGAGCCGAAGCCCGAGTGGGCCACCGTCGCCGCGCGGATGGCTGAGCGCTCGTGGGCGGTCTACCGTGACCTCGTCGACCAGCCGGGCTTCATCGGCTACTTCTCGCAAACCACGCCGATCGACGATATCGAGAACCTGCCCATCGCGTCGCGGCCCTCCCGCCGCCGCGGTGAGCGGACGCTCGACGATCTCCGCGCGATCCCCTGGGTGTTTGCGTGGACGCAGAGCCGCTGCATGATCCCGGCCTGGTACGGCCTGGGCACGGCGCTCACCGAGGTCAAATACGAGGATCGCCGGGCGTGGCAGGCCGTCTGCGACATGTATCGCCAGTGGCCCTTCTTCCAGGCCACGATCGATAATGCGACGCTTGCGCTCGCCAAGGCCGACATGTACATCGCCCAGCGCTACGCAGAACTCGCCGTCGACGACGACGCCCGCCGGCAGATCTGGCAGCGGATCGCGGCCGAGCGGGACCGCACCCGACAGGCGATTCTCGACATCGTGGGGGGCGGCGAACTGCTCGCAACCACGCCCTGGTTCCAGCGGTCGATCGAGGCCCGCAACCCCTACGTCGACCCGCTCAACCTGATACAGATCGAGTTCATGCACCGACGGCGGGCAGAAGCAATGGCAGAGGCAGAGGCCGCCTCGGCTGCGGCCGACCAACATCGAGATCTTCTCCGCCTTTGCGTGCAGGGAATCGCCGCGGGCATGAGGACAACGGGATGAGGACGACGGGATGACCACTCGGATCACGATGACCGACCTGGCCGTCGCCTCCCTCGGCCCCTGCCGGATCGACTCACCGCTCAGACCGCTGATCGAGTCGCGGAAGACCAATGTCCACTACGTCGAGGAAGACGACCGTGTTCTCTTTGCCGACACGGCGAGTCTCGTGGCCGCCGCCGGGGTGAAGGCGGAATCGCTGCCGGGCTTCGAACCCGCCGGGCCGCGCACGAGCATCTTCTTCGACCCTCAGAAAGTGCGAGCGGGGATCGTGACCTGCGGCGGCCTCTGCCCGGGAATCAACAACGTGATCCGGGGCTTGGTGATGGAGTTGACGTTCCACTATGGCGTCCATCGCATCCACGGCTTCAAGAACGGTTATCGGGGGTTTATCCCGCGGTATGGCCACAGCGTGCTTGACCTCACGCCCGAACTCGTCAGCAACATCGACGAAGACGGCGGTACGATCCTCGGCACGTCACGGGGGGGTCAGAATGCCCAGGAGGTCGTCGACTGCCTCGAACGCATGAACATCTCGGTGCTGTTCGTGATCGGCGGCGACGGGACGCTCCGGGGCGCGATACAGATCGCGGCCGTCGCGGCGGAACGTGGCATGAGGCTCGCCGTGGTCGGCATCCCGAAGACGATCGACAACGACATCCCCTACATCGACCAGAGTTTTGGGTTTCAGACCGCGTTTGCCGAAGCCACGAAATCGATCCGGTCAGCCCACGTCGAGGCGAAGGCGTCTCCCAACGGCGTCGGCCTCGTGAAGCTGATGGGCCGCCATTCGGGCTTCATCGCCTGCTATGCGTCGCTCGCCGAGCCCGATGCCAACTACGTGCTGATCCCGGAGGTACCGTTCAGTCTGGATGGTCCGAATGGGTTTCTGGAGCACCTGCTGGACCGGGTCCGAACGCGTGGTCACGCGGTGATCGTTGCCGCGGAGGGGGCTGGGCAGGATCTCATCGCGGAGCAGTCCACGGCGGTCGACGCCTCGGGCAACCGCAAGCTCAACGACGTGGGCCTGTTCCTCCGCAGCAGGATCACCGACCACTTCGCGGCGGCGGGCGTCGAACTCAACTTGAAATACATCGACCCGAGCTACGCCATCCGCAGCGTCGAGGCCAATCCGTTCGACAGCGTGTATTGCCTCCGCCTTGCTCAAAACGCGGTCCATGCCGCGATGGCAGGCCGCACCGCGATGGTGGTGGGCCGCTGGCGGGGCCGCTTCGTGCACATTCCGATCATGCTGGCCGTAAGTCATCGCCACCAGGTCGAGCCGAGCGGTGACCTTTGGCTCTCGGTTCTCGAGGCCACCGGTCAGCCGCGGACGTTCCCGCGCAGCCCGCCGGAGTGAGGTGGTGAACGGATTCCCCGCGGTCGCGATTGGGGCTTCCTGTCGAGCTACCGGCGGCAGCGGTGCAGCGTCATCAACGCGTAAGCCGTGCCGTATTGCTGGTGGTAGTTGTAGAGAGGGTAGTCCCACCACGAGCCGTCGGCGTCCTGCACATCGAGGATGATCCGCGCCAGGTTGTCCTGGTAATGCGGTCGCGCCGCGGCCGGAATCTCGGCGAGTGCCCGGGCCGCGTAATAATGCCCGTAGAAATAAAAGTAGCCGGCCACCTGGAAAAACGACTCGTGCGGGATCGGCCGTTTGCGGCCGAGTTCCAGCCAGCCGTTGCGGACGATGAGCCGGTCGAGCCATTCCTCGAGCACCTCGTCGGTCATCCGCTCGTCGCCCCAGAGCCGCAGCGCCAGGTTGCAGGCCTGACTCCGCCCCAGGCTGCCGCCGGGGCGATTGATGCCCCGCCGCGGCTGCCACGTGAGATACGAGCCGTAGAGATAGCTGAAGTCGGGAAGCAGTTGCTTCTCGGTCGCCTCAATAGCCCGTCGGGTCACCTTCTCCGGCGGCTCGACGCCGATCTCGAGGGCGTCGTGAAAGGCGATCAATACTGTCGCATTGACGAAACTCGTTGACGATGACGCTGGCCGCTGGGTGCCCGCAGTGAAGTCGTAATACCCCCAGCCCCCCTGGGCCGACTCGTATCGTGTCAGCTTCTCGTACTGTCCGCGGATCAGTGCCACGATCTGCTCGCGGCGTGCTGCATCGTCGGGCTTCCGGCCGTGCATGGCCACCAACGCCTGGATGCCGTAGGCATGGGCCCAGACGTTGTAGATCAGCATCGGATCGTCCCGGCGAACGTCGGGCAGATGATCGAACAGCCACTGCTCGCCCCGCTCGATCGCCCGGGCCACCGCCGGCGAGCCGTCATCCTCCTCAATCAGGGCCTGCACGCACATCGCCGTCGTGGCCGCCCGAAACCCGAGGTGCGAGCCCACGCCGGCCATGATGTTGAGGTCTTTCGTCCGCTCGGCCGTGCCGAACGAGCCGTCGTCGTTCTGCACGCCGATGAGGAAAGCGACGCCCTTCGCGATTGCAGCGTTGAGCTCCTCCGGCAGCACCTCGACCGGCTGCGATCTCCGCTCCGTCGCGGTGGCCGCTACCGGCTCCGCAGCGGCCAGTTCCACAGCAGCCGGCGCCGGGATCTGGGCGGACGTGACAATAGCCCACGCGAGGCAGACCAGCACCGCCACGATCCGCTCGCCGCTCGTGATCACGGCTTCGAGGTCCGCACGCGGTCGCCCGCGCCGACCCCCTCCATGATCTCGGTGCGGCCGCCAACGGTGCCACCGATCTTCACGGTCCGCTTCTCGGGCTTACCGTCGGCATCACAGCGAAACACATACCGGCTGCCGTCGTCGTCGCGAAACACCGCGGCGCTCGGGAGCGTGAGGGCTTCAGGCCGCTTCGCGACCACGCAGCGGACCGAGCCGGTCATGCCGGGCAGAAGTTTCGGCCCCCCCTCCTTCGCGGCCACTGCGAACATCGCGTCGAACGACCCGTCTCTCGGCACGGGGACGAACGGCCCGAGCGTGACGGGCACGTCCGTTTCGGGAAAGCCCGTCGGCTCCACGCGACCCGCGAGGCCGACCGCGAGCAGATACAGATCTTTTTCCTCGACCTTGGCTCGGAAATGGAGCCGGTCGGGATCGAGCACGGTGAACTCAATTTCGCCCGGCGGCACCGCCTGCCCCACCACGGCCTTCGCCACGACGGAAGCGGTCGACCACGCACCCTCGCGGAGACGACCGTAATACGCCATGCCGGCCCGCGGCGCCCGGACGGTCGCGGCAGTCCGGTCATGCTCCAGTTCGGCGAGCCGGCGGAGTGACTGCGCCCGCTCGTGCTCCTGCTTCACGAACGCGATTTTTTTCTGCTCCAACTGCAGCGGCAGCGTGGCCCGCAACTTCGCCAGATTCAGCGCGGCGGTCTCCGCGGCCCGCCGCACCTCGATCTCCTGCCGTGGCAGACCGAGCAGGAGCCTCTCCTCGACCGTCTCGGCCATTCGCTTCAGCGAAAACTCGGCCTGCGTCACGTCAAAACGTGTCCGCTGCAGGATCATCTCCTCGGTCTCCTCGGTGAGATCCTTGTCTTTGTACATCTGCTCCAGCTGACGTAGTTCTTCCCGCGCATACTTCAGCCGCTCCTCCGCGGCACGCAGGTCGAAGCGGGCCGCCTCCTCGGCCAAGCTCTTCTCGACGGCAAGAAACCTCGCCAGATTCTCGGCGGCGATCCTACTCTCCCGTTCGGCGTCGGCCATCTCGAGCGGGTGCATCGCCTCGGCAATCGGCAACTCCCTGCGGGCGACCTCGAGCGGCTTCTCGCCCGCTGCCAGTTCGATCTTCAGGTCGCTGATCGCCCGGTCAAGTTTCTCCGTGTCGAACTCCACCAGCGGGTCGCCGGCATTGACGCGAGCCCCGTGAGACGCCACGCGGAGAATCTCCAGCGGTTGCGTCCACGACTGGGGCCGACATTCCACGACCGTGAACTCGACTGGTTCAAACCCGCCCTTCGCCGTGAGAGCCAGTTCGAAGGGACCGCGCTCCACGACGACCGTGTCGGCCGCGGGCTTCTCACCCCCCAGCGCAGCCCCCTTCGGCTCCTCACCGACGACGCGAATCGCGACGACGCAGAGGACCCACGCCAGCCTCAGCCGCGCTGCCCGGGACATCATCCTGAAAAAGCGTGTCATTTGTGCCATCGCCGCGTCTCTCCATGCCCCGCGCCGTATCCTTTGGCTTGGTTGCGTTGGCGATCTCCCACGGCCTTGTTCGGACTGTACCATATCGACTGACCTCTCATCGTCTCTTGCGCCCCTGATGATCCAGCAGCGAACCACCACCGACGACCTCCGGATCGACGAGATCAAGGAACTCTCCCCGCCGGAGCACCTGCTCCGCGAACTTCCCTGCACCGAGCGGGTCGGCAGCGTGGTGTCGGCGGCACGCGACAAACTGCACGCCATCCTCCGGGGGGACGATGACCGGCTGATCGTTGTCATCGGCCCCTGCTCGATCCATGACCCCGAGGCAGCGATCGCGTATGCCCGACGGCTGGTGTGCGAGCGGGAGCGGCTCGCGGCCGATCTCGAGATCGTGATGCGGGTTTACTTCGAGAAGCCACGGACGACGGTCGGCTGGAAGGGGCTGATCAACGACCCCGACCTCGACGGCACCTTCCAGATCAACAAAGGGCTGCGGGTGGCCCGTGAGTTGCTCGTCGAGATCAACGCTTTCGGCCTGCCGGCGGGCTGCGAGTTTCTCGACATGATCACGCCGCAATACATCGCCGACCTCGTCGCCTGGGGTGCGATCGGCGCCCGCACGACGGAGAGCCAGGTGCATCGCGAGCTCGCCTCGGGCCTCTCCTGCCCCGTAGGCTTCAAAAATGGCACAGATGGCAACGTGCGGATCGCGGCCGAGGCGATCCTCGCCGCGCGAAGGCCTCACCACTTCCTCTCGGTCACGAAGGGTGGTCAAACCGCCATCTTCTCGACAAAGGGCAACGACGACTGCCACATCATTCTCCGGGGCGGTAAGGCCCCGAACTACGACACCGCAAGCGTCGCCGCGGCCTGCGACGAACTCGCCCGCAACAGCCTGCTCCCCCGGCTGATGATCGATGCGTCTCATGGCAACTCCTGCAAACAGCACGAACGGCAGCTCGACGTGGCCGACGCGGTCGCGGCGCAGCTCGAGGCTGGCGAGGGCCGGATCGTGGGCGTGATGGTGGAGAGCAATCTCGTCGGCGGCCGGCAGGACCTCGTGCCGGGCATGCCGCTGGCCCACGGCCAGTCGATCACCGACGCATGCCTCGACTGGGACACAAGCGTGCAGCTGCTCGACCGGCTTGCGGCCGGCGTCCGCGGCCGGCGGACGACACTCGCCGCGGCGTCGGGTGCCCGACCTGCGACGTCGCCGGTGTGATCCACGGTTCCCTCAGGAGTTGCCCACAATTGACCGATCTCCCGCTCGAACTCTCGGTCAGCGATGCCCGAGCCGCCTTGCAGAATGCCGCTGCAACGCCGCTCCTGCTCGACTGCCGCACGGCCGACGAGCATCAGACCGCCCGCATCAATGCGTCTGTTCTGATCCCCATGCAGGAACTGCCCGACCGCATCGGCGAACTCGCGCTCTGCCTCGGCGGCGACAAGAGCCGGCCGGTCATCGTCCATTGCCACCACGGCATGCGCAGCCTCCGCGTGACGAAGTGGCTCCGCGATCAGGGCTTTCCGCAGGCTCAGAGCATGGCAGGAGGCATCGACGCCTGGAGCGAGCAGATCGATCCGGCGGTTCCGCGATACTGATCCCCGGGCACGAGAGCGCATTCGACTTACGTGCATCGCCGGCTCGGGGGCGGCAAAAGTCTCGTCGCCGGGCCGAGGATACGCCCAAGGCTCCTAAGAGCGTTCGCCGACCCCCTCTCCTACCTCCTCCAAGAGACCATCTCGCCGCTCCACCAAAGGCAGATGCGCTTTAGATCCAACGCGCCTCCGGAATCGAGCGGAGAGCACGTCGGGAACAGCCTGCCGGCGACGCGTGAACAGGGTCGGCCGACCGTCGCTCCGCATCACTCGTCGCCCGGCAGCCGGGCGAGCACGCGGAGCGGACCGCCGCTGCCGCCGGCGATCTTCATCGGGAGGGCGGCTACAAACGCCCCCTCCTCCGGCAGCCGCTGGAGACCGTCGAGGTTTTCAAAAATTGGCACGTCGCCGGAACAGAGGGCGACGTGTGCCCCAAACAGGCTCGACGGGCCGTGGTCGATGCTGGCCGTGTCGATACCGACGGCATGCACACGGCGGTGCTCGACGAGCCACTTCGCTGCGTCGGCCGCGAGCCCCGGAAACCTCAGAAGTGGCACCGCCTCGGGGCCCCTCGCGTCGGTGCCGAGGTAGCTCTTGCGATCCTCCCACCGCAACGACCAGCCCGTCCGCAGAAGCACGATCACATCAACGAGTTGCCGGCTATGTTTCTTCTCCCAGGCCACGAGGTCGTCGGCCGTCACCTCGTAGACCTCGTTGGCCGCGCACTTCTGCGCCACGTCGATCACCGCCGCCTCGCCCACCAGTCGCCACGGCTCGATTTGATCAGCCGTGCGACGCCCCTCCGCGAAGTGCCGCGGGGCGTCGAGGTGGGTGCCACCGTGCTCGGCGGTCGCGAAACGATTTGCGGCGTAGTAATAGCCCTGCGGTGTCGGTCCGTTCTTGCCTGCCTCGAAGAAAAAGCCCTTCTCGGTGGGCCAGTAGATCGTCGTGGCGTCGAAGGGATGCGTGAGGTCAAGCCAGGTGCCAGCCGCAAATCGCTGGGCCGCCGTCGTCGCTCCGGCTGGCGTCGTCGCTTCGGATGAAGGCGCAGCAGTTGTGCTCCACGCACACACCGCCACTGCGCACCCGAGCACGACGGCAACGAGTGCCCGTGACGGCCTCACTCCGGGTCTTTCTCTGTGTCGGTGTCCGTGTCGGTGTCGGGATCATCGTCGGGTGCTCCCTTGGGCCGGTTCGCCGACGTGGCCGACGCCGGGCCACCCCCCGCGCTTCCCTTGTCTTTGTCTTTGTCCTGCACGCGGACGAGTAGCATCTGCTCCACCTTGCCCCCGTCGCGATGAACGAGGATCGTGGTTTGCTGCTGCGTGAGGTTGGAGAGTCCCGCTTCGTAGACCGGTGTCTTCTTGTCGGTGATCGTCCACGCAGCCCGCTGCGACTTCTTGTCGACCTTGCCCGTGATGTTCTGGGTGGAATCAGAAACGGCATCGTAGTAGGTGCCTCGCAGCAAGCCGGCCTTGTCGATAGCGAGGCTGATGAACGTGCTCGGGTTCGTCTCCTCGGATCGTGCGAGCGCAAACACTCCCAGCGGCCGCCACTGGTCGTCGGCGGCCACCTTCACGTCGGCACTGCCCTGTGCCGCAATCGCCGACGCCTGCTGGGCATACTCCTCGGCGGAGCCCACACGCGTGCCCTGCGCGTAGACGCCGTCATCCTGGTAGCAGACGGTCGAGCCATAACTGTAGGCCACGGGCGCTGCGCCGTAGCCACCCCAGCCTGCGAGTTCACCCCACGCGAGGCCGGTCATCATGCCGATCCCCATGCCCCAGCCCGCTCCGCCCCACCATCCGCCCGGCCACCAGGCATTGAAGTGGTTGCCATACCAGCCCCGGCCGCCGTACCACCCGCCGTTGTAGAAGTTGTTGCGGATCATGTTGCCGCGATCGGCAAGCCGGCCCGTGGAGTAGGGACTCACCGCGCCGCGGCCGAGCGCATCCCGGCCGACGTTCTGCCCGGCGATTCGCTGAAAATCAGCCCGCGAGAGATTGCCCGCACCGGCAAAGTGACTGCCGCCCAGATCGCGAGCCGCGCCGCCGTCGAGCGGGCCGCCGCCATCGAGTCTGCCGCCGCCATCAAGCGGCCGACCACCATCGATGCCCCGACCACCATCAACACCGCGACCACCGTCGATGCCGCGATCGGCTCCCATGTCCCGTCCGCCGCCGCCGAAGTCTCCACCACGGAAATCACCGCCACCAAAGTCGCGGCCCCCGCCGACGTTCCCACCGCCGTAGCCCCCGCCGCCCATCGATCGGCCGCCACCGCCGCCACCGTGAAATCCACCACCGCCGCCGCCACCATGGCCGCCGCCGCCACCGTGGGCCCAGACCGCGGCTGGAGCAACCATCTGGCAGGCCACCGCCGCCAACGCCATCGCGAGACCACATCGACCCGACGATATTCCGACTGCACGCATCATTTCATCTCCCCGGATCAGTGCTTGTTCCCATCCCATTGGCCGTTTGCCTGAACGTGACGCCTCAACGAATCTTCTTGAAGTTGAGCGGCGGCGCGTCTGGCATCACGACGCCGTCGATCGACCGCTCGATCATGTGCGTGGTCGCCTTGCCCTCGCCCGTGGGCGAGATCAACTGCACCCACTTGGCCACGCGGCCCCGCACAGCGTCCGCCGGGGTGCCGGTCATCACCTTCTCGAACGACGTGCCGTCCCAGTCAAAGAAGCCTTCGGCACGAGCTCCGGTGGAGTCGAAGACCCACGAGCGGATCACGCCGGCGTCGCGGTCGGCGTGGATCACCTCCAATGCCTCGATGCCGTTCGGCATGAGCAGGGCCTTACCCGGCTTTGGCGTGATCTTCGTGCGGCCGATGATGGCATAGCCGCCCAGTGCTTTTTCATACGTGAGCTGGATCGTCGCCCGATCGGCCACTTCAGCCTGCCAGGTGCCGAGCAACCATTCGAGTTCGTCGAGCGCGGCCGCGTGGGCGGGAATGACCCGCGACTCCGCGATCCGCCACGTGTCGCCTTCGCGCACCCGCAGCCCGGTGAATCGCGACTCCAACGCCTTATCGCCCGCCTTCTGCCTGAAGCGCATCACCCCCGCCACCCGGGCCAGCGGTTCGGCGACGATCTCGACATCACGCACCTCGATCTCCAGTGACGACTCGGGGTGCCGGCCCCGCCAGGCCTTGATCGACTCGACGATCGTGTCGCGGCCGGAGAGCATCGCGCCCCCTTCGACGAGTTCGGCGTTCGTCGTCCATTGGTCGGCGAGGGCCGCAAAGTCTCCCTTGTTAAAGGCCTCCGCGTAGGCGTCCGACGCTCTCTTCACGGCATTGACGGCTGTTGGCGAGGCAGTGGCCTCCGCCTGCGCGACGCCACAAGCCGCCCCCACGACCCATGCTGAGAACACAAAAGCACGCTGAAGACAAGGTGAAACGACGTGCATTGATACGATTCCTGGCGATAGAAAAACGACGCGGGCGAACAGGCACCTTAAAGTCTATCGAAAAGAACCTCCTCAGCAGAATCTGTTGGTGAATGTGGGCTCCGGTAGCCGCCCCCAAGAAGCCCGGAGCGCGAGCGATGGGTATCCGGGTGGTGGGCGCGACGGCAACGCGGAGCGGATCGGAGTCGAGGGCGAGCAGACGGGGGCGAGTTTACATCATGAATCGCGCCCGCGACGCGGCTTCGCCCCTCCTCGCGAGGGGTCTCTGGGCCGCGTCGGCAGCGGGCAGTGCGGAATCTGCCAGAGCTGCCCGGGTCGTCGCGGCCGGCAAAGGTTCGCCGCGGCGGCGGACCGATATCGTCAAGCAGGCCGGGTCCTTGCATCGAAAGACGAACCGCATCATGCGCACCATTGTGATCGCGACCGTGGCCGCGGCCGCGCTCGTACAAGTTTCTCCAGTCGTCGCCAGCGGCAGCGGCTTCGACCCCCGGGTCATCACGTTCGGTGAGACCCGCCAGCAGATCCAAAACACCCCCATTCTCGATCGGCCCTATCGGCCGCTCCACGTGTACGGCAACACGGTCCGCCGCCGGTACACCCGCGGCACTACCCGCTGATCAGCCGAACCATGGCCCTGAACCAGCGCGGCGGCGGAGACGCCTTGAAGTCCTCCGCCGCCGTGGCCGGCTCGACCCTGCCATGACCGGCGGCTCAGCGTCGAGCGGCTCGACGAACAACAGA
This sequence comes from Pirellulales bacterium, assembly GCA_040877375.1. Lineage (GTDB taxonomy): Bacteria > Planctomycetota > Planctomycetia > Pirellulales > UBA1268 > QWPN01. The sequence continues at coordinate 7,105 of JBBDNW010000090.1, read as the reverse complement.
CCGTGCACGCGATACTCGCGGCCCGTGCCGCACTCGAAGCACTTTCGCCGCGTTCGCACCTGCCGATCCACCCGAAACGCCTGTCCGCCTTCAATGCGAAAAAATGACCCCTCGACGAGATCCTCCACCCGCACCCGACCGTGCGGCGGCTCGTCATAGTGGGCGAGCGCCAGTGCGAGCACCCGGTCGCTACATGTCGCCGCCAATGGGTTGCGCATCGACTGTGCGAGGGCGGAGGCGATCTCATCGGGCAACACCCCCGCTCCCACGACCGGCGCCAGAATGGCCTCGAACTCCCGCTTCCATTCAGCGCCGTGAGGCCGTACCCGCCGCCGCGGCCGGTGCCGCTCCCAGGTGGCTGCATGGGCCACCTCGTGAAGCAGCGTCGTCAGAAACGCATACGGGTTGAGATTGGCGTTGACCGAGATCCGATGCGCCGTCCCTCCCACGGCGGGCGGGCGGTGATCGCCGAGTTTCGTGCGCCGCGGCCGCGCGATCCGCACGTGGAGGTCATAACCCGCGAGCAGCGGCTCCACGTGAACGACCGCCGCTGGCGGCAGAAACGGACGCACGACGCTGACGGGAGAGTGGCTGCTCACGCGATCACTCCGTCACCGGTGGAATGCGGAGCGTCGGCACGGCGTCGGCAGCCACCTCGTGCGTCGTGAAGAAGTGTGCGACGGCCCGTACCTCGGCCGCAGTCGGCGGAGGCGGCGACTCGTCATACACGATCCTCTCCACCTGCGGCTCACCGGCGACGACGCTCCGCCGCTCCTCGACCCGCCAGCGCGGGCCGAAGTGAGAGACGGCGTAATACATCGTGGTGGCCTTCACGGCTCCGACGCCGCCGCAGCGGCAGGCCTCGTAAAACATCCGGTGTACGCTCTGCCAGGGCCGATCCCGCACCTCACAGGCCACGTCGTGCACCACCGAGGCGTTGCGAAAGCGGCCCTCGAACGGCCCGCCGATCAGCGACCAGAAGGCCTGCGGGATACTCGCGCCGTTCACGACCGCGCCCGTCGGCGCGTCCCAGCGCACGTCTTGCGGATCGAGATAGGCGAACGGCTCGACGAGCGTCATGTCGCGGCCATCGTCGCCCCACGTGGCCACCACGTCGCCGATGAACCGGCCCCATGTCCCGCCGGCGGTCTCACGTGGGACTGCGGCCGCCTCGGGCAGCGTGAAAGTGAGCGGCTGCGGCACTGCCCGCGTGGCCAGAAATCCGATGAGCGGCCGCGCGGGATCGGGCAGGGAGGCTTCGTCGCACGACACTCGTACCAGCCGCGTCGCCCACTCGATCGCGAGGTCGTAGTGCCGGAGGTCGCGGCCGGTCGGCGTAAAACGCTCAAACGATTCGGTCAGCCCGCTAGCCTCCACCAGGTGCTCCACGTCGCCGCGATCCGCGTCCGGCAGCGTCGCGGTGTCGATGCGGCAGCCTCGGATGCTCCCCACAAAGCCGCCTGAGAGCATGAACGTGATCCGCATCGAGAAGGCCTGCCGAGGGTCTGCCGTTCGCGGCATTATGGTGGCCAGGGCCGGATTTGGTCATCCCGGCCCCGTTTCCCAGCAGGCGGCTGAGACACTTTTTTGAGCTGGAAAACATGGCGGCTGGCGGGCGGCGCACCCTCGTGGGAACGGGATTTGCGTTCCGCCGCCGGGCTGGCAACTGTTGAGAAGGCAGGAAAGCCGTGGCGTGGCAGGAATGGCCGTTCCCCCACCTCCCGGGCAACCCAGTCTCATGCGCACCGCATTCGTCACCGGCGCGACCGGCTTCATCGGTCGTCATCTCGTCAACGGCCTTCTCGATAAAGGCTATGAAGTCCGCTGCCTGGTCCGAAATCATTCCCGCGCCGCACACCTCCGCCGCGACGGCGTGAAGCTCGTCGATGGCTCCCTCGCCGACGTCGAACCCTGGCAGAACGAACTCGCCGGCTGCGATATCGTCTTCAATGCGGGCGGCCTGTGCATGGCCCGCAGCCGCGGTGAACTCTTCGCCATCAACGAGCGGGCTGTCGGCAACCTCGCCGACGCCTGTGCGGCGCTCGAGACACCACCGCCGCTTGTGCATATCTCGTCACTCGCGGCTGCCGGCCCGGCGCCCAACGGCAACACGGTTCGTGACGAGCGCGACGGCCTCGCCCCCGTGTCGGCCTACGGCGCGAGCAAACTCGCCGGCGATGTGGCGCTGAGGCGCCGGGCCACGCGGCTCCCCATTACCGCTGTCCAGCCCGGGATCGTGTTTGGTCCGCACGACATGAAGATCCTCCCGCTCTATCAGATGATCAACTCCACCCGCCTGCATCTACCAATGGGACTGCGGCCGGTGCCGCTCTCACTGATTCACGTCGATGATCTTGTCTGCCTGCTGCTGTCGGCCGCCGACCGCGGCGAACGAATGCGGCCCGTGAACGGCTCTCCACACGAGCCGTCGGGAATCTACCATGCCTGCGACGACCGCGAGCATCCGACCTACGACGATCTCGGCCGCCGGGTCGCGCGGGCCATCGACCGCGGCGTTGCGGTGATACGACTGCCGGCCGTGCTTGCCCTGCCAGTCGTGGCGGCGATCGAGGGCTTTTGGAACCTGCTCGGGCAGGCCACGATCATCTCCCGCGACAAGCTTCGTGAGGCCACGGCCCGGAGTTGGGCAGCGTCGGCAGCAAAGGCCCGCGAACAGCTCGGCTTCGCGGCTGCCGCTCCGATCGACGACCGCCTCCGCGAGACGGGCGATTGGTTCCGCGACAACCGACTGCTATAGACTTGCGGCTTGAGGTATGCCGACATCTATCGCGAGGTTTCCGTGCGCCAGCTTGCAACTTGCTCGATGAACCGGCCAGCCATTTCCCGGCGCAGCTTCGCGACCGGCGTCGCCGCAGCCGCGACGGCCGTTATCGCCGCCCCCGCGTTCGCCCGGGTCCGGCGGCTCACCGACGAGACGATCGTCGGCGAGGGTGACCATCGCTTCCGAGTGAAGCACCACTTTCCGCAGTTGCCCGATCGCTTCACCTGGCAGACGACGCACGGCGTGGCGGTCGACGCCGCCGGCAACCTGTATGTGGTCCATGAGGGAAAGAAGGAGCAGAAGGATCATCCCGCCATCTTCGTGTTCGACCCGCAGGGAAAGTTCATTCGCGCCTTCGGCAGTGAGTTTCAGGGAGGCGGCCACGGCATCGAGATCCGCCAGGAGGGTACCGACGAGTTTCTCTACGTCTGCGGCTATCAGGGCGTGAAGTGCTTCGTCAAAATGACGCCTACCGGCGAGATCGTCTGGTTCCGCAAGGCACCGATGGAGTCGGGCGTGTACGCCCCCGGCGAAGACGTCTCGACGAAGCCGTCGTGGAACCGCCAGGGATTTCTCCCCACCAACTTCGCATTTCTCGAAGACGGCGGCTTCCTGCTTGCCGACGGCTACGGGTCGTTCCAAATCCACCGCTACGACAAGGACGCGAAGTGGCTCTCCTCGTTCGGTGGCGACGGCAAGGGCGAGGGCACCTTCAACACGCCCCACGGCATCTGGATCGACCGCCGCGCGGGTCGGGAACCCACGATCGTCGTCTGTGACCGAGCCCACAACACGCTCCAGATCTTCACGCTCGACGGCAGCTACAAGGAAACGATCACGGGCTTCGGTCTGCCAGCCAACATCGACACCTGGAACAATCTGATGCTTGTGCCCGAGCTCAAGGCCTGCGTGACGCTGCTCGACGAGAAGAACCAAGTCGTGGCCCGACTCGGCCGCGCGATCGAACGGCTCGACGAGATCAAGAACCTGCGTACCCAGCCCGACAAATGGCTTGACGGTCAGTTTGTGCACCCGCACGACGCCTGCTTCACGGCCAACGGCGACATCGTCGTGGTCGAGTGGGTGGGCACGGGCCGCGTCTCGAAGCTCGAGCGGGTCTGACCGCAGTCAGGCCGCAGGAAGCCGGTGCATGCGACGTTTTGATGTGATCGTGATCGGCGCGGGGGGCATGGGCACGGCGGCCGCTGCGCATCTCGCCCGCCGCGGGGCTAGCGTGCTCGCAGTCGATCGCTTCCCCGTGGGTCACGCCCGGGGCAGTTCGCACGGGCAGTCGCGGCTCATCCGCCTCGCGTATTACGAGCATCCCGACTATGTGCCGCTGCTGCGGCGGGCACGCGATCTCTGGCGGGAACTCGAGCAAGACATCAATCAGCGGCTCCTCGTCGAATCGGGCCTGCTATCGTCTGGCCCCCCGGCGGGCGACGTAGTTTCCGGCACGCTCCGTTCGGCCCGCGACCACGCTCTGGCGGTGGAGCGGTTTACAGCCCGCGAGGCGATGGCCCGTTGGCCCGCGTTTCGGATCCCTGACAACTGGGAGTCGGTGTTCGAGGCGGAGGCGGGGCATCTCGCGGTGGAGGCATGTGTCCGCGGTCATGCCGAAGTCGCTATGCGGTACGGCGGGCTCATCGAGGCAGGTCATGACGTCCGCGGGTGGCGAATCGAGGGCGATGGCGTGATCGTGGAGACGACGAAAGAATCGCTCGCGGCAGGCCGGCTCGTGCTCTGCCCGGGGCCGTGGGCCGGCGGGCTACTCGGCCTGCCCGGCATCCCGTTTACCGTGCTTCGCAAGTCGCTCTTCTGGTATGCGGCCACGAGCGATCTTTCGTCAGACGCCGCGGCCGCGCTGCCGGCGTTCGCCTTCGACACGCCGCAGGGCTTCTTCTACGGATTCCCGCAGCTCGACGACCGCGGCCTCAAACTGGCCGACCACAGCGGCGGGCAGGTGGTCGCCGATCCGTTCGAGGTTGACCGGCGAGTCGATCCCGGCGAACAGGCCACGATCGAGGGCTGGCTCAACGCTCATCTTCCCGGCGTGGGCCGCCGGCGCACGGCCCACGAGGTCTGCCTGTATACGATGTCGCCCGACGACCACTTTCTCGTGGGACTGCATCCCGCGCATCCGCAGGTCGCAATCGCCGCCGGCTTCTCGGGGCACGGCTTCAAGTTTGCCAGCGTGATCGGGGAAGTGCTCGCCGACTTGGCCCTCGACGGCGTCACGCGGCATCCGGTCGGGTTTCTCTCCGCCACGCGGTTCGCGTCCTGACGGGATGCCACGCCCTCGAGAAGCGCGGAGCGGGATCGGGTGGAGGGCGTATTCCCCGCGCTCGCGCTTGGGGCTTTTTGCCCCCAAGAAGCCCGGAGCGCAAGCGATGGGTATACGGGTGGCGGACGCGAGCGCGGGGCGTATGAGGCCAGCCGCTCAGTGGTTCTGTCGCCACGCCTCGGCGAGCACCACTCCGCAAGCGACCGACACGTTGAGGCTCTCGACCGCGCCTGTGCCCGGAATCTGCACGCACTCGGTCGTCACTGCCTCGATCGGCCGCGACACGCCCTCCCCTTCGCTACCGAGCACAAGCACAAGTCGGCCGCCAAGCTTCGCGTTGCCGAGCGGTCCGCCGCGAAGGCTCGACGTCGCCACGATCCGGAAGCCTTCCTTCGCGAGCCTCCGGAGGTCAGCCACCGGGTCGGCGGAGTCGCACACCGGCACAAACTCCGCCGCTCCCTCCGCCACGCGGACCGCCGCGGGCGAGAGGGGTGGCAACTCGCCCGACCGGCCGACGATCGCCGCCACGCCAAAATGAGCCGCGGTGCGGAGGATCGAGCCAAGGTTATGTGGATTTTGCACACCGTCGAGATAGAGCAGCGGCCCGACCGTTTTCTGCGCCGCCAGCTCCCGTAGCAGTTCGTCGAGCGACCAGCGGCGGATCGTCTTGGCGAGGATCGCCACACCCTCGTGGTGGATCGAGCCGGTCAGCCGCGCAAGATTCTCGTCGGCCACGATCTGAAAGCCCTTCCGCTCGCGGGCGCACCAGTCGAGGAGTTTGGCAAACTGTCGTTTGCGGGCTTCCGTCACGTACACGCGGATCACGTCGGCGGCACGCCTCGCAAACAGCGCCTCGCAAGCCCGCAGCCCATGAAACATCTCCTCCGTCTTCGCCTGATGCCGCCGCGGCTCTGTGGGCCGTGCCGCTAGAGGTCGTGACGGCGTGGGCCGTATCTGTGCAGGTCGAGCGGCGACAGGTCGTGCCGGTGGCCGGCCGGGGCGTGCGCCGGGCTTCTTCGCGTGGGGACGTTTCATAGGATTCTGATCCTACCCTCCCTCCGAGAAGCCCCAAGCAGGAGTTTTGATGGTGCGCCCGGGGTTAGGTTGGTCTTGACGTGCCCCCCTTAACCGCGTGGCCACGAGCAACGGAATCACACCCCGAATGAACGAGAAAGCCGTCATGAGAATCGGCCGTAACCGCAGCCGGCAGGCATCCACCGCAGCCTGAAACCGATCCTTCCCGGCATCCTCTTCCTGCTTGGCAAACTCCACGATCAGGATCGCGTTCTTGCATGCCAGCCCTACCAGGACGATGAAACCGATCTGCGTCAGAATGTTGTTGTCCATTCCTCGCATCCAGACGCCGAGGATCGCGAAGAGCACACAAAGCGGAACGATCGAGACAATCGCAAGCGGCAAGAGCCAGCTTTCGTACTGGGCAGCAAGGGCGCGGAAGACAAACAGCACCGCGTGCGGAAAGAGGTACACGATGGTGTTGCCCGCCTGCTTCTCCTGAAACGCCATCTCCGTCCAGGCATATCCAAACCCTGACGGAAGGTTGGCAGCCGCCAGTTGCTCCATCGCCTCGAGCGACTGACCGGTGCTGAATCCAGGCATGGTCGAACCATTGATGTCTGCCGCGGGATAGCGATTGAAACGCACCAGGCGATCGGGACCAACCGTGCGTTTGAGTTCCAGCACCGATCCGAGCGGCACGCTGTCTCCCCGCGCACTCCGCGTTCGCAGTCGAAGGATGTCTTCCACGAGGATGTCGCGGCCGGCCACCGGCAGGCGGACGAGGCCGCCCATCAGGCCGTAGGTGGAGGCCGGGCGCCGTCGGGCAGGATCGCCGAGCGGGCGTGGTTGGTCCCCGCTGCCATGAGCAGGACAAGCCGCCATCTTCCCGCCCGCGAGTCGGCGCCGTCTCCTTCCTCCACCGCTTCGGCTCGGGGCTCAACCGCCACGCCCATCTGCACGCGGCCGCCATCCACAGCCTCTGACCGCTGCCGGACGCGAGGTCACCACGAAGCCGCCAGGTG
>JBBDNW010000089.1:0-4986 GCA_040877375.1 Pirellulales bacterium | reverse complement strand
CCCCGGCGCCGAGCATGTCACCCCCGGCGAACCAATCCGGCACCGTATCGATGCTTCCCGCACGCCCCGCGCTCGCGATCCGGGGCTTCCTGACGGGAGGCAAGGGGGTCGGCGTACGCTCGTAGGAGCCTTAACGCGTATCCTCGCCCCGGCGGCGAGACTTTTGCCGCCCCCGAGCCGGCGATACACGTAAGTCGAATGTGCTCAAGAGCGCTCGAGTGATCGGGAGGAAAGAGGCGGGGACGGAGCGGTTCAGGACGACGAGAGAATCTGGTGAAGGTGGAAGTGGAACTTCCCCAGTTTCCCGCCATAGTTGCCGGCGGCGATCGCTGGCACGTCGGGGCCGGTGGCGGCCCTGATGCCCGCGGCCATCGCCGCAATGATGGCCTCCTCGTGACTGCCGTCGATGACGATCTCGAGGCAGCAGGCCGCGTCGGGATGGAGACTCGTGGGCTCGCGGCCCGCGAGCCCAGGGCAGAAAGCCTCATTGGTGCTCGCCCGCAGCGCCTCGTAGCGGGAGCCGACCTTGCTCCCCGAGCGGACGACGCCTCCCGGGAAAGGAGTGATCGTGCCGGGTACCGCCGCCACCGCCTCGACGGCGCGGCGGGCGGCGTGGAGTGTGGCTTCGAGCGAGCGGCCCTGCACGATCAAGTTGCCGCCTCCGATCCCCTTGGCGATGCCGGCCGTCTCCTCGATGAGAAACTCGCCATCCATCACGGGCACCCGCCAGAAACGTCGGCCGTCGATGACCTTCGATTTCTCGTGGCCGTCGCCAAAAAACCGCACGTGCCCGCCGAGTGGGATGCGTTCCTCCTCAGCCGGCATGCCGTCGAACACGGCCGTCGTCGGGCAGGTGAGGAGGCACTGGGCGACGCGGTTGGCCACCGCCTTGGCGAGGCTTTCAGCGGAAAAAGCAAACAAGAGCACGAGGCCGCCGGGCCGTCCGTCGGGGGTTTCGTCGGCCGCGAGGCGGTTCTCCACCCCGACTTCGGCGTCGCAGCCGATCACGCTCGTGCCATAGCCGCAGGTGGTCCGCAGGGCGGCGTCGAGCCAGTGGCCATCATGGGCCGTGACGAGGAGCCGGCAGAACCGGAGTCGGAACGCCTCGGCGAAGGTGTCGACGATCTGTGTGGATTCGATGAACACCGGATGGACTCCTTGCCGTCGTAAAAGCTGAACAAAGACTCGGAAGCGCCGAAATCCAGGTGTTCCCGCGTCGGGTGATTGCTTATCTTACGGTTCGCCGTCGCGATCCCGAGTGTACGTGGCGCTGATCGTTCGCTCCGCCGGGAAGGATAATGCCGATGCTGTCGCTGTTGCTCTGGGTGATTTCGCGTGGCCCGTCATCGGGTCCGTGCCGCGTCGTGGCTGCCTGGTTGGGGGCCATCGTGGTCTCCGCTTCCATGGCCGCGGAGGGCGATGTGCCTCGGCCGGCGAAACCCGCCGATGTCGGTGCGGCCGTCGTGCCCAGCGACGCTGCGTTTCTTTCGTCGTCGCTGCGGCTCCGCGAGCAATACGACCGGATCACGAAGAGCAACGCATTCGCCGCGGTCAGGTCGCTGCCGGTCATCGCACGGGCGCTCGATTCCATCGAAGAGCAGCGGACGACCCCGGGCAGCCCGTTCTCGACGTTCGACACATTCATGCAACTTCCCGAGAACGAGCGGGCCGTGGAGTTGCTCGCCGACATGGTGTCGACCGACACATTCGTCTACGGCGAGCCATCGTGCATTTCATTCTGGCGGCTCATCCGGAAGGTCACGGCGGCCCAGCAGCGGGGCGGCCTCGGGGCGGCGGAACAGGACGGACAACCCGAGGGGGCCGACGACGATACGGCCGACGATGACGAAGCGGTCGATAACGATGAAGAAGATGCCGACGAAGACGGGGACGACGATGAAGACGGCGACGAGCAGGGCCTCGCCTTCGGTCTCACGGGAGAAATCGACAGTGGCCGGGTGGCAAGGCTCACGCTCCAGACGCTGGCCGACAACCTCGACCTGCTCGTAGTGCCCGACATCGTGTGGGGTTTCAAGACCTCGAAACGCGACATCGGCGAGGATCAGCTCAAGCGGATCGCTGTGCTCGCCAAGATGTTTCTGGAAGGGGATCCCGAGCTGGCGAAGGCATTCGAGCGGCGGAAGGTCGCGGGAGCCGAAATGCTGACGTTCACCCTCGATGGCGAACGCATTCCGTGGGACGATCTGGAGCAGGAGGCCGTCGCCGCGACCGGCGACGAGGAGCGGGCCCGAAAGGTCTTCGATCGGCTGCGATCACTCGACGTAGTGCTGGCGATCGGGCTGGTCGGCGACCGGATGATCCTTTCCATCGGCGATTCTGTCGACCATCTCGAGAAGCTCGCACTCCCGGGAAGCGACCGGAAGGGGCTGCTGACGCTACCCGCCTTCAAGCCGCTTCTGGACCATCTCGACAAGCCGATCACCGGGATCTCCTACCTGAGCGAGTCGTTGAACGAGGCGTTGGGTGCCTCGCGGTCCGACATCGAATCGATGGCAACGCTCGTCGATCAACTCGACGACGACGGCATGTCCGAGGAGGCGAAGGCGGATATCCGCGACCTGACGGGGCGGGTGGCGGATGAATATGCAAAGCGGCTCCCCGAGCCCGGGCCGTGGACGGCGTTTTCGTTCATCGGAGAGCAAGGCTACGAAGGCTATGTCTGGAACTGGGCACAGAATCTGCCGTTCGATGGCTCGAAGCGGCTCGACCTCCTGGAGCATGCCGGCGGTGCGCCTTTGGGTGTGCTTGTCTCGCGGATCAAGTCAGACCCCGCCGCGTTCGACGTCGCCGTCAATCTCACCCGCGCCGCGTGGGTGCTCTTCGAGAAGCACGGCCGGCCGCAACTCAGCGACGAAGAAGGTGAGCAGTTTGACCAGTTCAACGAGCACGTGGCCCCGCTGGGGGGCAAACTCACGACGATCCTTCGCGACAAGATCCTGAAGGGGCTGGCCGACGGGCAGGTCGGCCTCGTGCTCGACGCCAAAGCACGGACGAAGCGGCCGCAGGCCGAGTTGCCGGCGTCGTCCGAACCGTTGCCACTCGTTGAGCCGGCAATCGTGCTGTCGCTCGACGACCCGAAGGTCTTCCGTGACGGGCTCAGCGACCTCTTCGCGCTGGGCGATGAGCTTACCGAGGCCGTTCGCGACATGGATTCCGAAGCCGTACCGGCGGGCTATCGCATTCCGGCGCCCGAAAAGTCGAAGGTGGAAGGGGGCACGGTCTGGTCGTGGGCCCTCGACAACAGCCAACTCGACGAGCAGATTCGGCCGTCGATCGGCGTCGGCGAGAAGGCTGCGGTGTTCTCGCTGGTGCCCAAGCAGGTCGGCCGACTGCTCGTGGAGAGCCGGCTGGAAACGGGGGCCCAGTTGACGAAGTTCGCAGAGCCGCTGGCGGGGGCCGCCGCCCTCGACTTCGCGGGGCTGGTCGATGTGCTCCAGCCGTGGGTCGTGTATGTGACGCGGTATGGATGCGTGCAGCAGCGCGACGGGTCGGTCGATGCCGACACGGAGCTCACGGCCGCGGACGAGAACGAGCAGGCAAAGGAAGCCTTGGCGCACGCCAAGGTGATATTCGAGGCGCTCAAGTCGCTCCGCGCGGCGGTTTCAGAGACATCGTTCCGCGACGACGCGCTCGTCACGCATTGGCGAAACGTCATCCGCGACATGCCTGCGAAGTGACGAGCCCGCGGATGAAGATGTCGCCACCAGGGCGGGAGACCTCCTCGACCTGCAGGTTTTTTACGTCGGGTAGCGCAGGGAGTTCGCCGCCCGTCCCCGGCCCGCCAAGGATCCGGGGCGCGATGAAGGCCCAAACCTCGTCGACTTCACCGGCTGCAAAGAGGGAGCCGAGCACCGTGGGTCCACCTTCCACGAGCAGGTTGGTCAGCCGGCGTGAGCCGAGTTCGCGCATCAAGGTCGTGGCGCGGGCAGTAGGGTCCGGTTCGGTGCCACGCCAGACCTCGCAGCCTGCTGCCGCGAGGGCCGCCGTCCGGTCGGTGGGTGCGTCGGGCCCGACGGCCACGAGGAGGGGTGATTCACCGGCGGTACGCACCAGACGGCTCGTGAGCGGCAGGCGGCCGCGCGAGTCAAACACGATCCGCAGCGGCCGTCGCGGTCCCGGCGACGTGCCCGGGTCTGGTCGGACCGTGAGCAACGGATCGTCGGCTAGCGCCGTGCCGATGCCAATGGCGATCGCGTCGATCCGGCTCCGCAGATCGTGAACGAGTGCCCGTGATTGCACCGCGGAGATCCAGCGGTCCTGCCCAGCGGCGGCTGAGATTCTCCCGTCGAGACTCATCGCCCACTTGGCGATCACCCAGGGTTTTCCCGCGGCGACAAGCTTGCGAAACGGCGCGGTGAGGCGAGTTGCCTCCGGCCCGAGGAGGCCGGTCTCGACCCGGACATCACTCTGCCGCAGGGCGTCGAGGCCACGCCCCGCCACTGTGGGAAAGGGATCGCCGGCCGCGACCACGACCCGGGCGATGCCCGCCGCGAGGATGGCGGCGGTGCACGGCGGTGTCTTGCCGTGGTGGCAGCAGGGTTCGAGCGTGACGTAGAGCGTCGCCCCCCGCGCCCGTTCGCCGGCGGCCTCCAGCGCGATGACTTCGGCGTGCGGGCCGCCGAACCGATCGTGCCAGCCCTCGCCGATGATCCGACCGCCCCCGTCCGCTGTCGCCACGACCGCGCCCACCTGTGGGTTCGGTTCTACGGCGCCGCGGCCTCGGGCGGCGAGTTCGACCGCCCGCCGCATCGCCGCCTCGTCAAACGCGGTGAAGCTCATGGATCCGCCTATAGGAACGTGCGCTCTCGACCGCATTCGACTTATGTGTCTCACCGGCTCAGGGGCGGCAAAAGTCTCGTCGCTGTGGGCCGCAGCGGCCCGACACTCCTCGAGCGTTCGCCGACCCCATCGCCTACCTTTTCCAGTTTGCCAAGTCGCCGCTACAGCTATCCGAGAGCCGCTCTG
>JBBDNW010000088.1:0-4991 GCA_040877375.1 Pirellulales bacterium | reverse complement strand
TCGGCCACGAGCCGCCGCGCCGCGGGCGGGAAGTCATCGGGGTTCGAGCCCATGAGTTGGCCGCCGACGGGATGCTCCTCGTCGGCCACGGCGAGGCGGGCGAGGTTGCGGCGGTTGGTGCCGACCTCGGCGACAAACTTGTCGAGCAGAACCTCTCCGAGCGTGTAGGCCGCACCGTGTCGCCGCGCGAGCACCCGCATCGCCCGATCGCTGTAGCCCGAGAGCGCCGCCTGCACGACCGGCGGTCCGATCAGTACGCCACCGATCGACAACGGTGCCAGTTGCCGCGCGGAGAAACGGTGACTGGCACCGTGGTCCACGATGCTCACGTGAGCACCGGGCAGAGATCAAACCACGTCCGCCCCTGCGCGGCCATCCAGTCGAAACTCGACATCGGCCCCCAGTCGCCGGGCTCGTAGAGATCAGGGGCCGGTATCGTGTCGGACGACCAGGCCCGTGCAAACGGGTCGATGATCTCCCACGACTTCTCGACCTCGTCGGACCGCGCAAAAAGGCTCGCGTCGCCGGCCATCACGTCGAGCAGCAGCGGCTCGTAGGCCTCGGGCAGCCGCCCCTTGAACTGCCGGGAATAACTAAACTCCAGGTCGGTGAGCCGGATGTTCATGCCGGCCCCTGGCACCTTGGTGTGGAAGTGCAGCTGGATACCCTCCGCGGGCTGAATCTGGATCACGAGCCGATTCGCCTCCCGCGCGGTGGTGCGGTTGCCGTTGGAGAAGAGCTCTAGCGGCGGCTGGCGGAAGCCGATCACGATCTGCGTGGTGCGGCAGCTCATCGCCTTGCCGCTGCGGAGGTAGAAGGGCACTCCCTGCCACCGCCAGTTATCGACTTCCAGCCGGATCGCGCCGAAGGTGGGTGTGCGGCTGTCTGGCCTGACACCGGGTTCAGCGAGGTAGCCGCGGTATTGGCCGCGGACGCCCGCCGCCGCCACCCCCGCAGGTGCCAATGGCCGGATCGCCTCCAGCACCTTCACCTTCTCGTTGCGGACGGCGTTGGCATTGAACCGCACGGGCGCCTCCATGGCCGTCACCATCAGGAGTTGGAGGATGTGGTTCTGGAACATGTCCCGCAGCACGCCGGCCCGGTCATAAAAGGAGCCACGGCGGCCGACGGTCACCTCCTCGGCCACGGTGATCTGCACGTGGTCGATGTAGCGGCGGTTCCAGACCGGCTCGAAGATCGTGTTTGCGAACCGCAGCGCGAGGATATTTTGCACCGACTCCTTGCCTAGGTAGTGGTCGATGCGAAAGACCTGGCTCTCGCGGAAGACGGTATGGATCTGGGCATTGAGCGCCTGGGCCGTGGCGAGATCGGTGCCGAACGGCTTCTCGACGACGATCCGCCGCGCTCCCCGCGATTGGGCCGCCATGTCGTGGCTGCCGAGCGCCGAGACGACGGGCCCGTAAAACTGCGGCGCAGTGGCGAGGTAATAGACGCGGTCGGCGCCGGCGGTTCCCTCGAGCTTTGCGAGGCGGGCTTCCAGGAGGCCGAAGTCCTCGGATCGTTCGATATCTCCCGGCTGGTAGTGGATGGTGGCGGCAAACAGCTGCCACGACGCCTCGTCAAGCGGCACGTCGCCGGCGTGCTTAGCCGTCGACTCGCGGAGGCTCGCTCGCCACTCGTCGTCGCTCATCGGCGTCCGCGAGAAGCCGACGACCTGTGTTCCGGCCGGCAGCGACCCGGCCCGCATGAGGTTGTAGAGCGCCGGCACGAGTTTGCGGCTCGTCAGATCGCCCGAGGCGCCGAAGATCACGATCGTGTGGGGCATCCGCTTAAAACCTCATGCCGGTGAAACCGCCGTCGACGTAGACCTCCGCCCCCGTGATGAAACTCCCCGCCACCGGGGCGCAGAGCAGGATCGCGGCGCCGAGCAACTCCTCGGGGCTGCCGAAGCGATTCATCGGGGTCTGGCTCATGATCTGCGCCGTCCGCTCCGGGGAGAGAATCTTGCGATTCTGCTCCGCGGGAAAAAAGCCCGGGCAGAGCACGTTGACGCGGACTCCCTGGGGAGCGAGTTCGCGGGCGACGTTTTTCGTGTAGTTGACGACGGCCGCCTTCGACGCGGAGTAGATAAACACCTTCGAGAGCGGCTTGTCGGCCGACACGCTGCCGATATTGAGAATCGCCCCCCCGCCAGTCGTGGCCATGTGGCTCCCAAAGACCTGGCAGCCGATGTGGGTGCTCTTCAGGTTGGTGTCGAGCACCTTGTCGAAGTCGTCGTCGGGAATGTCGAAGTAGGGCACCGACGAGTTGACGCCCGCGGAGTTGACGAGAATGTCGGCCTTGCCTTGGGCATTGATCGTCGCCTCGAGTAGGGCCTTGACGCTTTCGCGATCGACCGCGTCAACGCTCACGAAGGTGGCATCGCCGCCCGCCGCCCGGATCGCCGCCACGCGAGCCTCGCCGCGGTCGGCCCCACGCCCCGCAACGACGACAAACGCCCCCGCCTGGGCGAGCCCATCGGCCAGCGCCCCGCCGAGCACTCCCGTGCCGCCGACCACAACGGCCGTGCGGCCCGAGAGGCCAAACATGTTTTCCAGATAACCGTTCGCCATGGGCGTCTCCTCAGGCCACGGGCTTGCGCAGCTCGAGCCATTCGGTGTGGAACGTGCCGGGTTTGTCGGTCCGCTCATAAGTGTGGGCGCCGAAGTAGTCACGCTGGGCCTGGAGCAGGTTGGCGGGCAGATTGGCGTGGCGGTAGCCGTCGTAATAGGCCAGGGCCGTCATGAATGCCGGCACGGGCACGCCGATCGTGGCCGCCGCGGCCACCACGTGCCGCCACGGATCCTGTGCCTTGGCGAGCGCGGAAGTGAAGTAGGGAGCGAGCATCAGGTTCTCGAGGTCAGGACTAGCCTTGTAGGCCTCGTAGATTCGCTCCAGAAACTGCGCGCGGATGATGCAGCCGCCCCGCCACATCATCGCGATGGCGCCGTAATCGAGCGTCCAGTCGTGCTCCTTGGCCGCCGCGGCCAACTGCACGTAGCCCTGGGCGTAGCTCGCGATCTTCGAGGCGTAGAGCGCCTGCCGCACCTGCTCGATGAACGTCGGCCGGTCGGCAGCGGAGATCGTCGGTGCGGCCCCGGGGCCCTGGAGCACCTTGCTCGCCCGCACGCGGGCATCCTTGAGGGCCGACAGGCAGCGGGCATAGACGGCCTCGGTGACCAGTGTGCTGGGCACGCCGAGATCGAGGGCCAACTGGCTCATCCATTTGCCGGTGCCCTTCGCGCCGGCCTTGTCGAGGATGCGATCGACCATGAAGTCACCGCTCTCGGGATCCTTGACGGTGAAAATATCGCGGGTGATGTCGATGAGATAACTATCGAGCTCCCCCGTGTTCCAGTCGTTGAAGACCTTGGCGAGTTCGGGATTCGTGAGGCCGGCGGCGTGCTTGAGCAGCGAGTAGGCCTCGCAGATCAGTTGCATGTCGCCATACTCGATGCCGTTGTGCACCATTTTCACATAGTGGCCGGCGCCGCGGGGGCCCACCCAGTCGCAGCAGGGAATGTCGCCCTGCGGCCCCACTTTGGCCGCGATTGCCTGGAAGATCGGCTTCACCAGCGGCCATGCCGCCGCCGAACCGCCGGGCATCAGGCTCGGGCCCTTCAGCGCGCCCTCTTCGCCTCCCGACACGCCGGTGCCGATGTAAAGCAGGCCGGCCGCCTCGACTTCCTTTGTCCGCCGCTCGGTGTCGGAGGAGAGCGTGTTTCCGCCGTCAATGATCACGTCGCCCTTCGAGAGCAGCGGGATGAGCGTCTTGATGAGGTCGTCGACGGCGGGACCAGCCTTGACCATCATCATCACCTTCCGCGGCGGCTTGAGCGCGGCGACGAGGTCGGGCAGCGAATGGCAGCCGATGACGTTGGGCTGGTTGCCACGGCCGGCGGTGAAGGCGTCTGTGACGCTGGTGGTGCGGTTGTAGACCGCGATCGTATAGCCGCGGCTGGCGATGTTCAGAGCAAGGTTCTCGCCCATGACGGCCAAGCCGATCAGACCAATGTCACCGGTCGCCTTCGTGGTCATCCTCGAAATACTCCTGCGGAGGTCCGCCCGGTCCTGCGAGGGGCCGGGAGACCAGAGTTGGAAAGATGCAGCGGTGCCGCAGACTATATCGGCAGGCGAGCCACCGAACCAAAGGCCCGGGTCCGGCGGCAGAAAACGGAAAGGATTGAAGAAGCAGGCCGCCGCTGGCCGATTTTCAGAACGAATCGGTGGATTCGCATTTCGCGGCACAGCTGCCCGGGTTTGCGCGACGGGAACAACTTGACCATTTGGCCCAGATTTCCGTAGCGTAGTTCCAGATCTCAACATACGGCTCCGTAGCCAAGTGGCTAAGGCAGCGGATTGCAAATCCGCCATCGTCGGTTCGACTCCGACCGGAGCCTCTCTCCAAAAGACCCCTGCGAAGTGCTGACAACAGCGGCCTTCGCAGGGGTTTTCTTGTTTGTGGGCGCGGCAAGGGCTCATCGCACGGCGGTGAGATTTGACCGTCAGAGTCTGCCCAGCCTGCCACCTTGTGCCGTGTTCTGCCACCTGAAGCCGGCGAGTTGCCCCGACTACAACCCCGACTAGGACCCTTGCCGGATGCGGGGTCGGGATCGGCCGTGGCGTCGTCGGTGCCGGTCGCCGCGAGCGTTGCAACGGCCGCCTCCCGGCGATTGCCCGCGGGACGGTGGCCCCCGGCGGTGATCATCTCGCCAATCGCGTCGGCGGCCTGCTGGACGCCGTGCAACTGGATATGGCTGTAGCGGTCCAGCAGCCGCGGCGTCGACACCCGGGCGAGCGTCTGCGCCTGCTTCAGCGACTTGGTGGTTTCCGAGATGAACGTGATGTAGGGGTGGCGGCAGGAGTGGAACTCAAAAAACTCGCCGACGCTGTTCTCGTAGACCAGAAAATCGGTCTCTGTTGACGGCGGTCGAAATCCAGTGCTTTGGCGACGCCCTGCACTTCGGCGACGAAATAGCCGTTACCCTGAC
>JBBDNW010000087.1:1495-4996 GCA_040877375.1 Pirellulales bacterium | reverse complement strand
GGTTCGCCGGCGGTGACATGCTCGGCGCCGGGGGATTTTGCTACAGGATGCCCGCGTGGCCGACGGGGCGTCGCTCGTGAGTCGCAAAGATTCCCCGGCGTCTGCGCGTGCCCCCGACCGGCTCCTCACGATCGGGAATCGGTTCGATCATCCGTGCGTCGCGTTCCGTCAGGAAGCCCCAAGCGCGAGCGCGGGGAATACGGGTGGCATCGAGTCGGTGTCGGATTGGTTCGCCGGCGGTGACATGCTCGGCGCCGGGGGATTTTGCTACAGGATGCCCGCGTGGCCGACGGGGCGTCGCTCGTGAGTCGCAAAGATTCCCCGGCGTCTGCGCGTGCCCCCGACCGGCTCCTCACGATCGGGAATCGGTTCGATCATCCGTGCGTCCCGCCAGGAAGCCCCAAGCGCGAGCGCGGGGAAGACGCTTGCCACCCCGCTTCGTCACCCATCACCGCAACGGCTGCCACCCGGATTCCCATCGCTCGCGCTCCGGGCTTTTTGGAAGCTCGTCACGATTCGGAATCGAGCCCGAAATAGCGTTTCCACTCGTCAACGCCCTCCGGTCCCGGTTCCGGAGGCTTGGCATCGGCCATGGGGCGGCCGCGGGAACGGCGGAGTTCACGGGCTTCGGCGAGCCACTCCTCGCAGGAGACGGCCTTGGCCCGGCGGCGGCGGGCGGCGACTTGCAGACGGCGGTCACTCGACACGACGACGAGATGGCCCGGAGAGGTGTCGTGCTCGACGAGTTCCTCGATCAGAGAATCGGCGTCGGGATACTCCCGGGCGAACCACACGCGGATGCCACCATGCGAGAGTCTCGCGGGCAGGCCGTCGGGGGCCCGCGCCGCGTCGAAGACCACGATCGTGTCGGCGGCCTTGTCGCCGAGCACGTCGAGAAGCATGTCGAGCAGCGCGGCACGCGACTGTTCAAAACCCCGCGGGCCTCGCGTTGCTCCGAAGACACCCGAGGCATGCAGCAGGTTGTAGCCGTCGACGATGAGCGTCATTCACGCCAGCCGATACTTGATGCGGCCTCCCACGATCGTGGTCACCGCCCTGCCCTGCAGCGTCCAGCCGTCAAACGGCGAGTTGATGCTTTTGGAGCGAAACGAGGCCACGTCGACCCGCCACGAGAGGTTGGGATCAATCAACGTGATGTCGGCCACGGCGCCGGGTCGCAGCGTGCCACGGTTGATACCGAGAATCCGCGCAGGCAGCGTGCTCATCGCCTCGATCAGCCGCGGCCAGCCAAGGCGGCCGGTGTTTACCAGTCGCGTGACAGACAGGCCCACCGCGGTCTCGAGGCCGAGGATGCCGAACGGCGCCCGGTCGAGTTCGAGCATCTTCTTTTCGCGGGCGTGCGGGGCATGATCGGTGGCGATGCAGTCGATCGTGCCGTCGACGAGACCGTCGATGATCGCCTCAATGTCGGCCTGCGTCCGCAGCGGAGGACTCATCTTGAAGTTGGAATCAAAGCCGCGGAGGCTCTCATCGGTGAGTGTGAAGTGATGGGGACAGGCCTCGGCGGTAACGCGGGCACCCCGTTTCTTGGCCTCGCGAATCAGAGCGACGCCCCCCGCCGTGGAGACATGCATGGCGTGAAGGCGGCCACGCGTCACCTCAGAAAGCGCGATATCGCGGCCGATCATCACCTCCTCGGCGGCCGCCGGCATGCCGCCCAGCCCGAGCACCAGCGAGACGAGTCCTTCGTTCATCACGCCGCCACGCGAGAGTTCGAGCACCTCCTCGTGAGCGAGGATCGGCTTGTCGAACATCCGGCAGTATTCAAAGGCCCGCCGCATCAACTCAGCGTCGTAGACCGGGGCGCCGTCGTCGCTGAACGCGACCGCGCCCGCCTCCACGAGCTGGCCGATGTCGGCGAGCTCCTTGCCCTCGCGGTTGCGGCTCACGCAGGCCACGACGAACACGTTGCAGGTGTCGGCTCGGGCCGCCTTTTGGTGGATAAACTCGACGGTGGCCTGCGTGTCGATCGGTGGCTCGGTGTTGGGAATGCAGGCGACGCTGGTGAAGCCCCCGGCCACCGCGGCTTGCGTGCCGGTCTCGATTGTCTCGTCCTCCTCGCGGCCGGGCTCGCGGAGGTGGACGTGCATGTCGACCAGGCCCGGCGCGACCACGAGACCGGCCGCATCGATCGTCTCGTCGGCCTTGCCGAGCGGCTGGCCATCTCCATGGCCGATCGCCACCACCTGCCCGTCGCGGACGAGCACGTCGTCGACGCGGTCGATGTTTTGCGACGGGTCGACGACCCGGCCGCCGCGGATCAGGAGCGTGGCCATCAGTTGATCCTCACGTGGTGAGAGTTGTCGTCGCGACCCGGCCACGACGCGGCGTCCGCAGGCCGTGGGCCGCAGGTCAGCCAGAGCACTGCCATTCGGACGGCGAGGCCGTTGGCGACCTGGCTCAGGATCAGCGACTGCGGACAATCGGCCACCTCGGCCGTCACCTCGACGCCACGGTTGATCGGGCCGGGGGCGAGGATCAGCAGTTCTTTCTTCGCCCGCTTCAGCCGCTCGCGGGTCATGGCATACAGATGGGCGTATTCGCGGACCGACGGGAATGGCCGGGTGTTCTGCCGTTCAAACTGGATACGGAGGAGGTTGAGCACGTCGCACCTGGGCACGATCGCGTCGAGATCGTGCGAGACCTCGACGCCGATCTCTCGCCAGCGTTCGGAGACGAGCGTTGGCGGGCCGCAGACGATCACCTTCGCGCTGAGCTTCATCAGACCCCAGATGTTCGACCGGGCTGTGCGGCTGTGGGCGATGTCACCGACCAGGCCCACCGTCACGCCCGAGAGATCACCGAGTCGTTCACGGATCGAGAAGATGTCGAGTAGACCCTGCGTGGGATGTTCGTGGGGCCCGTCACCTGCGTTGATCACGCCCACCGAGAGGTGCTGGGCCAGCAGGTGGGGCGTGCCCGGCGTGACGTGTCGCACGACCACGGCGTCGATCCCCATCGCCTCGAGATTCTTGGCCGTGTCGATGAACGACTCGCCCTTCGAGAGGCTACTCGACGACGCGGAGAAGTCGACCACGTCGGCGCCAAGCCGCCGCGCTGCCAATGCGAAGCTTGTCTTGGTCCGCGTCGAGTTCTCGAAGAACAAGGTCACGACGGTCGTGCCGTTAAGCACGGAGAGCTTGCGGCGGCAGCCGTCGGTGGCCTCTTTAAAGAGTGTCGCCGTGTCGAGCAGCGTGCGGATTTCGTCCGGAGTGAGCCGTTCCAGGTCGAGGAGATGACGGTGCCTCCAGTGGGGAGGCACGGCTTGCTGGTCGAGCGTTGGCATGGTCATGCGTGTCGATTCCGGGGCTGTGCCGGTCGCGAACACCCGCGATCGCTCCGTCATTTGCGAGCCCCCCCCAGGCCGTCGTCGGATCGTCACCGATGCCGCTGTAGCGAAGATCGATCGCAACGCTCTTGGGGAACTCCGCGGCTGAGTCCGCCTTCAGGGGATACCTGGCAACCTGAAAGTCGAAAGGG
>JBBDNW010000087.1:0-1485 GCA_040877375.1 Pirellulales bacterium | reverse complement strand
GGGACGCGATCGGAGGCGAAGTTTAACAGACTCCCGCTGTTTCGCGGGGGGTGGTCGCCTCCGGCTGTTGACCTTGCTCTGCCCGCTTGAAGGTCCCTATCTTCCCTCCCGAATCGGGTGACTCCCTGTTTCCGGGCCGGACGACATTCGAGCATGACAACGATGAATGGCATCTCCTGGTCGATTCGTGGTGGCGGGGTGGCCCTCGTCGCCCTCCTCCTGTCGCTGGTGGGCGGTTGCACGTCTGCCATCAGCACGGCTTATCTCCGCGACACCCTCCGGGGCCTCGCCGAGCATGCCTCGGAGACCGATCCCGAGTCACCGGCTACCGATGCGGAAACAGTCGCTGACGTCACCGACTCCACCGATCCAACCCCCACTTCCCGTGCCGACGATGCGATCGACGCGGAACGCCGCGAGGCGGCAATCGACGAAGCGGTAGCCCGCGTCAAGCGGCTCGGCCCGATCGACGAAGCCACCCGAACGACGCTCATCGAAACACTGCAGCAGACCCAGCAGGAGGATTGGCCGGTGGTCGTCGAGGCCTTCGCCTCAACGCTGGAGGCGGCCGACTCCTCCAAGGCGGCGGCTGAAGCAGTCGTCGCTCGGGCGGTGCCGCCGATCGTTGCCGCATCTCACCTGGTGGCGAAGGCGGATCTCGACGGAGCCGCCGTCGATCCACCTACTGCGCTGCTGGCTGCGGTCGAGGTGGCGGCCCCGGAGGCGAGCGACGTTGAAGCCTCTCGTCATGATGCGGCGGACTCGCCGCCGCCCGTCACGGTGCCCCGAACCGATTCGGAATCTGGTCCAGAATCTGATCCAGGCGTGGCTACCATCTCGCCGCCGCCGTCGCTCGCGGTCAGAAATGCCTGCTTTGCCTCACGGGTTCAGGGCTGGGGCGTGGTCGACAAGTTTGCCAAGACCCGGTTTCAGCCGGGGCAAGAAGTGATCGTCTACTTCGAACTCGACAACCTCTCCGCGAGCGAATCACCGGCCGGTCATACGACCTGCATCGACGCGACGCTCACGCTTGTGGCAGCCGACGGCCGCGTCGAGCACGAGTGGAGCTTCGAGCCGATCGCCGAGACCTGCCGCACGCAGCGTCGTGACTACTTCGCGAGGTACGTGATCAGGCTTCCCGAATCGATCCGGAGCGGTCCGGGCCGGATCGAGGTGGCCGTCGTCGACACGCTCGCCGGCACGACCGCTCGTGCCACCATGCCCCTCGAGGTAGATCTCGAGACCGCACCGTAGCGGCCTCGGCGCGGACGGCTGGATCGCACCGAAGAGTTTGCTCGCCGGCTCGGGGGCGGCAAAAGTCTCGTCGCCGAGGCGAGGATACGCCCCAGGCTCCTCACGATCGGGAACCGTCTCGATTATCCGCGCGGCTTGCCTCCCGTCAGGAAGCCCCAAGCGCACGCTTGGGGAATGCGGTTAGCATCGAGATGGTGCCGGATTGGTTCACCGGCGGTGACATGCTCGCCG
>JBBDNW010000086.1:0-4999 GCA_040877375.1 Pirellulales bacterium | reverse complement strand
GGGCGCGGCACCGCACGTCCGAAACGGGATCTTCGGCAAGATTCGTGATGAGTTTTGTGATTGCTGCGGGGGGCGACTGCTTCGTGTCGTCGATGAGCAGGCTCACCCCCTTGAGGGCGTTGACCACGATCATCGCCCGCCGATACCGCTCGGCCTGACCCTTTTGGTCACCCTCAGGCGGCACCACGTCCGGCAAGGAGAGCATCTCCTCGAGCGGCTGCCAGGCAGCGTCCGCACCCTGCCTCGCCAACGCGATGGCGGCGTTGTAGCGAACGTCGTCGTCGCCGTCCTCCGCGAGTTGGCCAAGCCGCTCGCCGGCCCCCGGCCCGCCGATCACGCCGAGCGCAAACGTGGCCGATGACCGTAGGGTCTTCGTATCGCTCTGCGTGGCCACGAGGATCGCCTTGGTCACAGCGGCTGGCTCGTCAAACGACTTCCCTGCGGCAGCGAGGTTGGATGCAAGCACGGCAAGCGCTTCGACGGCCGCCTGAGCAGTCTGCGGGTCGGTGGTGTCGTTGGCCCGCTTCAGCAGCGGCACGGCCGCCTCGGGCACGGAAAACTCTCCGAGCGCTCGGCAGAGGTAGCCGCAGAGCGTCTTCGACTGTTCGGCCGCGTTGCCGCTGCCCCTCGGCCGGCCGCTGGCTACCTCGTCGTCGAGAATGCCCGCGAGGTCTGCCGCAAGTTTCGTGTCGCCCTTGAGTGCCGCGCCGCCCGGACCTCGAAGGTCGTTGGCGAAGTTGAGGGCCACCTGCCAGCGTCCCTCGTTATTGCGGCGCAGGGCCCGCACATAACTCTCGGGATCGTTGCCCATCTGCGCGAGCCAGTAAAATCCCCACACCACAAACAGCCCGCAGGCCACGATCGTCAGCGGAACCAAAAACAGTTGCACCAGAAACGCAGCGCTTGGCGGTTCAACGTGCGGCAGGGCATCGTCCGGCGTGGGGCCGCGACGGGTAGATTCGCTCATGAT
Organism: Pirellulales bacterium; assembly: GCA_040877375.1. Classification (GTDB taxonomy): domain Bacteria; phylum Planctomycetota; class Planctomycetia; order Pirellulales; family UBA1268; genus QWPN01. Next base: position 4,029 of record JBBDNW010000086.1, on the reverse strand, counting down.
ACAAGTCTAGGAGGTCGGGAAAGTGAGTCAACGTCTCCACGTAGACGGCCTTGCCTGCTGGCTTGATGCCGACCTGCCGACCGTCGCTGAAAATCTGGCCCTCGACGAGGCTCTCCTTGCCGACGCCCACGACGGCCTGCTCACCGGATCCGTGGTCAGAACATGGATGGCCCGCGCGCCGACAGTCGTGCTGGGATCATCGAGCCATGTGGAGCAGGAGATCGATCTCGATACGTGCCGCTCCCACGGCGTGCAGGTGCTGCGACGGCCGAGTGGCGGGCTCACCGTCGTGCTTGGTCCGGGATGCGTGATGTGGTCGGTGATCGCGCCGCTCCCGGAGGCGGCGCCGTCGATCGAACGGATCCATGCGGCGATGCTCGATCCGCTCTGCGCCGCGATTGTCGTGGCCGGGAGGGCGGTCGTGCGGCGCGGTTCGAGCGACCTCGCCGTCGCGGTGGATGGCATCGAGAGGAAAGTTTCGGGCAACGCGCTGCGGGTGCGGCGGCAGGCCGTCCTCTATCACGGCACGCTGCTCGACGACTTTGACCTCGATCTGATATCGCAGGTGCTCAGGCATCCGCCACGCGAACCCGGGTATCGTGCCGGCCGCGATCACGCCGCCTTTGTCGCCAACCTCGGTCTCGGTCGCGGGCCGCTCGAGGCCGCGGTGCGGCGGGCATTCGGAGCCGACACGCTCCGCCGCAACTGGCCCGAGGAGCAGGTCGCTTCGCTCATCCGCGATCGCTATCTCGACGTCGCATGGACCCACCGCCTGCCGTAACGCGTGTCTGCAGCGACACGGCGAGTGCGGCCCGTACCGCCAACCGGAGCCACGACCCATCCGACTGCGTCGACCTGGCAATCTGCGTCGACGACACCGGATCTGTCGGATGGGAAGCGGTCGAATCCGTGGGTCATCGTGGCCAGGGTCCCCAGTCGATGTTCCGGACTATGGTGGCGGGTCGGGATGTCTCACACGGGACTCCTTCCCTCGGCAAACCAGCCTTTCGTCGGCGGCGGCGCCCCGGTAGGTTTCCCGACCCGATCGACAAGACGTCGAATCGTCAGCCCGCAACAGGAGGTTGCCTTCCATGCGTCTGCATATGAATGCCGCGGATGTCCGTGGTCTTGTTTCGCGTCACTTCGTCAAACTGGGTGCCGACGTCGTCGACGTCGATGATCTCCAGGAAAACATCCGCATCGACCGCGGCCGGTGCGTAGCGCGGTGCTATCGCGTGTCGGAGATGTTCGCGATGTGGATGATCGACGTGGGTGTTTTGCAGTTTTACGACGCTGACGGCGAGATGCTGCACACCGTGAACCTGTTCACGGAACTCCAACCGCAGCGAGCCGCGGCCTGATCGCGACAGCCTGACATCGGGAAATAGCGGGGTATGTGGGCGTTCCGGGGGGAGCGTCTGCGCGGCCCGCATGGGACGAAGCGGGGGATTCATGTCGATGCAGGCTCATGCAGGGCGTCCGCGCCGGCTTTCGGTTGTGGTCCCCGTGACCGACGTCGCTGCGCTCGAGGAAACGCTCATTAGCGTTCTTGAGCATCGGCCCGACGCCTGCGACGTGATCGTCGCGCTCGGCGTTGCCTATGACGATCCCTGGAACATCCGAGACGAGGTCACATTCGTTGACGTGCCACAGGCTGCGAGCCTCGTCGAGTGCATCAACGCTGGAGTGGCCGCGAGCACAGGCGACGTGGTCCACGTGCTCGCCGCGGGCTGGAAGGCCACCGCGGGCTGGACCGATCGGGTGCTTGACCACTTTGCCCGCGGCGACGTCGGCGCCGTAGTGCCGCTCGCCGTTTCCGAGGGCGATTGCAACCAGCCCGTATTGGCTGGCATTCACCGCGCTGCCGGGGGCCGCAGCGTGCCGGTGGTGCCGCGTCGTAACGACGATGGCAGCATCACGATGCGGCTGTCGCCGTCGGCTCCGACCATCGAGGCAGGGTTTTGGCGGGCCGACGTGCTGACCACCATCGGTTTCTCGACGGCATGCGGCGACTCGCTCGCGGCCGCCGATATGGCGACGGCGCTGACGGCGGCGAAACTCGACGTGATCGTCGAAACCGAATCACGGGTCGTGAGCGGTCCGGCCCAGCGGCGCGGCGGTGGGTTTACAGCCGGCCTCCATGCCGAGCGTCTCTTCTGGCGATCGCTATCCTGCGAACGTCTGGTGCCCGCTCTGGTTGCCCATGCCGGCGAGGTGCTGCGGCATGCGGCGGCGACTGCCCCCTGGGGCACATTCGGGATGCTTGCAGGCCGGCTCGCGGCGCTCGTGCAGTTTGGTTCATGCGTGCCCCGCACACGGCAACTCGCGGAGTTGATGAGCCAGGAGGCCCGCCGTCCGGTGGCTAGCGACACATTGGCTCGCACGCTTCGGATCGACGGCTCGCACGAGTCACCATCCCGGCCGCACGTCGATTCACCGGCCCCGGCTCTCAAGAGGTCGGCCTGACAAACGGCCTGACAAGCGGCTGTCGAGCGGCCCGTCGCTCGGCCGTCACTCCCAGCCGAGGCCGCAGCCGCGAAAGGCCACTGCTTTTTCCGACCTGCCGAGGCTGCTAGACTCTGGTCGTCGGGTATGCCCTCGTAGCTCAATTGGATAGAGCGTCAGCCTCCGAAGTTGAAGGTTACTGGTTCGATCCCAGTCGAGGGTACTGGTCGAGAGTACTGGTCGAGGGTATTTGGCGGCGAGGTGTTCGTTCGGCCGGTGATGATCCCGTGCTCGCCACCTGCTGCAACGCCCTCGAGACGGTAGTCGTGCTCTCCTTCGAGACGGTACGGCCGCTGTTGCTTGAGGAGTATGCGCCGGAAGATGTGGATGCCTTCCGGCCGATCCAAGCCCAAGGCCTCTCGTTCCGTGCCACAAGTTCGCAGTGTGCGCCAGTCGCTAGGCGGTCGCGGGCATCGGATGGCAGTTGGCCACCGGCCATGAAGTCGGCTAGGTCAAATCGCCAGCTCTAGATTTGGGTTCCAAGACGACGTCTATAACTCGTCCAACGGGCATGGGCATGGCGGAGGTTTAGGCCGACTTACCTCGTGGCGATTGGAGCCGCTTGTGAATCCCGGCGAACTGCGTGAGCGCGTCGATGTCGGAGAAGATGCACTCGAGGAAGTATCGCCCCAGCCCCGCCGCCTGCTCCTCGTAGAACTGGTAGCCAGCGCGCAGGTCGCTGCGGGCCTCCTCACGAATCTCGACGATCATGAGGAGTGCCTACGTCGTGATCTGCCATTCGCGATAGCTATTGCTCGTTCACGCGGGTGCGGCGGCTGGAGCATCGCGGGGATCACGTCAAGAAAATCGGTTCACTTCACTTCGGCGGCGTCGAGGCCGAACTGCTTCAGCCGCACGCGGCCTTGCGGGAACCGCACGGTGATTTCCAGCTCGCCGCCCATGGCGTTCATCACCTTGTGCAGTGTCGAGATCAGCATGTCGGACTGCCCTTCGAGCTTCGCCCAGCTGGGCTGCTTCATGCCGGCGGCCTTGGCCATCTGGCTCTGCGTTTTCCCGAGCGTCTCGCGGATTTCGCTGAGCACCATCTCGGCGAGCAGTTCCCGAGTGCGCCGAGCGGCGATCCGCCTCGTCTTGGCGGTGCCCGTTCGTGCCACGAGTTCCCGAAAGGATTTAGCCACGTTGTTACCTCGATCTCCGCCCGCTCTTCGTCAGCCAGATTTTGAAACCACTCATCGAAGACATCGGTCGTCGCAACCGCCCACATGAGTTGTTATAGCCTACAGGCTATCTTTCGTTGAGGCACGGTGGATGGGGCTGGCGTTTAGAAGCCACGGCCAAGAGTGTACGCATGTACCGTATTCTGTCAACTCCGCCCGGAACCAGCGTTGTCCCCCCGCGGCTACACGCTCGCCGCAGCGACGGCGCTCTCGCTAAGGCAGCTTTCGGCGTGGCGGCTGCAGTTGCCGGTGCTGCGTGCCGCGCTCGCGGAGATCACGAAGGTGCCGCAAATAACCTTCGAGGCCGCCGTATTTTTCGAGCAGATACCGACGAGCCGCCCGCACT
>JBBDNW010000085.1:0-5024 GCA_040877375.1 Pirellulales bacterium | reverse complement strand
TGGAGCGGGACGAGGTGGCGGGCGTATTCCCCGCGCTCGCGCTCATTTCCGCGCTCGCGCCCGTTTCCGCGCTTGCGCTTGGGGCTTCCTGACGGGAGGCGGTGCCATGCCCCCAAAAAGCCCGGAGCGCGAGCGATGGGAAAGCGGGTGGTGACCGCTCTCGTGTCGGTGAACGCCCGAGGAGCGTCAGGTCGCAGCGGCTTTAGCGGGGCGCAATCTGCCTGACGGTCCGGGGCCGCGGGGCCGCGATCGGCTCGGCCTTTGGTGCCGGCGCGGTGACGGTGGCGGGCGCTGCTACTGGGCCGGAAGGCATCGCGCGGATCGTGATGCCACGGCTGATCGGTGTGCCCGGGCCGACCGGCACCGCCGTGTCGGGGCCGGCCCGCAGCGCCCGGCGGCGGGCGCGAATGCGGTCGCTCCGCAGAGGAATGCCCGGGTAGGCCTCGATCGGCACTTCGAGGCTCGGCAGCCCGACGCGGCTCCCGTCGCCGAAGTAGGTAAACATCTCGATCGCAAGGCAGTCGGAGACCATCACGGCGAGGATCGCCGCGCAACTGATCAGCCTCAGGCGATGCATGGGAACGTGCTCAGGGATGGCCGCGGCTGCGGTGGCGCACACCGCCAAAGGTGGCATCGGTCGGCCGCGGTCGACGAGTAGACGACTTCTTTCGTAGCCTTCCCAACCGGCACGATCCGTTCGCATGCGGCAGGGTAGGCTGGCGGAATGGTGGAATCGCTCACTCCAGCATTCGTTTCGTTTCTGGCCGCGATTCCCGTGGTGGTCGCGGCTGCCGTTGCCGCCTATCTCGTGCGGGGGTCGACCGCCGTGCCGGCCGCCCTCTGGGCGGCGGCTGCCGCCCTCGTCTTCGGCCTGGAGATGGCTAGTCGCGCGGCGGGCTGGCTGGTGGATCCGGCGGCGATCGCGTCGATGAGGCTGGTGGTCGTGGCGCTTTTTTTGTGTCCAACGATGGCGATCCTCGGCGCGAAGCGGCCGCAGCATGGGGTCTGGCAGTTCATCGTCGGGTCGCTGGCGGGCGTGCTCGTCATGCCGGCCCTCTCGGCAACGCTCGTGCGGCCCGGCTCGATGCCGGATGTGCACTCCGTGCAACGGTGGTTCATGCCGCTGCTGGTTGCCGTGGGCTGGATGAACTTCGCCGGCACGCGGCATGGCGCCGCGGCTGCGGCCGTCTCCGTCGGGCAGTGCCTTCTCCTGCGGCCGTTCCTGCCCTTCGTCGAGTCCGGCGGGATCGTGGGGATGGAAGTTACCGACGCTCTGGGGGCCTGCCTCGTGGCACTCGGCGCGGTGCTTGCCGCCGGACAGTCGGCCGGCTGGCCCGTCGGCATCCGCGGCCGAGCGCCCGCGACAAAGTTCGCCCGGAAGCCGCTGATGCAGGAGCCGAAGCCGCTTGTGCAGGAAATCGACCGGCCATTCCTGGCCCTCCGGGAAACGCTCGGCGCGGCGTGGGCGTTGCGGATCGCCGAGCGGTTCAACGTGATCGCCGAAGCGCGGGGCTGGCCATGCCGTCTGCGGTTCACGGGGCTAGAGGCGGGGGGCGATCCCAACGATCGCTCCTGGCATCGTGATGCCGTTCGCAGTGCCCGGGCACTGCTGCATCGGTTTGTCTCCGACGCGTGGCTGCGACGCCACATGTCGCAAGGGTTTTTGCCCGGTGATTATCGAGCGCGAGTGGCCCCTCCTGAGGAAGGGCTGTAGACTTTCAGTCTTCACCCGGAGCCCGCGGATGTCCCGCGACCACCGCCCCGGCGGTCCCGTTTCGTTCTCTTCTGGAGTGCTTCCATGACCGATCAGCCCCGTCCTGCCGAGCCGATGCAGGTGCCCGTCGACGAGTCGCACATCCTTGCGACCTACGCGAACTTTTGCCGCGTGACCGGCACGCCGGAGGAACTGATCGTCGATTTCGGCCTCAACAAGCAGGTGGGTGGCACCGCTCCCGAAACGATCCAGCTGACCCAGCGGATCATCGTCAACTTCTTCACCGCGAAGCGGCTGGCCTACGCCCTGCAGATGGCGGTCGTGCGGCACGAGCAGGCTTTTGGTCAGCTCGAGACCGACGTGCAGAAGCGGGTCGTCCACCAGCAGGCGGCCAAGGCCTGACCATCCGACCGATGGACATCCGGCACCGCGGAACCTTTCGCGGTGCCGGATGAACCGCGGCTCCAGGGACGGCACGGCCGATCGCAACCATGACGAGTTTTGAAGAAACAGAGGAGTTCGAGCGGGCCAAGCGTGAGATTCACGACTTTCTGGCGGCGCTCGAGCAGAAGGCCCACGGCGACATGGCCGCGGCCGAGTTTTTCGAGTTTCTCCGCGGCGGCATGCATCGGCTGATGGAGTCGGTGGCCGAGGTGATCTGGGTCGTGGGCGAGGGTGGGCAGGTCGAGCCGATCTGCCATTCGGGCACCGATCAGGCGGCCATCTCCGGTTCCCAGGAAAATATCGACGGGCACAACTCGCTCGTGTCGGCTCTCTTCAGCGGCGACGGCACGCTCGTGCCACCGGGTTCCTCAGTCACGGGGCCAGACGGGGGAACGCTGGCCACCAACCAGAGCGGTCTGCTCGTCATTGCCGCGCCGATCGATTCCACGGCCGGCCGCGCGGGGCTGATCGAGGTCCTTCATCACCCCAATCACGAGGACGTCCAGCGGGGCTACCTGCGATTCCTCGGGCAGGTGTCGGCGTTGGCGGCCGTCTACCTCGACCGTCAGCGGAGTGGGCAGCAGGTGGCAGCCCAGCGGCAGCAACTCGTCGAGCTCGACGCCCAGCAGTCAACGCTGGCGCAGGTCGAGAAGTTTAGCCGGGCCGTCCACGAGTCGCTCGACCCTGTGGCCACCGCCTTCGTGATAGCCAACGAGGCGCGGCGCATCATCGGCTGCGATCGGGTGAGCGTGTTGGTCCGGCGGCGGGGGAAGCTCCGGCTAGAGGCGGTGAGCGGACAGGAGTCGGTGGAACGACGGGCCTCGGCCGTCCAGGCGATCGAGGGCCTGACTCGCGTGGTGGCCAAGGCGGGCGATCCCCTCTGGCATCCCGACGCCACCGCGGAGGTCTTGCCACAGATCGAGCAAGAACTCGAAAACTACATCGATGAGTCGCATGCCACGGCGATCGCCATTATCCCGCTTGAGAAGCCGCGGCCGACGATGGTGATCAAGCCGGGGGGCGTCGACGCGGTGGCCGTCGCCAAGGCCGAGGCCGCGCCCGCGACCACACCCGAGCCGATCGGGGCTCTGGTGGCCGAGTGGTTCTCCTCCAATACGTTCGATGGTGGCCGGCGGGCGCGGGTCGAGTTGGTGGCCGAGCACGGCAGGGTGGCGCTTGGCAATGCGTTGGTCCACACGCAACTCCCGCTCTATTCGCTGCTCTCGCTGCTCGGCAAGTCGCGGGTGTTGACCACCGCCCGCAACCTCCCGCGGACGATCACGGCGGTCCTCGCCGCTCTGGCCGCCCTCGCGGCGCTGGTGTTGGTGCCGGCGGAGCTACGGCTCGAAGGCAAGGGCACGCTCGAGCCCGTCCACCGTCGCGAAGTGTTTTCACAGATCGACGGCGTCGTGGAGAAGATTGAGCCCGGCGTCGAAGGTGGGGCCGACGTCGAGGCCGGCCAGCTGCTCGCCTCGCTGCGGAATCGCGATCTGGAGGTGGCGATCGCCGACGTGCTCGGCCGCAAGGCGTCAACCGAGGAGCAGCTCGTCTCCACCCGCCGGTCGCTCCTGGAAGACGACAAGATCTCGGCCGACGAGAAGCTGCGGATGGCGGGGCGGCGGGCCCAGTTGGAGCGGGAGGTCGAGAGCCTCGCATCGCAGCTCGCGCTCTACGCCGAGAAGCGGAAGGAGCTGGATGTCCGCAGCCCGATCGCGGGCGTGATCGTGACCTGGCAGGTTCGCGACCTGCTGCTCTTGCGACCGGTCGAGAAGGGGCAGGTGCTGATGAGCGTGGCCGACAAGACGGGGCCCTGGGAGCTCGAGATCAAGATGCCCGACGATCGCCTGGGGCATGTCAACCGCGCCGCAGCGGCGGCGAAGCAGTCCGGCCGCGAGCTCGAGGTCGACTACATCCTGGCCACCGACCCGGGCACGCGGCACCACGGCACGGTCAAGGAGATCCACGAGCAGGCGGAGGTTCGCGGCGAGGAGGGCAACACGGTGCTCGTGCGGGTCACGATCGACCCGACGCGGCACGAGAAGGAGGAGCTTGGCGCGGGGGCGAGCGTGACGGCGCGGATCGCCTGCGGCAAGCGGTCGCTCGGCTATGTCTGGTTTCACGACGTCCTGTCCTTCATCCAGACGCAGGTCCTGTTCCGGCTCTGGTGAGCCGAGGGCATCGAGAAGGAGTGTCAGACTGATGAAAATATTTATGACCATCGCCTCGTTCACCGCCGTGACGTGCTTTGGCATGCTCGCGTCGGCCGCGGAGCCGGGCAGCGCTGGCCCGGTGCTCGAGCGGTGCCTCGTGTCGCTGATCGACGAGGCGAAGCTCTCGGTGGGCGAAGCCGGGCTGCTCGTCGAGATGGAGATCGAGGCCGGAGACCGGGTGACCGCGGGGCAGGTGATCGCGAGGATCAACGACGACCAGCCGCAGATGGACAAGCTCCGGGCCCAGGCCGAGCACGACCAGGCGATCGCCAAGGCCAAGAGTGACGTCGACGTGCGGTATTCGCAGAAAGCGCAGGCCGTGGCCCAGACGGCCTCCGTGAAGGCGGAGCAGTCGCACAAGACCGTGCCCGGATCGGTCACCGACGTGGAGCGCGACCGGCTGCGTCTCGAATGGGAGAAGAGCGGTCTGCAGATCGAGCAGGCCCAGCTCGAGCGGACGCTCGCCGAACTCGCCGCCCGGGCGAAAGACGTGGAGGTGAAGACGGCTGACATCAACATCAAGCGCCGGCTGGTGACGGCGCCCCTCGATGGCGAAGTGGTCGACGTGCAGGGCAACCTCGGAGAGTGGATGCAGGTGGGAGCGCCGCTGGCCCACATCGTCCGCACCGACAAACTCCGCGTGGAGGGCTACGTCG
>JBBDNW010000084.1:17532-27104 GCA_040877375.1 Pirellulales bacterium | reverse complement strand
CGCCGCAGCCCGAGCAGCCTTCGACGGCCTCGCCGCAGCCCGAGCAGCCTTCGACAGCCTCGCCGCAGCCCGACTCACATGCCGCGACTTCCTCGCCATGGCAGCGGGCAGCCTTCTTGGCGCGATGACGGGCCAGGAGACCCTCACGCTCACCATGGCACTTCTTGGCCTTGTGACGGGCCAGGAGACCACCGTGGCAACCGTGGCCGGCGATCGCGCCGGTGTCGCCACCGACAAGGGCGATGGCCACGATCGCGACGAACATCGCAAGTGCAAAACCGAGATAACGCTTCATAAGAATCTCCAGTAAAGGAACTGAACGCGCGGTGCGTCCAAAGAAAGCCGTCACGAACTGAAAACCGATCCGGGACGGCCACCGGACCGCAGCAATCGATGTCTGTCGAGTCCGCCCCGATGTGCAACGGCCAGCCATTTCACTGGCCAAAGACGTTGCCGGCTGGGAAAGCCGTATCGATTGGGCAAACTAGGCTGAAACACTATCAGCCCGACACTAGATGTCAAGAAAGATGGGGGCTTTGGCGATAATACGCCGTTTCAGGGGGCTTTGAGGGCCATCCGCCCCGCCCGTGGCCCGTCGCTATTTGCCGCCCTTATTTCACTTGGGCCGGAGCCTGGGCTGGGCCGCGGGCCGTCCGGGCCTCGGCCGTCTGGCCCTGGGCCTGAGCTGCCCGCTTGGTCAGTTCCGCGGCGACCATTTCCTGCTTGGCGATCATGTCCTGCGGGTCTTCGAAGTTGAGCAACAGCGGCGGCATGTCTTCGAAGATATTCATCGCCATACCCACCACCCGCCAGCCTTCCGGATCGAGGCGGACGGCCCAGATGATGTTTTCGCTGGTGGTCGCGCCCGCCTCGTCGGCGTCGCTCCAGGTCGTGGCGACGTGGGCGAGGTCGTTGGTCTCGCTGACCATCTCGCACTCCCGCACGGTGTAGGAGGCGGTGTCGTCGACCGGCGGCGCCACCGAGACGCCGAGTTCCTCGGTCTTGACGCGGGCCACCCGGGTGAGCATGTCGCGGGCCATGGTCTCGTCGCCCCGCTTCATAGCGTCGAGAAACTTCACGACTGTCGCCTTGGCCGGCTCCGTGCCCGACGAACCGGTCAGCGACGACGAGCAGCCCGCCGCGGCGATGGCCGAGAGGCAGAGGAATCCGATGGCAAGGGTGGTCTGGTCGCGTCGCATGCTGCGAAAGCTCCTCGGAGTGCCGTAGTTTGCGGGCGGCTTGCCCGGCGGATGCCGGCGTGCGGCTGATTCGGGGCGGGAAAGTGACGGTCTGGGCCGGAGGCGTCAAGGTGAACCTCGGGCGGCGGCGGGGAGCCCGCTGCTATGATGCACACAGCGGGCGGCCATGCCACGAAATCCCACAGGAACAAGCCTCATGCGGTGGCAAGTTTGGCAACGGCGGGAGGTTTGGAGACTTGCGGCGCGCCGGTCGTTGGTCGTGGTGGTAGTGATCGCGTGCGCCTGGGCGGCCAGCGGCGGCGGTGCCCGGGCCGAGCGCGGCAGCGGAAAGGCCCCACGGCGTGCCACGCCGCCGTCGACGCCATGGGACAAGGGCACGCTAGGCAACTTTTTTGACGACGCCTTCGCGACGCTCAAGGGGCAGCGGCCCTCATTTTCCGCGACCCGCGGGGTGGCCGCCAACGCCGCAGCAGCACAGCCCGCAGCGGCCGGTTCGGCCGGCGGGGTTGGATTCAAATGGTCGACGCTCATCTCGGAGGAGACGCTGACCGACGAGGTCAAAGATATGAAGGCAGCGGTGGCCGGCACCGCGGCCCGGCCGGCTGACTTCAAGGGCGGCGGCTACGACACGGCCCGCGAGGCCTTCAGCGCGATCGCCTTGGCGTTTGGTGTGATCGCCGCCTACGACCAGGACATCCGCTGGAAGAAGGACGCGGTCAACGCCCGTGACCTCTTCGCCCGCGTGGGCTTCAACTGCAAGGTCGGCACTGACCAATCGCTCGCCGAGACGAAACTCCGCCTTGCCGACCTCGAAGCAATGCTCGACGGGGGCTCACCGCAGGGGAAGGCGGATCGTGATGAGGATTTCAGCTGGCATCAGGTCGCGGGCCGGCCCGCCCTGATGAAGAGGGTCGGCGCGGCGGAGACCGGCATCGGCGCGGCGATCGCGTCGAAGGGCGATTTCGAACGTGAGTTGGAGCGGCTCGTCCACGACGCCGAAATCGTGGCTGTCATTGGTGAGGCGATCCAGCAGCCCGACTTTGAATATCACGATGACGATTCCTACCGCGGCTACGCGGCGACCATGCGGGACGCGGCCGTGAAGATTCGCGACGCCTGTCGGAAGAAGGACTACGAGACGGCCCGCGCAGCGGCGAGTGAACTCAAAAAATCCTGTGACGCCTGCCACGGCGACTACCGGAGCTAGAGCGTGGGGCGGGGCGGGGTGCTACCCGTATTCCCCGCGCTCGCGCTTGGGGCTTCCTGACGGGATGCGCTAAGTCGGATGCGCTCCAGGGCTCGTCGCGGTCAATCCTTCGCGGCGAGAAACTTCAACGGTTCGAGGCCGACGAGTTCGGCGAGGCCCGCGGCGGCCATCTCCCTCCCCGTCACGTAGCGATGGCCGCGGACCCACTCGTTGATCAGGTCTGCCGACCGCCCGAAGAGGTCGCAGAGCAGCACGTCCATGTCGCGTTCGAGGTCGGCGAAATGCCGTGACCATTCCGCCGCCTCACGGATGCCGATGTGCTCCTCGCTCTGCCACTTCATCGGGTGGAAGAGGAACACGCTGTAAGGAGTGACCAGGCGGCGCGTGCAGGTTGCGAACGGCCAGAGCGCGGCCGACGAGCACTCACCGGTCACCACCGCCGTTGCCCGGATGTCGCGCATCCGCAGGAGCGTGACCAGCGACATGGCGCAGTAGGGACTGCCGCCGGGCGAATCGAAGTAGATCGTGCACACTCCGCCCGGCTCCACGCCGAGCAGGCGGTCGGTGAGGTCGGATTCGTTGTCGGTCAGGTCACCAACGATCGCGATCTCGACCGGGCCGCGATCCTGCTCCTCCTCCGGCTGTTGGCGGGCCGATTCAGGTGTTTCGCGCCGCGCCATCGGTGAACTCTCCTGCAGTGGGGACCGTGTGGAGTGGGGACCGTGCAAAGCCCGTTGTCAGGCCACTCCCGCGGCGAGACTATGATCTACCGAACGAGGGGGCAAGGACGAGGGCTGAACCCTTGCCCCGAACGGGTGACAGCCGGAGAATGCTGCGGAGCTGTTCAGGGTTTTCTCGATTCGGAAGGGGCCGCCGTGGGAATCGTCGCACACTGCCCGATGGGCCACCGGATGAAGGTCAAGGACCACCTTGCTGGCAAGAAGGGTGTCTGCCCCACGTGCGGCGCGACGTTTCGTATTCCGCGGCTTGAGGCGGCTGCGGCCCGGCCGCTCACCAACGGTCTGCCAGTGGCGACCGTAGTGTCGCTCGATCACCAACTCGCGGCCACGCTCCCGCCGGCGCTCGCGCTGGCGACGCCAGCCTCCAGTCCCGGCCCCAGCCCGGCGCAGCCCGTCGAACCGCGGCAGGACCTGCCGCCCACGGCCTTTGAGCCCCTCGAACCCGACGCCGACGTCATGGTCGAAGCGGACGACCTGCCTCCCACGCCGGTGCCGACTGTGATCGCCGAGGCCACCGAGGCGTCGTGGTGCGTCGCCGTGCCCGGAGGGGAGGCCTCGAGCCCCATGTCTGGGGAGGCGATCCTGGAGTGGCTCAGCGCCGGCGACGCGACCGGTGCCGAACTCGTCTGGCGATCGGACTGGCCCGAATGGCGGCCGATCGGCGAGGTGTTTCCCGATCACCTGCCACCGTCGCCGCCGGGCGGTGGCCTGGTTTGGAAGTGAGCGGTCGCCATGCTCGTGTGTTAAAGTCTCGTCATCATTCAGACAATGCCGCCCGTCCCCTTCCCGGAGAGACATGCATGACCACCGCGCTGTTTTCAAGCCAGCTGTGTCGCTGGTCCGCCTCTGCCATCGCCATTACGCTCAGCGGCATGCCTGCAGGGCGGGTTGCGGCACAGCCCGCCGTGGCCGAAGGGGCGGCGGCGTTCACGATTGCCAACGGTGCGATGTCGCTTGAAGCGCCGGCGGTATGGCAACGGGTGCAGCCCAAGTCGGGCATCGTGGAGACCGAGTTTTCGATTCCGTCGGAGGGCAACGGCGCTGATGGGGCGCCGCTGCCAGCCGGCCGGATGACCGTGATGGGGGCCGGCGGCACGGTCGAGGCCAATGTCGAGCGGTGGTACGGCCAGTTCGCGCAGCCCGACGGTGGCAACACCAAGGACAAGGCCGCGACCAAGAAGCTCAAGATCGCCGGCCAGGAAGTAACGCTCGTCGACGTCTCGGGCACCTTCAAGGATTCGCCAGGCGGCCCGTTCGCTGGCGGCAAGACGATCGAGCGGCCGGCCTACCGGATGCTCGCCGCGATCATCGAGGGCCCCGGAGGCAACTACTTCCTGAAGTTCTACGGGCCGGCCACCACCGTCGAGAAGCACGCCGCCGGCTTCCGCGGGATGGTCGAGGGCATGGTCCCGGCGTCGAAGTGACCGGCCGCGAGCGCCCTGGGAGCTGCCCCGCACGATGAAGGTTCAGGAGTTTCTCGAGCATCACGGGATCGCCGGCAACCCGTTTGCCGAAGAGGACGCGCAAAACGACACCGTCTTCAAGCGGACCTGCCTGGAGACGACGTTTCATCCTGCGTGGGACAAGATCTACGGCGACCCCGCCGATCCCAGCACATCGATCGTGTTTGGCGAGAAGGGCTCCGGAAAGACCGCGCTCAAGCTGCAGATGGTGCGGCAGTTTGAGCGGCACAACGAGGCCCATCCCGAGGCTCGCACGTTCGTCGTGCTCTACGACGACTTCAACCCGTTTCTCGATCGGTTTGTGAGCCGCGTAGGGAAGGGGCGGTCGGCGGAAAAGGTGCTCGCCCAGTGGAAGCTCTGGGACCACATGGATGCGATCCTCACGCTGGCCGTCACGCAACTGGTCACGTCGATCACGGAAGCGGCCGCGAAGCCGCCGCGGCTGACGCGTCCTCAGGCTCGCGACCTCGCGCTGCTCGCCGCCTGCTACGACCAGTCGACCGCGGAGTCGTTTCCGGTGCGTTGGAACCGGCTGCGGAGGCGGGTCGGCTACCGGACCTGGCTCGGCAACTGGCCGTGGCTCCTCGGCCTCGCCTCGACCATGGGGCTCGTCGCCGCCCTCGCGGCCGGCATCGCCCGGGGCGAACTCGGGTGGACGGCATGGCGCTGGCCGTGGGCAGTCGTGGCGGCGGCGTGGCTGCCATTCGCATGGCGGCGGCTGCGGAGCACGTGGCGGGCCTGGCGGATTGTTCGCAGCATGCGGAGCGGCAACCGCACGATCGGGCAGCTCGCGCGGGCGCTCGCCGTGCTACCAGAGACCGAACTCGCAGGACAGCCGTTGCCGGCGCTGGCCCGCAGCGACGACCGCTACGAACTCCTCGCCAAGCTGCAGGGCGTGCTCGCGGCCCTGGGCTGGCAGGGCATGGTCGTGATCGTCGACAGGCTCGACGAACCCGATCTCATCAACGGGTCGGCCGACCGGATGCGGCAGGTAATCTGGCCGATGCTCGACAACAAGTTTCTCAAGGTTCCCGGCCTTGGCTTCAAGCTGCTGCTCCCGCAGGAGCTCTACCGATTTATCGAACGGGAGACCGAGCAGTTCAACCAACGGGCCCGCCTCGACAAGCAAAACCTCGTGCCCTCGCTCGAGTGGTCGGGCGAGACGCTCCACGACATCGCCTCGACGCGGGTCAAGGCGGCGAGCGTGGGCACGCCGTCGGCCACCCTTGCCCAGCTGTTCGATCCCGCTGTCGACCAGCGGCGGCTCATCGACGGGCTCCGCGCGCTCCGCGTGCCGCGGCAGCTCTTCAAGTTTCTCTACCGGTTGCTTGTCGCCCACTGCCATGCCCACACGGCGGAGCAGCCGGTCTATCGGATTCCGCCCGAGCGGTTCGAAAGCGAACTCGCGCTCTTTCGCCGCGATCAAGACGCCTTCGACAGGGGCCTCGCCCCACGGTGATGTCCGAGGAGGAACTCAACACGCTCGTGGTCGGACGGGAGGCGATGGCCTGCCGGTTCGAGGTGGTGTTGAACGCCGGCGAGGTGCCCGGTGACACGAAACTCGCGATTGAGGCGCTTGATCTGGTCGATGCGCTCGAGGAGCGGATCAGTATCTACCGAGAGTCGAGCGAACTCTCGCGAATCAACGCCACGGCCGCGGCGGGCTGGGTGGATGTGTCGGCCGAGGTATTCGACCTGTTGCTGCGGGCTCGCGACCTGCATGCCCGCACGGCCGGGGCGTTTGACATCGCCGCCGGCTCGATCGTGAGGGCCTGGGGATTTCTGCGGCGACAGGGTCGCACGCCCGACGAGGCCGCGCTCGCCGGGGCCGTCGCCGCCTGTGGCATGGAGCATGTAGAGCTCGATGAGGCGGGCCGCCGCGTGCGGTTTCTCCGCCCGGGGGTCGAGATCAATCCCGGCGGGATCGGGAAGGGCTGGGCGCTCGACCGGGCGCTGGAGCAGCTTGCGGCGGCAGGCGCGTCGAGCGTGCTGGTGCATGGCGGCCAGAGCAGCGTTCGCGCTCTGGGCACGCAAGGTCCGGCGGTGCCTGGCCGGCATGGCTGGCGGGTCGGCCTGCGGCATCCGCTGCGGCCCGGACGGCGGCTCGCCACGATCACCCTCGACGACCGCGCTCTCGGCACGAGCGGCTCGGGCACGCAGTTTTTCATCGAACGGGGCATGAAGCTCGGGCACATCCTCGACCCCCGTAGCGGCCGGCCTGCCGAGGGCGTGATCTCCGCGACGGTCATCGCCGAATCCGCGGCCGACGCCGACGCGCTGGCCACGGCGCTCTACGTGCTCGGCCCGGGGGGGCTCCCGCTCATCGCGCCGCAGGCGGGCAACGTCTCAGCGATTCTCGTGATACCGGGGGCCGCCGCGACCAGCCGAGTGGTGCTCGCGAATCTCGACGAACGGACCGTGGAGATCGAACCCGAGGCCGGCCTCGAGGTGGCGTGGATCGGCAAGCCACCGGCCCCTCCGGCCACTCCCTGACTGGACTGCGGCAACGCGGTACACTCCTCTCACTCATTTTGCGGCGGCAGCGAGTCGCGCGGCACTTTTTCTCCTCCCGCCGACATTCCATCCATCATGTTCGACTGGATCGAGCGCGGCTCCTACCTCGGCATCATCATTTTCCTCGCGCTCACCGGCATCGGTCTGCCGATCCCCGAGGAAGTGCCGATCGTTGCCGCGGGCGTGGCGAGTAGGGTCAAAGACGGGCTCAAGTGGTATTACGCCCTGCCGTCCTGCCTGGTGGGGGCGCTGCTCGGCGACAGCCTGATGTACGCGATCGGCCGCTTCTTTGGGGCCCGGATCCTCAAGGATCATCCGTGGTGGTCGGGCTTTCTCACGTCGGAGCGGGAGAAGACGATCGAGGATCTGATCAAAAAACACGGAATCTGGGCATTTTTCGTGGCCCGGTTTCTGGTGGGTCTCCGCAGTCCGTTTTATCTCACGGCCGGGATGCTGCGGGTGAAATACCGGTGGTTCCTGCTGGCCGACTTCATCTGCGCGTCGGTCGTGATTAGCGGCTTCTTTGGTCTCGCGTATTTGTTCGGCGACCGGATCACGGTGCTGATCCAGTCGGCGGAACGGGGGGTGACTGCGGCGGTGATCGGCGTGGCCCTCGTGGCGCTGACGGTGATCGCCTTCTTCTCGTTCCGCAAGCGGCGGATCCGAATGCTCGATCACGACCCCGAGGCGCTGTTTGAGGGACGGGAGATCCTGCTCGGCCCGGCGGCCGACCGGATCGCCGACGCCGTGGCGCTTGGCGATGTGAACCACGACGAGGACGGGGACCGTCCCGCGGGCAAGGCGGACTGAGTGCCCGAGGAAGCCCCACGGCGTGAGCCCGAGTCGTGCCGCGGACGCCGTTCGGAGGCGATTTCATGCATGTCATGCAGGTCCTGTCGGTCGCGCGGTTCGTGACGGGCCACGGGTACCGATTCGGTAAAGATGTCGCCCTGGGTCGACTTTGCCGTCGCCATTTCGCGACCTAGGAACCTTATGGAGGTTGTGGCTCGAACGCCGCCGCGACTCCGCCAGGAGTTCCCATGCGAGATCTTTGCCAGTCGGCCCTCCCCCAGGCCTCCCGCATCCTCGTGGTCGACGACGACCGGCGGACGGCCTCGGCGATGGCCCAATGGCTCTGCAGCATTGGTGGGCATGCCACGGCATCGGGATCGGAAACCGAGGCGACCCGCGCCGCCGGCATGGGCGGCTTCGACGTCTGCATCATCGACGCGGCGCTGCCGGCCGACGGGGCCCGGCGGGTCGCGATGGCCGTGCGGGCTGCGTCGCCCTCTGCCGGACTCGTGGCCATCGTGCCCGGTGATCCAGCGACAGGAACCGCGACGGCCGACTGGGGAGATGCCGCGGTTACGCTGCCTTGCGTCGACGCGGCGCTGCTTGCCGCCGTCACCGCGGCCGCACGAGTTGGCCGGACCCGGGCTGACACACCCGCGCCGTCGACACTGCTCGGCTCGCATCCGTCGATGGCCGGCGTGCTTGGCATCGCTCATCAGGTCGCTCCAACCCCCGCCACCGTGCTCGTGACCGGCGAGAGCGGCACGGGCAAGTCGCTCCTCGCCCGTGAGATCCACCGCGCGAGTGGCCGGCAGGGCCGCTTCGTGGAAGTGGCCTGCGGCAGCCTTGCCGAGTCGCTGCTCGAGAGCGAACTCTTCGGCCACGTTGCTGGTTCGTTTACGGGCGCTACCGCCGACCGCGACGGTAAGTTTTTGCAAGCCGACGGGGGCACGATCTTCCTCGACGAGGTTGCGACCGCGTCGCCAGCGATGCAGGTAAAGCTCCTTCGCGTGCTCCAGGAAATGCAGTTTGAGCCGGTCGGCGGCTCCCGCACCCACACGGTCGACGCGCGGGTGATCCTGGCCACCAACGAGGATCTCGCGGCCCTCGTGGCCGCCGGCAAGTTTCGGCCGGATCTCTTCTGGCGGATCAACGTGGTGTCGATCGAGATGCCCCCGCTGCGCGATCGGAGGAGCGACATTCCCGCGCTGGCCGCCCACTTTCTTCGCACCGTCGCAGCGCGTGCTGGACGGCCGGTCGAAGGCTTCACGCCCGCTGCGGTCGACGCGCTGCTGGCCCACTCGTGGCCGGGCAACGTGCGGGAACTCCAGCACGCGATCGAACGCGGTGTGTTTCTCGGCCGCGGGCAGCTCGTCGAGGCGGGCGACCTGCCGGCCGCGGTGCTCGGCGGACGCGCTCTACCGTTTACAGACCGCACCGTCGCGGCTCCCGCGCGGCTCAAGCAGGCGATGGCCACGCCGGAGCGGCAGTTGATCGTGGCGGCCCTCGAGCAGGCCGGCTGGCGGCGGGACGTGGCTGCGCGGGCGCTCGGCATCAACCGCACGACGCTCTACAAGAAGCTCAAACGCTTGGGCATGGACCTAGCTTCACTCGAGCCTGTGCGCTGATCGTGACGGTGACGCGGAGCGGGTTGAGG
>JBBDNW010000084.1:9109-17432 GCA_040877375.1 Pirellulales bacterium | reverse complement strand
GGAGCGGGTTGAGGTGGGGGGCGTATTCCCCGCGCTCGCGCTTGGGGCTTCCTGATTCATCGCGAGGGCAGGATCAGTTCCGCTTCGACGGGGAAATGATCAGAGCCGATGTCGGGGCCGACCGCGCGGCGCAACACGCGCGTGCCGCTGGGCGCGAGGATGTGGTCGATCGGGATCCGGGGCGCGGGATACCGGGCATTCCACGTGGCCTGCACACCGCGGCCGAGGGCCGTGTCGATGAGTCCGCTCCGCGCCACGAGCGTTCGGAAGGGGAGCGACCATGGCGTCGCGTTGAAGTCGCCGGCGACGATGCAGGGCAGGGGCGACGCCGCCGCGACGTCGGCCACACCGGCGAGGTGCGCTCCGAGGGCCACGGTGGCCCGGGCGTTGAACGGCGGAGAGGGATGCGTGGCAATGAATCGAAACTCGCCCGCCCCACCGCGCACCGTGGTGACGATGCTCGGAAACCCGCTGTCGCTGAAGGCCACGACCTGCGAGTCAACGAGCGGCCACTGCGACAGCACCGCGATCCCGAAGTTGTCGGGCCGCGGACGGATGATGCGATGGGGGAAGAGATCGCTGAGCGTGTCGAGTGCCTCGGCCCACGTGGCGTCGACCTCGAGCACGGCGACCACGTCGGGGCGGCGATCACGGAGGTAGGCGAGCGCCGAAGCGGTGTTGTGGTTGATGCGACGCACGTTCACCGAGA
Organism: Pirellulales bacterium; assembly: GCA_040877375.1. Lineage (GTDB taxonomy): Bacteria > Planctomycetota > Planctomycetia > Pirellulales > UBA1268 > QWPN01. The sequence continues at coordinate 16,723 of JBBDNW010000084.1, read as the reverse complement.
TCACGAAGATCTCTCGGCCACGAGCCGTATCCGAGCCTTTGGTGGCGGCCACCGCTTCGGGGGGCAGCCAGTAGGGCAGCATCTCGCCGACGTTGCCGAGCGTCGCCAGGACGAGGCAGATGGCCGCGGTCGGCCGAGGCCAGCGGATGCAGGCCACAAGGCCGCCGATGGCGAGCAGCAGCCAAAAGGTGCGGAAGTGACTCGCAAGATCGAAGAGCCAATACCAGCGGCCGCACCAGCCGGCGACGGTGCCGGCGAGCACGGCGATGGCAAACGCGTCGAGCCACCGCAGCGTGGGGAAAAGCAACGCTCGTCGGAGTGGGCTGGCGTCGCTGCTCATCGCATGAGTTGTACCCCGCCGGCGTCATGCTGCGGGAGCGGCAACCCAGCCTGCGGCGAGCATCGAGACGAGGAGGGCGGCCAGGCCAAGTCGGTAGACGATAAACGGCCAGAGCGTGTGGCCTGTGAGCATGCGGAGGAGCCACTGGATCGACACATACCCCACGATGCCCGCGGTGAGCGTGCCAACGAGCGTGGCCCAGGCGTCATCGCCGAGGATCTCGTGCCGCTGCTGCCAGGCCTCCAGGATCGCCGCCGCCGCGACGGCCGGTAGCGACAGTAGGAAGGAGAAGCGGGCCGCGGTCCGGCGGTCGAGCCCCGCGAGCATGCCCGCTGAGATCGTGACCCCGCTGCGGGACGTGCCCGGCACCAGGGCCAGCATCTGCGCGAGGCCCATGCCGATGCCGTCAGAGAAACCGACGCGGTCGAGGCCGTCACGGCCCGGCGATCCCGTGCGACGGCTGCGGCGGAGGCAGGCCAGTTCGGCGATCGCCATCAGCGCGGTGGCCGCGAGGAGGGCCGCGACGACCACCACGAGTTGCCGGGCCTCGCCGCGGATCAGCTGCTTGAACGTGAAGCCGGCGACCACGATCGGCACCGTGCCGAGCACGATCAAGGCGGCGAGGCGGGCCTCGGGCGTGCCGAGCGGCCGGCCCATCCGGAGGGCGGCGAGGCATCCCCCTACAAGCTTGGTGATGTCGTGCCGTAGGGCCAGGCAGACGGCGGCCAGCGTGCCGCACTGAATCACCGCCGTGTAGGCCGCTCCGGGATCGCTCCACCCGAGCAGGGCGGGCACGATCCGGAGGTGGGCGCTGCTGGAAACCGGCAGGAACTCCGTGAGTCCCTGCACGATGCCGAGCACGACGGCTTGAAGAGTGGACATCGGTCGGGGTGCTTCCAAATGCCGGGGGTGTCAGTCATACTGCCCGGTCCACGACATTCCAATCCGGAGCTTTTTTGAGCATGTTCCGCAACCTCAGCACGATCGGCCTGCCCCTCTCTGGCCGTCCCAGCGAACTCATCGAGCTGGCGCTCTCCTTCGGCTTCGACGCCATGGACATCGATATCCTCGACTTTCAGCAGCAGGCCGATGCGTTTGGCGTGCCCCACGCCCGGCGGCTGATGGTGAGCGCGCGGCTGAAGAGCGGCACGTTCCACCTGCCCGTGCAGCTGGCGGCCGACGAAGCGACCTTCAAGGAGGAGATGGCGGCGTTGCCCCGTCGGCTCGAACTCGCCCAGGCCACCGAGGCCAACCGGGCCGTGGCGACAGTCTCCCCGGCGTCCGACGAGCATTCATTCAAAGACTTTTTCGAACTGCACCGCTCCCGGCTCAACGACATCGGTGACCTCCTCGCCAAGCACAACATCATGCTCGGGCTGAACATCCGGCCGGAGATGGAGGCGCGGGAGGGCAAGGCCAACCAGTTCATTCACACCTTCGAGGGCCTCCTCGGCCTGGTGGCCGTGGCCCACGAGCGCGTCGGCGCCATCGCCGATGCCTGGGCTTTGCATGTCACGGGTGAGCCGCTCGAGATCATCGCCAACGTGCCGAAGGGTCGTCTCGTCGAGGTCCGCCTTTCCGACGCGCCTCTTGACGTGCCCGCCGCCGAGATGACGCACGACAACCGGTTGATGCCGGGCGAGACGGGAGCCATCAACATGGCCGCGGTACTCACGCATGCGACGACTGCCGGCTTCGACGGCCCGGTGACGCCGTGGGCCGATCGCTCGACGCTCGTGGGCAAGGGACGGGAAAAGATCGTCAAGCTCGCCGGTGATCGGCTGGAGACGGCCTGGAAGGAAGCGGGCCTGCCCATCGCGCCGAGGTGGTTTACGCCAGTGCAGCGGGATCAGTTCGGACGTCCGATCGGGGAAGAGGCCGCCTTCGTGGGCGCCGAGTAGAGCGGATTCGACTTTGGTGGAGTGCCGGCTCGGGGGCAGCAAAAGTCTCGTCGCTCTCTTGCCGCGGCGGCCAGACACTCCTCGAGCGTTCGCCGACCCCCTCGCCTCCCGTCAGGCACCCTCGCGAATCCACGTTACGCGGGGCGAGCCACCCCCTTCGACGGCGGCGCCCTTGATCATTTCCGACACGTAGCGGAGCTGTTTGCCCGGGCGATCGGGATCGCGGAAGCTGTCGCCCTTCTGCAGGATCGGCAGCTGGTCTGGCATCGCGCCGAAGGCTCTCGTGCCGGCGGCCTGGCACGGATACCAGTGGCCCGTGCCGGCTGTGTCGACGAGGTAAAACTCCGGGTAGCAGTGCCCCTCGACCCAGACGGTTCGCGCGGGAATCCCCTCGGCGCGGCACATCGCGATGAACAGGCAGGTGAGCTCCTCGCAATCGCCCCAGCCGTCGGCCAAGGCCTTGCGTGCGCCCTTCAGTTCGCCGTTTCGATATTCGACCTTGTCGCGGACGGTGTCGTAGATCGCCTCGACTTTCTTCCAGCCCCCGAGGCCAGCGGCCGTCTCCTTGGCAAGCCGGACGATCTTCGGATCCCGGGACTCGACGTAGGGACTGGGGCCGAGGTGACCGCGCAGCGCCCGGTCGGGCTTCGTCGGCGGCTCGAGCCCGGCAGTTGCGGTGGGGGCGAGGATCGCGGCCCGCTCCAGTTCAAACGTGACGATCGCCGTGGCCTGCTGGCCGGTCGGCAGGTCAGGGATCTCCACTACCATCTGCCGGATGTCACCGGGCAGCATCCGGTAGCGGAGGGCCTTGACCTGGGGTGAGGTCTCCTCGGCGACGACGCGGACCTTCTGTTCGGGCCAGTCGTGCGGGACGGGCAGCGTGGCGTAGATGCCCCGACAAGGCCCCCCCTCGGCCGTCACGACGACACCCACCCTGTATTTCTGGGTGCGGACGTCTCCGAGTTTGGGCGCGGCAGCCCCGGCGGCCTCGGTTTCGAGGAACTGGCCCCGGGCCTCCGCGGAGCAGCACGCGGCCACTGCCAGCACCAGCGTTGCGATGATGCGGAGCCCGCTTGGAGCCGCCGCCTGGATGCCGACCATTGATTCCTCCTATTGAGAAGCATCGACCTTCTTGCCGGGGCCTCCGCAGGCACGCCGCCGGCCCGCCCGGTCGGGAAACCTGCGGCGGCGGGGGAATCGTGCTCGATTGTGACGCCGGGAGCCCGCTGTTATGCTGCGCGGCTCGAATCCTCGTGGCCCGCCTTACTTTTTCCCTCCAACCCCGTTTTTTCCCGAAACCACCCCACGCATGGTCAACCGCAACCTCATCCGCGAACTGGAACTCGGCGACGAACTTGATCAGGAACTCGAACTCGCGATGGCCGGTGCGGCCGATGGCGAATACTCCGTAGGCACCGCCACGCTGGCGGTCAACTCGGTGCTCGAGGGGAAGATCCTGCGGGTCGATGACGAGTTTGTGCTCGTCGACGTGGGCTACAAGAGCGAAGGACACATTCCGCGGAACGAGTGGGACGATTCCGAGCCGCCGCCCCAGATCGGCGACATCGTCAAGGTGCTCCTCGAGGAGTTTGAGGATGGCTCGCTCGAAGAGCAGCGCGGCCTGATCACGCTCTCGAAGCGGAAGGCGCGCCGGATCGAGGACTGGCTCCGTGTCATGGAGAGCGTCCACGAAAACGACGTGGTCACCGGCTTCGTCACGCGGAAGATCAAGGGCGGCCTGCTCGTCGACATCTCCGGCGTCAACGTCTTCCTGCCGGCCAGCCAGGTCGACATCCGTCGCCCAGCCGACATTGGCGACTATTGCGGCCGATGCATCCAGTGCCTCGTGCTCAAGATCGACGAGGCCCGACGCAACATCGTCGTCTCCCGCCGCGCTCTCATCGAGCAGGAGCGGGCCGAGCGGAAGAAGCAACTCATGGAGACGCTCGAGGTGGGCCAGATCCGCCGCGGCGTAGTCAAGAACATCGCCGACTTTGGCGCGTTTGTGGATCTCGGCGGCATCGACGGCCTGCTCCACATCACCGACATGAGCTGGGCGCGGATCGGCCATCCCAGCGAGATGGTGCAGATCGATCAGGAGATCGAGGTGCAGGTCCTGCACATCGACCGCGAGCGGGAGAAGATCGCGCTCGGCATGAAGCAGCGGACCGCCAGCCCGTGGGCCAAGGTCGCCGACAAGTATCCGGTGGGCACCGTCTGCCAAGGCGCGGTCGTCAACGTGATGAGCTACGGCGCGTTTGTGAAACTCGAGGACGGCGTCGAGGGGCTCGTGCACATCAGCGAGATGAGCTGGACCAAGCGGGTCAGCCATCCGAGCGAACTTGTCAAGCCTGGCGACGAGGTCGAGGTGGTGGTGCTCGCCATCAACAAGGAGAAGCAGGAAATCTCACTGGGGATGAAGCAGACCCAGCAGAATCCCTGGGAGAAGGTGGCCGCCGACTACCCGACGGGAGCGATCGTCAAGGGCGTGGTGCGGAATCTCACCAACTACGGCGCCTTCATCGAGATCAACGACGGCATCGACGGCCTGCTCCACGTGACCGACATGTCGTGGACGCGGAAGGTGACCCATCCCAGCGAGATGCTGGAGAAGGGTGCTGAGGTCGAGTGCAAGGTGCTCTCCGTCGATCAGCAGCGGCGGCGGATCGCCCTGGGACTCAAGCAGATGGCCGACGATCCGTGGACGACCGACATCCCCAATCGGTACAAGCCGGGCGACGTCGTGAACGGCACCGTCACGAAGATCACCAACTTCGGCGTGTTTGTGGGCCTGGAAGACGGCCTCGAGGGCCTGCTCCATATCTCGGAACTTTCCGAGGAAAAGGTGGAGAATGCCGAGGATCTCGTGAAGGTCGGCGATCCGCTCGAGGTGAAGATCCTCCGCGTCGACACCGAAGAGCGGAAAATCGGCCTCTCGAAGAAGCGGGTGGGCTGGTCGAGCGACCGCGAGGCGGCCGAGGGGCCGGGCGAGGTCTGACCCTCCAGTTCGATTTCCAGTTCGGTTTATTGAATAACCTCGAGAGCGACGATCGGCCCGATCGTGTCGCCGTCGTCATCCAACGTGGCGTGGGCGATGCCGAGGTGGCAGATTCGCATTGTGCCCATTCTGGCAATGGATGAGCCCGCCGGGCCTGGTGTGCCGATGCGGACCCGGCGGGGTGGCAGGGCCGCAGCCTTGGGCTGCCCGTCTTTCGTGAAGGAGACGGCTTCGTAGACGAGCGCCTCGGCGGCTGCCGGATCGACCATGTCGAAGACGAGGCAGCGATAGGCCGGAGTGCCCGAGCGGCGGGCGACGGTGAGCCAGACGATGAGACGGTTGCCCGGCTGGAGGTGCGACATGTCAACGGTGTCGGGACCGCCCGCCGGTGGCCGCAGGTCGGCGGTCTGCACCACGGGGGCCGCATCGTGGGCCAAGCCAGGCGGGGGCCCTTGAGCGGCGGCGACTGGTCGAGCCGGCACGTCGACCAGCACGGGGGCGGGCTGGGCCGCGGGCACGTCGCTGGCGCTGAGCACCTTCATTCCCCGATCGGCGAGTCGCCCCAGATCACCGGTCATCGCAAAGCCACCGGCGACAATGCCCAGCGCCGTGAAGCGGGCGAGGATGGAGGACATCTGCGGAGGTGTCGCCAGGGGAGGTGCTGCGGCAGTGGAGGAGGCGACCCAAGTATGCGCGGCTCCGTGCGCGAGGCGTCGCGGCAGCAGGATTTTCAGGTGGCAAAGGCTGCCGGTCGTGAGGGTCGCACGACTCTCGGCTGCACTCGACTTCTGGGGAGCAGCCGGCTCACCCTCCGCCAAACCGTGTTTGGATGGCGTCGACCTGCCGAGGTGTGAACGGCACCGGGCCGGCGAGTAACCCTGGATCACGTCGCTCCTCAGGCACGAGGCGGTCGACAATCGCGGCGATCAAGGCATCCATGCCGATCCCGGTGACCGACGACGTGGCGAGCGCCCCGGGCAGCATCACACCCGGGGCGAGATCACACTTCGAGAGCACGAGCAGCTCGTTTGGCGACAGCTCCCCCATGGCCGACGGCAGCGCGTTTACCGGCACCACGCGGAGCGCGAGATCGGCCGCCTGGTGTTCGGCCACGGCTCGGGACATCCCCGCGCGTTCCACGGGCGTCACGTTGGTCCCGTCGCCGCGCAGCCCCGCGACGTCGACGAGGTCAACTTCCCAGCCGTCGAGAACGGCGCGGGCCGTGACCACGTCGCGGGTCGTGCCCGGGATGGGCGAGACGATGCTGCGGCCGTGGCCGACGAGGGCATTCATGAGACTGCTCTTACCTGCATTCACCTCGCCGGCGAGCACGATCCGCCACGGTCTCGTGAGCCGCAGACCCACGCGGGCGGCCGCAAGCAGCCGGGCGGCCGCGCGGGTCGAGGCGTGTTCGTCGCCCGCGGTGGCCAAGGTCTCGATGTGGCGCAGCTCGTGGTCGAGGCTGCCTGCCCCCTGCCGCGCGAGGATCCGCGCGGCTTTCGGCCCTCCTGCAAACGGCAGCGCCCGCAGGGCCTCTGCGGCACAGGCGGTCTGATCATCCGCGGGCCATTCCCGCCACGACATCCGCCTTGCCCCGAGGGACTCCAGTTCGGCGATCACCGCGGCTGGCGCCGCCGTGCCGCCGTGGCAATGCACCTCCATCCGATGGCGGTCGTGCCTGACGACGACCACGTCCTCGCCCGTCATCCGCCATGTGCCGAAGCAGATCGCCCCGTCGGGCCGCCCGGCGACCGGGCCGCTCCGGGCCGCAAACAGCCGGTCGATGGTCGCCGCCGCGTCGTCTCCGGCGACTCCGACCACAGACAGTGCCCCGCGGCCCGGAGGCGTGAGCAGGCTGCACCGCATGGTCTGGACGTCTTTGGGCTGGCTGCTAGAAAAACGAGTCACCAGTTCATCATCCCCGCGTGGAGAACTCCCATGGCCGATTGGATCGAGGCAGGCGACAAGGCTCGCGATTTCACGCTCGCGACGCACAACGGCACGAAGCTGAAACTCTCGAACCTCAAGGGCGCGCCGGTCGTGCTCTATTTCTACCCCAAGGACGACACCCCGGGTGCCGCCCCCAAGAAGCCCGGAGCGCAAGCGATGGGAATCCGGGTGGCGAGTGTGAGCGTGGTGCGGAGCGGGTTGGGGTGGCGGACGGATTCCCCGCGCTCGCGATTGGGGCTTCCTGACGGGATGCGGGGCCGCAGGTATCGCCCCCAAGAAGCCCGGAGCGCAAGCGATGGGAATCCGGGTGGCGACTGTGAGCGTGGTGCGGAACGGGTTGGGGTGGCGGACGTCTTCCCCGCGCTCGCGCTTGGGGCTTCCTGACGGGATGCGGGGCCGCAGGTATCGCCCCCAAGAAGCCCGGA
>JBBDNW010000084.1:0-9009 GCA_040877375.1 Pirellulales bacterium | reverse complement strand
GCGCGAGCGATGGGAATGCGGGTGGCGACTGTGAGCGTGGTGCGGAGCGGGTTGGAGTGGCGGGCGGATTCCCCGCGCTCGCGCTTGGGGCTTCCTGACGGGATGCGGTGCCGCGGGTGCCGCCGGATGCGGGGCCGCAGGTATCGCCCCCAAGAAGCCCGGAGCGCGAGGCGAAGGAGTTACTCGTCCTTCGCCTTGTCGGCCGAGGTCTTGCCGCGGACGTAGAGCCGGATCGGGACTTCGTGGAAGGGAAGTTCCTTACGAAACGCGTTGAGCAGGTAGCGACGGTAGGGATCCGAGAGACTCCGCGGAGCGCTCGCCGAGATCACGATCGTCGGCGGAGCGACCTCGACCTGCGTGGCGTAATAGAGCCGGACCGGGCGGCCGCGGGAGTCGGCTGGTGGCCGGTTGGCCTCGACGGCCTGGCGAAGAACGGTGTTGAGCCGGGCAGTCGGGGTCCGCTCACGGCTCTGGCGGTAGAGCCGCTGGGCGGTATCGATCACAGCCTTCACGTTCCTGCCCTTGGTGGCCGTCACGAAGGCCACCGGCGCCCACGGCATCGTCCGGAACGTATCGCGGAGATACTCCTCCCACTCCTGCTTCTTGACGTCGGCGGCATAGAGATCCCACTTGTTGACCACGAACACGACAGGCTTGGCCTCCTCGGTGATCGTGTCGGCCAGCTGCTTGTCGACCTTGCCGATCGGTTCGGAAGCGTCGAAAAACAAGAGCACGACGTCGGCCCGGCGGACGCTCCGCTGGGCGCGGTGCGTCGAGTAAAAGTCGACGTCGGTCTTGCGGCTCTTCGACCGGCGCAGGCCCGGTGTGTCGATCGCGAGAAAGGCCCGGCCGTCGACCTCGAAGCGGACATCGATGCTGTCGCGGGTGGTGCCGGCGATGGGGCTCGTGATCACGCGTTCCTCGTGGGCGAGGGAGTTGACGAACGTGCTCTTGCCCACGTTGCGGCGGCCCACCATGGCGAGCTTCATCTCCGGCAGATCCGCTGATTCCGGCTCATCGCCCGTCGGTTCCGGCAGCCGTTCGAGGATCGCGTCGACGAGCGTAACCCGGTTGCGATTCTCACGGGCGCTGACGATGAGCGGTGCTCCGTAGCCGAGGGCGGCGAACTCGTGGGCCTGCGGGTCGAGTTTCGGCCCGTCGGCCTTGTTGGCCACGAGCACCACGGGACAGCCGAACTTGCGGATGCGACGCGCCACCTCCACGTCGGCCGCCAGGGGCCCGGAGCGGACATCGACGATGAACAGCACGACTGCGGCCGAAGCGAGCCCCGCTTCGATCTGCCGGTCAATGAGCGCCGTGAGCCCGTCCGGGTCGTCGAACCCCATGCCGCCGGTGTCGACGAGTTCCATCACGCGACCGTCAAGCTCGACCCGCTGCACGAGCCGGTCGCGGGTCACGCCCTCCGTCGGGTCCTCGATCGCGATCCGCTTCTCGATGAGCCAGTTGAAGAGGGTCGACTTGCCCACGTTGGGTCGGCCGACGATGACGACTTGGGGAATCATGGGCGGGTTACGCTCCGTTGGCGGGGAGGCTCGGAACGTCGCCCAGCCGCCGCCGCGGCGTGGAGTGAACGAGATAGCGGTGGGTGATGGCGTCAGAAAACTTACGGACGAGCCCTTCGAGCTGTCCGAGGAGGGCCGCGAGTTCGCCGCGGGAGCCGCGTTCGTCGACCTCCGCGAGTCGGTCGACATCGGCGAGCCTCAGCTGGCCGACGGCGTCCATCACGGCCCGCCGTTCCCCAGACAGCACCGGCGACGCATCGTCGTCGGGGAGCGCCTCCACGTGGTCGGCGAGGGCCGCGAACTGAAACCCGACGCTCCGTGGGTTGGTCTCGTCGATCAGGAGCAGATCGATCAGTGGCGCCGCCTCGAGCAGGCCGGGGTAGCGGTTGCGGTAGGTCATCGAACTGTCAGCGATCTCGAGGAGCATCTCGTCGAGCCGCTGCGAATCACTGCGACCGCCGTCGCCGAGCACGGGGGGCCGCGCCGCGGCGAGAGTCGGCTCCAGCAGTTGGATCATCGCCGCGGACCGCTCCAGGCGGCGGCCCATATCGAGGAACAGCCAGCCCGGACCGCGGGTCATGCTTTCCATGCCGAGCCCGGCGAAGGCGGAGAGTTCGAAGATCACGGTGTCGAGGTGGGGCAGCACATCGGCGAACCGGCCCGGCGAGAGCGTGACGGCCGGCCGGCCCGAGAGCGAGTCACGGCGCACCCGGGAGAGGACCTTCCAGGAGTCGATCGAGATCCGGTCGCGGACCACCGACGCCGTCCGCCAGAGACGATCGATGCTCTCCCGCACACTTCCCTGCCGCGATCCGTCGTGCACGAGCGCCTGGATCTCCGCGTGCATCTCCCACAGCGCACTAGGCTGCGACGGCGCCCGCCATTCGGGTCGGGCATGCGCCGGGCCCGCCAGTGCGTTGAGCAGCACCGCGGCTTCGGCCGCGCATTCCTGGTGCGACTCCGATGCCAGCCGGTTTGTCACGGTGCGCAGCAGGCGGGCCGTTCCTTCGGCCCGCTCGACGTGTCGCCCGAGCCAGTGGAGGTGATCGGCCACCCGACTCGGGAGATCGTAACCGCTGCGGCGCAGCGGGATCGGCTGGCCGGGTCGACGGAGAAGGCTGATCGGGGGTACCGGCCCTTGCGCGAGCACCCAGACGTCCTTCGAGCCCTGACTGGAGAGGAGCAGTTCCTCACCCGATGACCGGCCCGCGGACATTCTCGCCAGCGCCCCCCGCATCGTCTGGTAGCCATCGGGGGTCGCGATGGCGAAGCATCGCATCAGCACCGATGCGGGGGCGATCGCGGCGTCGTTCCAACAGGGGGCGACCGAGCGTTCTACCCGCTCGCGGCCGACCCAGTCGGCGGGCCGAGATCGGATTATGTCGACGAGCCGGGCCCGCGAGGCGGCGTCGAGCAGCCCCGGCACGAATCGCTTCATCCCGCGGCGTGAAGCGACCGGCTCCAACACGCAGGTATCGAGCGTGTGGAGCACATGGTCAAGGTTGGCGGGGATGCCGCACCACCACGAGCGCGGGGTGGCTAGTTCGAGTTCTTCGCCGAGCAGCCGCCGCGATACGGCCGGCAGAAACTCCGCGAATCCAGGTGACTCGACGATCCCGTTGCCCAGGGCATTGGCGACGGCCGCGCGGCCGCGGCGGACCGCCTGCACGAGTCCCGGCGTTCCCTCCAATGCCGTGCCGTCGAGTTCCAGCGGATCACACTGTCGGTCGGGCACCCGCCGTAAGAGCACATCCATCGGCACCAGGCCGCCGAGCGTCTTGAGGCCGAGGCGATCGTCGCGGACGGCGAGGTCGCCTCCTTCGACGAGCGGGTAGCCGAGGTAGCGAGCGAGGTAGGCGTCTTCGAAGTAGGTCGAGCTCGATGGGCCCGGGCTCTGCAGACCGATTCGCGGATCATCGCGCCCCGGGGCGAGCCCCCGCAGCAACGAACGCAGGCCCATGAAGAATGGCGCCAGCCGCTCCACGTTGCATTCCTGGAATGCGGCCGGAAACAGCCGGGAGACGACGAGCCGATTCTCGAGCGCGTAGCCCAGACCACGGGGCACGTCGGTGCGGTCACCAAGGGCCATCCACTGGCCGTCACGGTTGCGGGCGACGACGGCGGCATAGAGGTGCAGCCGGCGTCCACCGAGGACGGGCAGATCGTGGCAGCAACGGAGAAAGGCGGGATGCCCGAGCACGAGTTCGGGCGGCACGATCCCTTCGCGGAGCATGTTTTGCGGACCGTAGATGTCGGCGAGCAGGGCGTCGAGCACCCGGGCCCGCTGATTGATGCCCACCTCGAGCCGGGTCCAATCGGCGTCGGCGATCACCAACGGGATCGGGTCGAGCACCCACGGCCGTTGTTCGCCGGATTTCTCGTCCTGCATGGTGTAGGTGACACCATTGTCGCGGATCAGGCGGCGGGCCTGCTCCCACCGCTCCGCAAGTTCCGCGGGCTGCCACGACCCGAGCTGGTCGACGAGCCGGCGCCAGTGCGGCCGCGGCAGGCCGTCGGCACCGCAGAGTTCGTCGTAACTTTCTTCCGGAGCCCGGTAGCCGGGGAACGGATTCTGCCGTCCTCCATGCGTCGCAGCGGGTGAGGATGGGGCTGCGGCGGTGTCGAGGAGGGGGTTCATGTGGCAGGATGCGAACACGGAGAGGGCAGAGCCTTGGAAGTTTACCTCGGGGTGTCGGTGTGCGTCGCGAGAAAGGGCGGCCACGCGGCCGGCGGGGGGTGGGAGGCGTGACGCGACGGACGACGGCGATTCGGGTGCCCAAGAAGCCCGGAGCGCAAGCGATGGGAAAGCGGAGGGCGACTTTGAGGGTGGTGAGGAGCGGGTGGGGGTGGCGGGCGTATTCCCCGCGCTCGCGCTTGGGGCTTCCTGTCGGGTGTTGCACTCAACGCGACGGGGTGGCGAGGACGGCGCGGATGCGGTCGCGGGTGACAGGCTCGATCACGCCGTGCTCGGTGACGATGCCCTTGATCAACCGGGCGGGTGTGACATCGAACGCGGGATTGTAGGCCGCGGCGCCATCGGCCGCGGCGATCGCCCCGAGCGGCCGGGTCACTTCGGTCGGTGACCGCTCCTCGATCGGAATCTCGGCGCCCGTGTCCAGCGAGAGGTCGAACGTGCTCGACGGGGCGGCGACGTAGAAGGGCACGCCGTGGGCGGCCGCCAGCACCGCCAGACCATACGTGCCGATTTTGTTGGCGGTGTCGCCGTTGGCGGTGATCCGGTCGGCGCCGACGACGCATGCGGCCACCCGGCCGGTGGTGAGCAGGTGGCCGGCGGCCGAGTCGCAGATCACGGTCACGGGAATGCCCCGCTGCACCAGTTCCCAGGCGGTGAGCCGGGCACCCTGAAAGAGCGGCCGCGTCTCGTCGGCAAAGACCTCGAACCTGCGGCCCTCGTCCCAGGCCGTGGTGATCACGGCCAGCGCCGTGCCGGCGCCGCCGGTGGCGAGGCCGCCGGTGTTGCAGTGAGTCAGGACGCCACCCCGCGGCAGGATCGCGGCGCCGTGCCGACCGATCGCGGCGCAGAGCCGACGGTCTTCGTCATGAATGGCGCGAGCCTCGGCCAGCAGGGCCTCGGCCATGGTGATTGTCGAGGCGTCATCTGGCAGCCTGTCGAGCACCGCGGTGCACCGCTCGACAGCCCAGCGAAGGTTGACGGCCGTGGGCCGGGCCGTTGCCAGTCGCTCGGCCTCGGCGAGAATGTGGCCGCGGCCGCGGTCGGGGGTCATCCCGTCGCGGACCGCCTCGCCAGCCGCCACGACGAGGCCGTAGCCGCCGGCGATGCCGATCGCGGGCGCGCCGCGTACACGCAAGTTCTTAATTGCCTCCACGACCGTGTCGACGTCGCGGCAGGAGATCCACTCCAGCCGCACCGGCAGGAGCGTCTGATCGACGAGTTCGAGATGGCCGGTGGCGTCGCCCTGCCAGCGGAGGGCGACCGGGACGGTCGGAGATGGTGTCACGCGGTGCTCGCGGGGCTCACGATGTCAGAAACGTTTCGCAGGGAAGGCCAAACGCCGCAGCGACGGCAGGCTGCACGAGCCGACCGGCGAATACATTGACAGCGGAGCGGATGGCGGGGCTTGTTCGGGCAGCAGCCTCGACGCCCTCAGACGCGAGTTCGATCACGTAGGGGAGCGTGGCGTTGCACAGGGCGTAGGTGCTCGTGCGGCCCACGGCGCCGGGCATGTTGGTCACACAATAGTGGACGACGTCGTCGACGACGTAGGTCGGTTCGGCGTGGGTCGTAGGACGACTCGTCGCCACGCAGCCCCCCTGATCAATGGCGACGTCGATGATCACCGCGCCCGGCTTCATGAGGGCGAGGTCGTCCCGCCCGACCAAATGCGGCGCTCGCGCTCCCGGGATGAGCACGCTGCCGATCACGAGGTCTGCCCAGCCGAGCCGTTCCCGGATCGTGTGGCGGTCGGAGTAGAGGCAGTCGATGTTGGGGGGCGTGACGTCGTCGAGGTAGCGGAGCCGCTCGAGGCTGGTGTCGAGCAACGCGATATTGGCGCCGAAGCCGGCGGCCACCTTGGCGGCGTTAGCGCCCACGGTGCCGGCGCCGAGCACCAGCACATTGGCGGGGGCCACGCCGGGCACGCCACCCAGCAGGATGCCGCGGCCCATCTGCGGCCGCTCCAGGAATTTCGCCCCCTCTTGGATGCTCATTCGGCCGGCCACCTCGCTCATCGGGATCAGGAGCGGCAGCCGGCCACGGTCGTCGCGGAGCGTCTCGTAGGCCACCGCCGTCGCCCCCGTGGCCATGAATCCCTCGGTGAGTTCGCGGTCGGCAGCGAAGTGGAAGTAGGTGAAGACCACCTGCCGCGGACGGATCAGGCGAAGTTCTGGCGGCTGCGGCTCCTTCACTTTCACGATCAGATCGGCCCGAGCAAAGACTTCAGCGGCGGTTTCGACTAGTTCGGCTCCGCACCGGGCGTAGGCCTCGTCGGTCAGCCCCGAGCCCGCGCCGGCCGACCGCTCCACCACGGCCGTGTGGCCTGCGTGGACGAGTTCCTCCACGCCAACGGGAAGCATCGCCACACGGTATTCGTCCCGCTTCGTCTCCCGGGGGACGCCGACGATCATGACACGGCGGCCTTGGTTACCGACGTGATCTTAAAGGTCTGCGGCATGGGCAGCGGGTAGTTGCCGTCCTTGTTGGGCACGACTGGAGGCGTCGTCTCCCAGGTCAGCTCCTCGGGCATCGTGCGGTAGTCGAGTTCGAGCGCCTTTTGATAGTCCCAGTTCTTGCCGGAGTAGGTCGCCAGCCGGCCGAGAACAGCCGAGAAGCTCGAGGTGGTGCCGTAGTAGGCGTCGTTCTTCGGCGTGTCGGTGCGAATCGCGGCGTGCAGTTCGTCGTGCTCGACCTGATAGGGATCGGGATTGGGACCCGAGAACTTCCAGAGCTCGTTGCCTGCGAGGTCGGTGATCTGAGCAGACCCTGGGCGGAGCCGGAGCACGCCCTTGGTGCCTTGAAACTCCTCGTCGACGCGATTGTCGCCGCCGGATAACTGCTTGCACTGGCTGGCGATGCGGGCGCCGCCCGGGTAGGTGAAGTTGACGGCGTGGTGATCGTAGATTTCTCCCGGCTGGCCCGGCACGCGGCTTTGCTTACCGCCGACGCCGTAGGCCGAGACGGGCAGTTTGTCGAGGAACCAGTTGGCGACGTCGATGTTGTGGACGTGCTGCTCGGTGATGTGGTCGCCGGAGAGCCAGTTGAAGTGGTACCAGTTGTTGACCTGAAACTGCATCTCGTTGGTGTCGGGCTGACGGCCGCGATACCAGATGCCGCCGCCGTTCCAGTAGACCTGGCCGCCGATGATGTCGCCGATCATTCCTTCGCGGACCTTGGCGAGCGCCTCGCGGTAGTTGCTCTGATAGCGGCGCTGCAGGCCCACCACCACCTTGAGCTTCTTCTCGTCGGCCTGCTTGGCGGCCTCGAGCACGAGCCGGGCCCCGTAGCTGTCGACGCACACCGGCTTCTCCATGAAGATGTGCTTGCCCGCCTTCACGGCGGCGTCAAAGTGAAACGGTCGGAAGCCAGGCGGCGTGGCGAGGATGACGAGATCGCAGGCGTCGATCACTCGCTTGTAGCCATCGAGGCCCTCGAAGCGGCGATCTTCCGGGCAGTCGACCTTTTCCTTCATGCCCTCGACGGCCCGCATCGCGCCATCGATGCCCCCCTTGAAGGCATCAGCGACGGCGGTGAGCTTGACGTTGGAGCCGGGCACCGAGAGCGTCTGCACGAGGGCTCCGCGGCCGCGGCCGCCCGCTCCGATCAGGCCGATGCGGAGCATGTCGCTCGATGGGTTGTCGGCATGGACGCCCCGCATGCCAAGCGACGTGGCTGCGGTCACGGCAGTGCCGGCCACGAGGATCGCGTCTCGGCGGGAGAGCGGCAGGCCGGTGGATGTGGACATGGCGATTGGCTTCCTCGGCGATAGCGATGTGGCCTAGAAGGGGGCCCTCAACACCCCCACGAGAATAGCGGCGGGCCGGCCCAGTTGGAAATCAGCAAAAGTTGGAAACCTGCAAAAAGCGAGGCCGCGGCCTGCTCGAATCAGATTGCACGCTCAAGCGACCGTGCGGTTACTCCAGGAGCGAGGCCGACTCGCCGCCGTTTCGCGTGCAGATCGCCATGTAAACAATCGGATCGATGTCTGCCGTGACTTGTGACACATGCGTGTCGCCGAATCCGTGCATGGTGATGCCTCCCTGGTGGTCGCTGGAGTTACCAAATCCCCAGTTTCCGCCCTTGAAGCCCGTCATGTAAGGCAGCGGCGTTGCGTTGAGACCAATGACAGCGGTTCCGAGGCCCCACGTGCCGTTAGCATAAGTTGGCGTGGCACCCGGCTTGACCGCGACCACCCAGGCCGTGTTGCCATCGATCCACGCCGCATTTTGATTCTCTTTGCTCTCGGCGATCATGACGGTCTTGGACATGCCGTCCGAAACGGATGCTTGCGGCACGCCAGCACCCGACACAACATTAGCCTGATCGGGGGAAAACTGGATTGGACCTCGGGAAGCAATGGACGGGATGTCGCCTGGTCCCGTGCCGGTGGTAACCGTTCCAGGAGAGGGATAGCCGACGCCCGCCATCGCCTTGTAGCAGGTGAGTCCCAAATCGGCTTGTCCGCCCGTGGAAGAACCGGTCAGCGTGGTGAGCGTGCCACCCGAGAACGACGGGCAGACCAGTTGCGGGATCGGCACGGACCGCGCAGTCGTGCCGGACGCGTTTTGGCCCGTTACCGCCTGCGTGTCCCAAGGCGAGATGGCGAACTTGTTGGTGTTCGTCGAGACGTTGTTGTACATCGCGCCCTCTTCCATGTAGGGCAGGATGTGGAAAATCCAACTGTAGCCGGCGCCCGCCGGGACAGCGGCTGTGGAAGTGCCTGTTGCGCGGCTGAGCGCGCCAGGATTGCGGTCCGTCACCGATGGCAGACGCCGCCGGGTCGATTCATAC
>JBBDNW010000083.1:4756-5044 GCA_040877375.1 Pirellulales bacterium | reverse complement strand
CGCCGGGGCGAGGATACGCCCAAGGCTCCTCGAGCGTTCGCCGACCCCCGTGCCTTCCGTCAGGAAGCCCGAAGCGAGCGCGGGGAAAGCGGGTAGCACCCCATCCGCTGCGCACCACGCGCACGAGTGCCACTCGTATTCCCATCGCTCGCGCTCCGGGCTTTTTGGGAACAGGGAGCCCCAATCGCGAGCGCGGGGAAAGCGGGTAGCACCCCATCCGCTGCGCACCACGCGCACGAGTGCCACTCGTATTCCCATCGCTCGCGCTCCGGGCTTTTTGGGAACAGG
>JBBDNW010000083.1:0-4656 GCA_040877375.1 Pirellulales bacterium | reverse complement strand
AAGCCCGAAGCGAGCGCGGGGAATGCGGTCCACTACCCCATCCGTTTTGCACCACGCGCACTATTGCCACCCGGATTCCCATCGCTCGCGCTCCGGGCTTGTTGAGCACAGGAAGCCCGAAGCGAGCGCGGGGAATGCGGTCCACTACCCCATCCGTTTTGCACCACCAACGGGGTGCGTTTAGTTGGGGCTGGCAGGGCTCGTGCCGCCTTCGAAGTGGCGGCGGAGGTAACGAGCCCGTTCGATGTTGCGGTCCTTGGTGTCGAGCTCCACGCCGCGGAGCTTCTGGAGGTGGGCCGGCTGGGTGCGGACAAGGAGCGAGTTAATGTCTGCGATCTTGACGTCGCCGATCAGCCCCAGCAGCACCCCCATCCGGACCCGCGAGAGAAGCTGCATCGTTTCCTCGGCCGTGATCGTCTGCGCCGTCCGGAGGATGCCGTAGGCGCGGCTCACTTGGTCGTGGACGTTTTGCTGCGTCTCGCGCACGAGGAACTCCCGGGCCCGCCGCTCGTAGTCGATCAGCACGGGCACCACGTCTCCCACCTGCTCCACGAGTTCCTCCTCGGTCTTGCCGAGCGTGGTCTGGTTGGAGATCTGGTAGAAGTCGCCCATCGCCTGCGAGCCCTCGCCATACAGACCGCGGACGGCCAGCGAGATCTTGTGCAGGCTGCGAAACACCTTGTCGATTTGCCGCGTGATCACAAGCGCCGGCAGGTGAAGCATCACGCTGACGCGGATGCCGGTGCCGACGTTGGTGGGGCAGGCGGTGAGGTAACCCCACCGCGGATGAAAGGCGTAGGGCACCACGCGGCCGATCTGGTCGTCGACCACCTTGATCTGCTCCCACGCCCCGCGGAGGTCGAGGCCGCTGTGCATGCACTGGATGCGGAGATGATCCTCCTCGTTGATCATCAGGCTGACCTGCTCCAGCCCGTCGATCGCCACGCCCCGCGCGCCCTGCGCATCGGCGTGCTCGCGGCTGATCAACTGCCTTTCGACGAGGAGTTGCCGGTCGATCTCCTCCAGTCGCCCGACGTCGATGTATTCGAGCTGACTGCCGACAGGCGCCGCCGCGATCCGCTCGCGGAGAAATCGCTCCGCTTCAGCGCGGTCTTGCTCCGACATCCGGCTGACGAACGGATACTGCGCCACGTTGCGGGCGAGGCGAACGCGACTGCTCATCACGATGTCAGACTCTGGGCCGGTGCCGCGGAGCCATTCGCCAACGGCGTCGGTCAGTGAATCAAGTTTCATTGGTTGGAGTGTCCGCCTTCGGGGTGGCTGCGTCGCGTCCGGTGCCGCAGAGCCAGCGGTCCTCGATGCCGCGAATGGCGTCGCGGCTTTCGCGGGCCTTCTCGTAGTCTTCGCAAGCAATCGCCTCCTGCATGCTCCGCCGCATGCCGATCACGCTGGTGAGTTCTTCAGTACCCTCCGGACGGGCCGCCGTTCCCTCGGCCGCAGCCCGCTCGGGCTTCCGGCCGGTGTGCTGCGTTGCGCCGTGGATGTTGGCGATCAATGGCTCGAGTTCCTTCTCGAAATGGGCGTAGTCGTGCGGGCAGCCCAGCCGGCCCTGATTGCGGAACTCGAAGAAGGTGATACCGCACATCGGGCAGGCCTTCTTGTCGAGCAGGGCGAGTTCGTCGGCCGTCTGGCCGACGGTAAGCGGTCCGGTGAGGCCGCCGGCTGCGGGCTTCTCATCGTCGTCTCCCTCGGCGGCTTCCGACTGGTTGAGGTAGGTCCGGGCATGATCCTCGCAGAGGTGGAGTTCGCGGACCTCCCCCGTCTCCAGTTCGGTGATGTGGAACACCGCCTGTTTGTCGCACTGCTGACACTTCATAGCTCACTCCTGACGAACCCGAAGAATCATAGCGGGTCTGGCCAGGGTGGTCGCCCTCGGTGCACACGGCCGCGTGTTGTTGGCCTTTGGCCTCGGGGGTAGTCTCTGGTGGAACCGGTCGTCACCGCGCCTTTCCGACGCACGCCCCTCAATGCCCCATCTCCCGGACAGGCACCGTTTTGGTGAACTCGCCAGCACCCTCGCGCCGCCGCCCCCGGGCGGAGGGCGGCTGGTGCCCGTCTACCGCCGGCTCTTTGCCGACAGCCTCACCCCGCTGTCCGCCTTCGCGAAGATCGACTCGGGCGACTCGGCCTGTCTGTTCGAGAGCGTGGTCGGGGGCGAGCGGGTGGGCCGCTACAGTTTTCTGGCCGCGGAGCCGTTTCTCAGGCTGGAAGCCCGCGGCACGGAGGTGCGGGTCATCGGAGCCGGTGGGGAAGAGACACTCTCGTGCGCCGATCCGCTGGTCGAGCTGGAGCGACGCATGGCCGCCTACCGCCCGGCCCACCTGCCGGAACTGCCGCCGTTTACCAGCGGCGTTGTGGGCTACGCAGCCTACGACTCCGTGCGCTACACGGAGCGGCTGCCGAATGCGCCCCCCGATGACCTGAATCTGCCCGACCTGTCGTTCGGTTTCTACGACCGGATGGTGGTCTTCGACAACGTGACCAAGGCGATCGACGTCGTGGTGCTCGCGCGGATCGACGACGACTCGGCCGAGGGAGTCGATCGGGCCTACGCCGCCGCCTGCCGGCGGATCGACGCCACGATCGACCGGCTCTCCACGCCGCACGACTGGCCGCCGCCGGCGGACATCGGCCCCCGGCGGGAACCGGCCTGCCTCGCCAATGACACGGCTCGCTCGGCCTTCGGACGCGAGGCTTTTCTGGCGGCCGTCGACCGGTCGATCGAGTACATCCGCGCCGGCGACGTGTTTCAGGTGGTGCTCAGCCGCCGGCTGGAGATCCCGTTCACGGCGCCGCCGCTCGAGCTCTACCGCACCCTTCGCGTGGTGAATCCCAGCCCGTTCATGTTTTACCTGCGGATGCCGTCCTGCACGCTCGTCGGCAGTTCGCCGGAGATCATGGTGCGGTGCATCGACGGCAGCGTCACGGTGCGGCCGCTCGCGGGCACCCGCCGTCGCGGGGCCACGCCCGAGGAAGACAAGGCCCTTGCCGATGAGCTGCTCGCCGACCCGAAGGAGCGGGCCGAGCACGTGATGCTGATCGACCTGGGGCGAAACGACGTCGGCCGAGTGGCCGAGATCGGCTCGGTCGAACTCTCCGACGTGATGGTGATTGAGCGGTACAGCCACGTCATGCACATCACGAGCAACGTGACAGGACGGCTTGCCGAGGGGCTCTCCGCCTTCGACGCCCTGCGGGCCTGCCTGCCCGCCGGCACGGTTTCCGGAGCCCCGAAGATCAGGGCAATGGAGATCATCGATGAGCTGGAGCCGGTCCGCCGCGGTCCCTACGCGGGCGCGGTGGGGTATGTCGACTTCAACGGCTCGATGGACACCTGCATCGCGCTGCGGACGGTGGTGGTGACGGGGGGTCGGGCCTACGTGCAGTCGGGAGCGGGGATCGTGGCCGACAGTGTGCCGGAGCAGGAGTTTGAGGAAACGATCAACAAGGCCCGGGGCATGCTAGTGTCGATCGAGATGACGACCGAGCGGCTGGCGGGTTTGGGACGCTCGGTCTGAGCCGGAGGGGCCGATGATCTGCTGCGAACGCGCCACCGTGGAGCGGTCCGGCCGGGTGGTCGTCGAGGCGGTGACGTTTGTGGTCGCTTCGGGGCAGGCCGCGGCTCTGATTGGCCGCAGCGGTGCCGGAAAAAGCTCGCTGCTCGCCGCCGCCGCCACGGCCTTGCCGCTGCATGCGGGCGACATCCTCGTCGACGGCCATTCGGTGCGTCGCGAGGCGGAGACCGTTCGCCGGCTGATCGGCTACGTGCCGGATCGGCTGCCTGCCTGGCCCGGCGTTCGAGCCGACGAGTTTTTAGAGGCGTTTGCCGTGGCCGCAGGACTGCGCGGAAAGCCGCTCGCGACGGCGGTCTCGAAGGCCCTCGGTATGTCAGGCCTCGCCGGTCACACACATGCACTTGTCGACACGCTCTCTTCAGGGCATGCGAAGCGACTGCTTGTGGCCCGCGCGCTCCTCCACGATCCGCAGGTGCTGCTTCTCGACGATCCCTTTGGCGGGCTCGATCCCATCGAACGCCGTGACATGGAGCGGCTCGTCGGCGACGCCCATCTGATGGGGCGGACGGTGCTCGCCGCGATTGACGATGCGGACGTGCCGCCGTGTTTCACGCACCTCGCGGTCCTCGACGAAGGGCGGATGATGGCCAGCGGCCCGGCGGAGCCAGCGTCGTTCGCGGCGGGGCGGACATGGGCGTGCGTGATTCGCTGTCGCGGCGCGGCCGAGGCGGCGGTGCGGGTGCTCGCGACGATCGTGGCCGATGCGCGGGCATCGGACGGCGACACGGTGGCGGTCACGCTCGATCCCACACGGGGCACGCTTGCCGATGCGATTGCCGCAGTCGTACGGGCTGGCATCGCGGTGGAGCATGCCGGCTTCGATCCGCCGTGGCCGGCGCAGCTGCTGCGGTAGGTGGGCGTATTCCCCGCGCTTGCGCTTGGGGCTTCCTGCCGGGAGGCGGTGCCGATGCCGGAGGCGGCGTCAAGAAGCCCGAAGCGCGAGCGATGGGAAAGCGGGTGGCGACTGTGGGCGCGGTGTGGAGCGGGTTGGGGTGGTGGGCGTATTCCCCGCGCTTGCGCTTGGGGCTTCCTGCCGGGAGGCGGTGCCGATGCCGGAGGC
>JBBDNW010000082.1:0-5118 GCA_040877375.1 Pirellulales bacterium | reverse complement strand
GCACATGCACCCCCGCCGGCTGTGGATCGACGAAGAGCTGCATCTCGGTCGGCAGCTTCTGCTTCCAGCCCATCCAGGCGACAAGGAGGCTCCGCAGCCGCAGGCTCACCGTCGCCTGATTCACAACCGCCGGGATCACGCCCGCGAGATACTCGACTACCAGCGCTACGCCGACACTCGCCACCAGCGCCCGCTTCGGCATCACGACCGCCGGCAGGGCAAAGAGCGCCGCGCGGCCGGCGCACGACAAGAGCACGAGCGTGACGAGGATCCGCGCCACGGCGAACGGGTCGGTCACGTTCGCGACCGAGAGGGCCAGGCCCGTGGCGAGGATCGCGACTGCCGATGTCCAGAGTACGGCCGCCAGCCAGGTGCCCAGCAGCAGGGCCCGCCGCCCGCCGGGCCGCACGGCCACGTGCGGCCACGTGCCCCGCTCCAGTTCGTCGGCCACCGCAGGGCACATCGTGACCAATAGCCCGAGCATGCAGACCGCCTCAGGGATCAGGGCATAGAGCATCGCGACGGAGAGATCGGGATCGAGCCGGCCGCGAGCCGCGCGGTTGGCCGCCAGCATCACGACGGCGGGAAACACCACGCCCACCGCGGCCATCGCGAGCCGCGGCCGGGTAACCAGCCGGCGCAACTGGAAGGCGGCGACCGTCCACGCCGACGCGAGGGCCGCGAAGCGGGACGGCGCGCGGATGCAGGGGGCGAAGTCGTTCATGCCTTGACCCCGCGATGCAGGCGAACGAGCCGCCCAAAGATCCCTTCGAGCGACCGGTCGGCGGCCACGACCTCAAACACCTGCATTCCCGCGTCGAGTGCTCGCATGACCGCCCGTTCCGTCAGGAGCGTGGGCTGCCGGGTGGCCACGACCACGGAGTCTGCCTCGAGCCGCACGCCCTCGACGCCCTCGACGCCGCAGGCCAGTTCGGCGAACCGGCGCGGCTCGTCGCACCGCACGCGAACCTCCGCCGGCATCGAGTCGACAAGCTCGCGAATCTCGGCGGCCGTGCCGCTGGCGACAAGCCGTCCTCCGAGGATCACGGCGAGGCCCGCGTCGAGTGCCTCAACCTCGTGGAGCAGGTGGCTCGCGACGATCAGGCTGCGGGTCTTCGCCCACGACCGCACGAGTTCGACGAGGTCGTGCCGGGCCACCGGATCGAGGCCGTCAAACGGCTCGTCGAGCACGAGCAGGTCGGGGTCGTGCGCGATCGCACCGGCAAGCTTCGCCCGCTGCCGCATCCCCTTGGAGAGCGTTGCAAGCGGCCGGTGCGACGCCGCGGCGAGGCCGACCTGCTCGAGTGTGCGGTCGGCGCGGGCCGCAGCCTCGGCAGCGCTAAAGCCCGAGAGTTGCACGAGATATCGCACCCACTCACGCGGCGTCGTGCCGCCGAGCCCGAGATCTGCCGCGGGGCAATAGCCGATCCGCCGCAGCACCCGCGGGTTGCCGAAGGGAGGCTCGCCAAACACGAGCACGCGGCCCATCGTGGGCCGCAGCTGCCCCGTGACAAGACCGAGAAACGTCGTCTTGCCCGCACCGTTGGGGCCGAGCAAGCCGTGCGCGCCTGCCCCCAGGTCGACTGTAATGTCGTTGACGCCGATCACCGACCCGTAGAGCTTCGTCAAGTTATAGATCGCGATCATGGCGTCAGGCCCTCGTCGGCAGCGCGACCCGTCGCGCGAGCACGACGGCCGACAGAATGGAGACCACCGTCAGGGAGACCACGGAGGGCAAGACCGCCCGGGGTCGCGTCTCCACGCCGAAGATCCAGGCCTGGACCACGCCGACAGCGTGATAGGGCGAGAGCCATGCCCAGCGATCGATCGTGTCGTCGAGGCCGGCGGCCCGGGCGATCCAGTTCGCACGCCGCGGCGGTGGCCGCTCGTCTTCAGTCGTCTCTCGCGCGTCGTCGCCGGTCTCCCACGCGGTGGCGGCAGGGGCCTCTGCGGCCGCCACGAGATCGGCCGTTGTGAGCGAGGCATGCGCGATAGAGCAGGCCGCCCAGGTGGCGAACCAGGCGAAACTGGCGATTCGGCTCTCGGTGGTCAGCGAGGAGTAGGCGAGGGCGAGCAGCACCGTGGGGATCGCGAGTGAGGCGCTGGCGGCCACGATCCGCAGCGGCAGGTCGCATGTCTCGAGCGCGACCCGGATGCTCGGGCTGACGAGCACGCCGGCCAGCCAGAGAGCCACGGCCGGCAGCACGGTGATGGCCGCGACGATCGTGGACAGGATCGCGATCTTGCCAAGGATGTATTCGAATCGTCCGACAGGCCGCGTGAAGTAGACGAGCCACGCCCGCGCGCGGAGGTCGCGCGAAATCAATGACGGCGCCACGAGCCCCACGACCACGGCGAGGAGCACGGCCTGCGGCGCCCGCATGAAGGCGAGGAGGAGCCGCGACCAGACGAGCTTGCGGGTGCGGACGATGTCGTCCGCGTCGCTGACATGCCGCTCGTTCGCCGTGCGGCCGAGCGTATCGGCGAGCACTGCGCCGAGCATGCCGACGCCGTCGAGATTACGGCCCATTTGGGCCCGTTCCTTGAGCGAGGCAAACCGCCCCTCCTCGATCGACTGCTCGAAGGCGAAGAAACTGCCCGCAAAGAGAATCGCGGGACTCCAGGCGAAGAACACCGCCCGCCGCAGCCAGCGGCTCGTCCACGCGAGGCGGATGCCTGTGGCGGCGATCACGCCGCTGGCGGCCCCTGGTCCCGCGCGTCGCCCCGACCACGGGCGATAGCCGACGTCATGAAGCGGCATGCTCGCCCTCCTCTGGCCACGCGATCGCCTGCAGAAACACATCCTCGAATCGCCGCCGCGCCGGTTCCAGCGCCCGCACTATGACGCCCGATTCCCGCACTGCCGTCCAGACATCGTCGAGCCCGCGACCTTCCTCCGCCGACACAAGCAGCGTTGTGGCATCGGCCCGCGTGGCCGCGATGCCCCGGCCCCGCAGCAGTGCCGCGCAGGCGTCGAGCGGACCTGTCGCCTCGAGCCGCAGTTGTGGCGAGACCGGCCGCGTCAGCTCCTGGAGCGAGCCCTCGAGCCGCACCCGCCCGGCGGCGAGCACGATCACGCGGTCGCAGATCGCCTGCACATCGGGGAGGACGTGCGTCGAGACGAGGATCGTCTTGCCGTGCTCGCGGGCGAGCGTCGTGAGTCGGCCGAGCATGGCCCGGCGCTCGATTGGATCGAGGCCGTTGGTGGGCTCGTCGAGAATCACCATCTGCGGATCGTGAACGATGGCGGCGGCAAACGCCACCTTCTGCCGCATGCCGACCGAGAGCGTCTCGACCGTGCGGTACCGTTCCTGACCGGCGTCGCACCAATCCAGCACCTCGTGGGCGCGGCGGAGCGCCTCGGTGCTGGGGAGTCCGGAGAGTCGCGCGGCATACCGCACCATCTCCACCGCGGCGAGTCCGGGCACGGTGCACTCGTCCTCGGGCACCACGCCCACCGCCTGCCGCACGAGCCTCGGTCGCCGTGCCGGATCGATGCCGAACACGCGGACATTCCCCGCGGCCAGCCGCACGAGGCCGAGAATCGCGCGGACGAGCGTGCTCTTGCCCGCGCCATTGGGCCCGACGAGCCCCGTGATTCCCGGATGCACGTCGCAGGTCACGCCCTCGAGCACCGTCCGCCCGCCGTAACGCTTGACGACGCCGTCGAGGCGAATCGGCAGTTCGTCGTGCGCGGCCCGCGGCATGGAACGTTCGCCCTGCCCCCCGTAGACTTCCGTGTCCGCACGGCCGTCGTGTGCGGCATCATCGCGTCTCCGCAGAAAGGCCCACATGCCCCGCGTCACTTCCGCCCGGTCCTCAACAGTCACGTCATCCTCCAAGGCGGCCTCTGCTACGACAGGCAGTGTACGCCTCCCCGCCGCCGACCTCGCCACGGCCCGGAAGATCGTCCTTGATCTACTCGCGATCCCCGGCTTGTCGGGCGACGAGAAGGCGGTTGCCGACCGGGTGGTGAAGTGGCTCCGCGAGGCGGGCTGTCCGACGTCGGCGATCGCGTTTGACTCCGCGCATACGAAGACCCCCGTGAAGGGCAACGTCGGCAACCTGATCGTGCAGTTACCCGGCACGCTGCCCGGCCCGCGGCGGCTGCTCATGGCTCACATGGACACCGTGCCCGTCTGCCTCGGGGCGAAGCCGGTGGTCGCGGGGAAGTTCGTGAAGAGCGCCGACCCCAAGACCGGTCTGGGCGGCGACGATCGCGCCGGCGTGGCGGTGGTGCTCGCGACGGCGGTGCAAATTCTGAAGTCGAAGCTGCCGCATCCGCCGCTCACGCTCCTGTTTGGGATCCAGGAGGAGATCGGCCTCTACGGAGCCCGGTTCGTGAAGGCAGCCGACCTCGGCCGGCCGAAGCTCGCCTTCAACTTCGACGGCGGCGGCGTCGAGAAGATCACGGTCGGGGCGACGGGCGGCTACCGGCTCGACATCTCGATCGAGGGCATCCCGAGCCATGCGGGTGTCGCTCCCGAGAAGGGTGTGTCGGCGATCGCGATCGCGTCGCTGGCAATCGCGTCGCTGGTGGAGAACGGCTGGCACGGTCTGGTCGAGAAGGATGGCAAGCGGGGCACGAGCAACGTGGGAGTGATCCACGCCGGCTCGGCCACGAACGTGGTCGCCGCTTCGGCCACGCTCCGCGCCGAGGCCCGCGGCCACGATGCCGCCTTCCGCGGCAAGATCGTCAAGGCAATCGAGAAGGCCTTTGCCGACGCCGCCAAGAAGGTGCGGAGCGTCGACGGCAAGACAGGCAAGGTCACGGTGGACGGCCGCCTCGACTACGAGGCCTTTCGGCTCACCGACGACGAGCCCTGCGTGGTCGCGGCCCGGGAGGCCGTCCGTGGCATCGGGCTCACGCCGAGGCTCGACATCTCCAATGGCGGGCTCGACGCCAACTGGATGGCCGCCAACGGCGTGCCCACCGTCACGCTCGGCTGCGGCCAGATGGAGATCCACACGACGAACGAAAAGCTCGACCTCACGGCGTTCGAGAACGCGTGCCGCGTGGCGCTCAAGCTCGCAACTCAGGGAGCGTGAGCGATACGCTCTTTCGACAGGAAGCCCCAAGCGCAAGCGCGGGGAATACGCCCGCCACCCCAACCCGCT
>JBBDNW010000081.1:0-27624 GCA_040877375.1 Pirellulales bacterium | reverse complement strand
GCAGAGGCTGCCCGCCCGGAAGGCGGGCCACCGAATCAGCCCGCCGGGGCCATGGATGGCCCGGCGGGCGTATATTCAGCGGGCGTGTATTCAGTCGATGAAGCCCGAGAGTTCCTCACTGCGGGCCGGGGCCTGCAGCTTGCGGACGGCCTTGGCCTCGATCTGCCGGATCCGCTCGCGGGTCACCTTGAAGATGTGACCCACTTCCTCGAGCGTGTAGCTATAGCCGTCGCCGAGACCGTAGCGGAGCTTGATGATCTCCCGCTCCCGGTAGGAGAGGCTCTTGAGCACCTTGGCGATCCGGTTGCGGAGCATTTCCTGCGCGGCACCGACGGCCGGGTTTTCGGCACCGGTGTCGGGGAGCAGGTCGCCGAAGTGGCTGTCTTCGCTGTTGCCCACCGGGCGGTCGAGGCTGATCGGGTAGCGGCTCATCGCCGTCACCCGACGCGTCTCGTCGACCGGCGTGCCGGCCCGGGCGGCGATCTCCTCGATCGTCGGCTCGCGGCCGTATTCCTGGAGCAGTTGGCGGGCGACGTTGCGCACGCGGCTCATCGTCTCCACCATGTGCACCGGGATCCGGATCGTGCGGCTCTGATCGGCCACCGCACGGGTGATCGCCTGCCGGATCCACCAGGTGGCGTACGTGCAAAACTTAAAACCGCGGCGGTATTCGAACTTGTCGACCGCCCGCATCAGACCCGCATTGCCCTCTTGGATGAGATCGAGGAAGGAGAGGCCGCGGTTGCGGTACTTCTTCGCGATCGACACCACGAGCCGGAGGTTGCCCTCCGAGAGACCGCGCTTCGCCTGCTGATACTTCGCGAAGATGACGCGGATCTGGTCGACCCGTCGCTTGAGGCTCCGCGGAGTCTCATGGCAGCTCTTGAGGATCTGACGATATTCCTCGACGAGCTTCAGACGGCTTGATGGAGGCTGCTTCGACTTCTTGTGGGAGTCGATCTTGCTCTTGAGCTCTTTCAGTCGGACGACGAACCGCTCAAGCGTCGGGATTATCGCCTCGATCCGCTGGGTTCGCAGGCCGAGTTCCTCGATCAGCCGCACGCAGCGGCTGCGTCGCTTGCCGAGCCTGGCCCAGGCCTGCCGACGCTCCGCCATCCGGTGCTTCTTGGAGAGCGCGATGCGGTAGTCAGCCTTGTTCTGCAGGAGCAGCACGTCGAGTGTTCGCAAGTTGTGAGGCAGACGGCCGAGGATTTGTTCCTTCTCCAGCCGGTCGGTCACCGACACCTGCACCGTGCGGTCGAAGGGGAGCTCTCCCTTGTGCACGCGAACAAGCACTCGGTAGGACTGCTGACAGACGTACTCGCACTCCAGGAGTTTGGCGCGGAACTGGGCCCGGGTGGTCTCGATCTGTCTGGCGAGATAGATCTCCTGCGCCCGGGTGAGCAGCGGGATTTCACCCATCTGAGTGAGATACATGCGGACGGGATCGTCCGACCAGTTCTCCACCTGCTCGATCAGCGATTCCTCCGCTTCTCCGGAGGAGTCGATTTCGACATCGGCTTCAACTTCGCCTTCGGGGAGCCCGGCGACATCTGCCTCATCGACCAGAAGTTCGGCGTCGGCCTCTTCGGCGTCGACAACCTTATCGGTCAGTTCTTCGACCTCCTGGGGAATGGAAACGACGTCGTCCTCAAGTTCATCCAATAGCGAGTCGTACAAGGCGGAGCTCCTTCGCGAGTCGTTCGATCGAGTCCATGGCCGGCAACCGCCGGCCCGCGGGGTGCCATCGGCACCAGTTCATCATTCGGAAAGCGGTCAGTGTGATTCAAGGGGATGGCAAGTCCAGAGGCTTCGATCGCTCCCGGGCAGGCGGTCGCCAAGCCGGGAGAGACGGGTGCCTCGTGAAGTGACTCCCCGTCGGCAACCCCTCCAAAAACGGGCTGCCAACAAGATTCGTCGGATACTGGGCAAGAGAGGCAAGAAAAACGGAAGGAACCATCGGCGTCGACCGAAGTTTTCCGGGAACGAAATATTATGCCGTGGCGGGGTCCTGGAGGCCAGTTTTTTTTCCTTGGAAATCTGGTTTTTCGACTTTTTCACGGGCCCGAATGGTAAAAGATTCCGACCGGAGAATCTCTGCCGTCGCCACCTGCACCCGCGCGGCCGAGCCGACGTCCGGCCGGAGTACGACACCTGCTGCCATGGTCATTGCCGAACGAAGCTATCTGGTCCCCTGCACGTGCTCGGCCCGCGTCGCGGTGACCGCCGGACAGGCGGGCGGACGGATCGCGTGCCCGGCGTGCGGCGCGAGTATCGACGTGCCTAGGCTCCGGGACCTTGGCCAGTATCAGGCTGCTGCCGCCACCAGCGGCAGGCACCACTCCGTCTGGGATGCGTCGCGAGGCCTGCTCTTCGCCGGCGCGGCGATCGCGCTGGTCGCCGCCGTCGCCGCCGCGAGCGTGGCACGTATCGGGGGCGGCATGTTTCCCCAGCCGCCAACCGACGACATGATCCGCGTCGCCGTCCGGGCCGCTCCCATCGTCGACGTCCATACTGCCTGGCAGTCGATCGCTGTGTCAGGCGTGCAGCGGCCACCGACCGAGGACGAGATTCGCATCGGACAGTTTGCAAGGACCGCACTCGGTATCTCCCGGGTGCTGTGGGTTGTGGCCGGTGTCGGTGCCGCCGTTGCCGGCTACGGTGCCGCCATGCTCGCGGCGTCGCGAAGCCGGTCCGTGAGGAGCGGATCGTGAAGGCGGCATTCATCGAGCAGACGGGACCGCCCGAGGTCATTACTCATGGTGATCTGCTTGATCCTGTTGCCGGGCCCCGGCAGGCCCTCGTGCGGGTGCGGGCTTACGCGGTCAACCCGATCGACACACACATAAGAGCAGGCAACCTGGCGGTGCCACTGCCCGTGCCGTTCGTCGTCGGCTGCGATCTGGCTGGCGAGGTTGTGGCCGTAGGAGCGGGAGTCGATCGGTTGCGGCCCGGCATGCGGGTCTGGGGATCCAACCAAGGCCTGCTCGGCCGGCAGGGAACGTTCGCCGAACTGGCTGCGATCGACGAGCGCTGGCTGTATCCGACTCCCGACGGCGTGTCAGACCGTGACGCCGCGGCGGCAACGCTCGTCTCGATTACGGCGCACGTCGGGCTCGTGGGGCGGGCCGGGGTACGGCCTGCAGAGATGGTGTTTGTTGCGGTTCAGGAGGCCACCACACTGCGGGGCACTGGGGCCCTCGCCGGCAAGATCGTGGTCGAGCCATGAACCGGCGACGCCGCTGCCGGCTCGTGGCTGCGATCATGGTGGCAGCATTGACACATGCCGCCTCCGGCCGCTGCCCGGCCCAGCCACCATCACCAGGACAGGGCCGCACCGGCATCTTCGGTCTGGAGGCCACGGGCAACCGCTTCGTGTACGTCTTCGATCATTCGGCGAGCATGGGCGAGCCCGACGGCCGGCCGCTCAACGAGGCCCGGCGGGAGCTGCTTGCGAGCATCGACACGCTCGGTGACTCACGGCAGTTTCACGTGATCTTCTACAACGATCGGCTCTCGATGTTCACGCCGTCGGGGCAACGAGGGAGGCCCGTCTTCGCCGACGACGACACCAAGCGGGAGGTGCGGCGATTCGTGGAGTCGGTCAACGCCGAAGGGGGCACGCGGCATTACGAGGCTGTTGCCGCCGCGCTCAAGCTCGCGCCGGATGCGATTTTTCTGCTCACCGATGCGGATGAGGGTGATGACCTGACCGAGGACGAGCTCCGCCAACTCTCGCGGTCGCTCGGCCGAGCGCGGTGCATGGTCGTGCAGTTTGGCAGCGCTGACGGTCGCCGCTCGCCGCGCTTGGCCCGCCTCGCTGCCGAGTCGGGAGGCAGCTACAAGGTGGTCGCCGTGGCGTCAGAGTGACGAGACTTTTGCCGCCCCCGAGCCGGCGTTCCATGTAAGTCGGATGCGCTAGCGACGAGCCGGTTGGGACGTGCCGGTCTGCGGTTGATTGGAGCCGGAGCGGGACTTCTGCCACGGACTGCTCATCGCGTCGAGACCGGCGGCGACGTTCGGGAACATGTCGCTCCATGTGCGTTGCGGCGCGGCGACAGTGGGCAGTTGCGGCTGCTGTTTTTGCTGCTGCTGCGGTTGCTGCTGCGGCGAGCGAGCCTGCGGACTACGCCGCCCGGTCGAACCTCCGGCGTTGGCCGCGGTCTGCCCGGTTCGCGGTGGCTTCGAGGTGTCTGAAGTCGGTCGGCCCACGGAGGGAGGTCCGGGCGGCTCCGGCCGCGGGGTCGCGAACGAGGTGTCGGCTTGCAGCGCGATCCGCTCCGGCACGACGAGATAACGGGTGGAGTTGCCGGTGGTCGGGCGGTCTGATGCGACGCCGGCCTTTCCGGCGGGGGCCATCACCGACGGCATGGTTGCGATGTCCGTCACGTCGGCTTCGGTCATCTCGGCAGTGCCCGCCGTGACGGGCGTGGGCCGCCGCTTCGCCGAGACATCGATGGCCTCGGGTGACGGTGCTACGCGAGTCGGCACGGCCACAGTTTCCCTCGCAACCCCAGGTGCAGTTGCAGCGGCGGGAGTCTGTGGAGCGACCTGCGACTCGCTCACCGACGGCTCGGCAGGAGTCGGTTCGGCACGAACGGGTGCGGCGACGGGGCTGGCATCAGATGCCGCGATGTCGGTCGTGGTCGCCGCTGGCGGGCTGACGACCGATGGGGCGGTCGCAACCTGCGGATCGGTAGCGATGGACTGCGGCTCGATCGGCTCGGACGGAGTCCAGAGGTCGTTTTCCGCCGCAGTCGACGGGGCAACGGCCGCGGCCGCCGGCACTGGCGAAGTAAACGATTCGCCAGCCACGATCGCCGGGGACATTCCGCCCAGGGCGGAACCGTGTACGAGTTGGACTGATAGCAACGGCTGCCCTTCGCGAACCGCATGCCGCAGCACGAAACCCTCGAACGAGTCGCGTGCGCGGAGCGCCGACGCGGGCAGCATGGCCTTGGGCCAGTCTTTCAACGCCACGTCCCACACCGTCACGGGGGATCCCTGGGGAAGTGACCGCAAGACGACGAAAATCGGCTCACATTCGACCTGCGGTTTCCGCTGAGCCAGATGGACGTCGAGGATCCGGTTCACGCCAAACGCCGCGGCGGCTCCTGCGATGAACGCGGCGGCGAAGACGGTGTACGACTTCGGGCGGTGGCGGACGGGCATGGGCGTGCTTGGTGTCGCGGCAGACATACGTCGCTGAAACCTCGGAGGAGACCTCGTCCCTTTCAAGATCGGCAGCAGCCCGGCCGGGCGGACACCCACGAATGGCGAACCGTCCTTCGCCCGCCAACGCCCCGGGATCTCCCAGACTATGCACCGTGCTCCGTCGGCAATGTTTCTCCAGCCTGCCCGCGAACGCCGGTGAGAGCGCATCCAACTTACGTGTGTCGCCGACCCCCTTGCTCCCGTCAGGAAGCCCCAAGCGCGAGCGCGGGGAATCCGGGTAGCATCAATTTGATGCCGGATTGGTTCACCGGCGATGACATGCTCGCCGCTCCACCAAAGGCGGATGCGCTCTAGCGGGCCGTGAGCGCCGCCGCCTGTTCCGCAGATTCCCCCCTGGGATCGGCCGGGGCAAACAGCGGGTCGGCAGCGCGGTCGAGCGGGCGGATCGCGAGCAGCCTCATCGTCGAGCGATCACCGCGGCCGTGCTCGCGGAGCAGGACGTCGCCCACAGTGGCGGACGCATCGCCGGCGCAGCCGATCACGAGCATGCTCCCTTGGGGCACCGTGACGTCGATGCCGACGTGATCCATGCGGTGCCGCCGCTGGCCTGTCTCGAGACGGAACATGCCGTCTTCGCCCACCCAGGATTTCTCCACTGGTCCATATCTGAGTTCGGGGACTGCCTCGATCCGCACCCGGCCATCTGCCGCTGGCCGGGCCTCGACAGCCAGCTCTGCGGTCGCGTCATGGAAGGTGCTGCCACGCACCTCGCCATCGCACTGTTCCAAGAGCACGACGCTCTGCAACCGCGATGCCGTGACGATCTCGCTCCGTTTGCCGGGGAGCAGCTGGAGGAGTCTGCGAGTCAGAGCCGCATCGAGCCCCGCGATGTCGGCCGCGGCCGCCGCGGCTGCTTCATTGCCGGCGAACCGCTCCCCGAGGTGGGGCGGCAGATGGCCCGTGACGATGCCCGCTCGCAGTCCGTTGGCGTTGAGCGCGCGGCAGGCTGAATCGCTGAGAGCCCGCTCATCGACGAAGGTCCAGATCTCCTCGCACAGCGCCTCGTCATGTTCGTTGCAGCGAACGAAGAGCACCTCGAGGTGAATCGTGCGCGCCGCCGGTTTCTGCCGCGCATCCACCGCGACCGGAGCCTCGGTAATCGCCACGTCGTCGACCACCACGCCTGAGCCGAGGAGGCGGCAGCCAGCCACCGCGACCGCACTGGCCAGGATCGGCAGCAGCCAGGGGGCGTTCGCCGGGGTCGGCCGCATGGTGTGATGGTCCGCCGCGAGGCGGTGACGCGGGGTGATGGGAAGGTGGGTAGGTAATGGAAGTCACGGGAGGGGTCAATCGAGGTCTGGTCTTCCGAGCCGCTGAGGCGGACAGGCACGACGCGTTGCTCCGGGGCTCTTTGCCCAAACTACCGGGGTCGCCCGCCACGTCCGCCGCGCTGCCAGGATCGGACAAAGCCTCCTTCGCGGGAATATTTCGCGCTGGCCGTGTTCGGTGGGGCGTTCCCGGGGGTGGGCGAAATCTTCAACGCTCGTCGGCTTTGCCCGATCCCGGCTCCCCGTTTGGTTGCCGTACCGCTGGCGCGGTGACGCTTCCTGCCGTCAGGCCATCGCCTTGACGGCGTTGGCAAAGAGGGCGAGGCCGGCGCCGGGGGCGGCGGGGTCGAGCCGTCCAGTCCACGAGGGGTGCTGCGTGGCATCGATAAACCGTTCGGGATGCGGCATCATGCCGAAGACGCGGCCCGTGGGATCGCATGCACCGGCCACGTCGCCGACCGCGCCGTTGGGATTGGTCGAGCGGCCCGCATCGTCGGTAGCGTAGGTGAGCGGCAACTGGCCGGCCGCGCGGAGTGGCTCCAGGAGCGCCGGATCGCGGAGCACGAAGCGGCCCTCGCCGTGGGCCACCGGCAACTCGAGGTGATCCACGCCGCGGAGGAAGACGCACGGCCCGGGAGTGCAGTTCAGCCGCACCCAGCGATCGACGAAGCGGCCCGATGTGTTGTGGGCGAGCGACGCCTGCGGGCTGCCGCTGGCGGGATCGATGAGCAAGAGGCCCGTCTGGAGGAGCACTTGAAAACCGTTGCAGATCCCGAGCACGAGGCCGCCGCGGTCGCGGAACCGCACGAGCGCATCGGCCAGCCGCGTCTTGAGCTCCAGCGCGAAGATGCGGCCGCTGGCAATGTCGTCGCCGTAGGAGAAGCCGCCGGGGATACAGAGGATCTGGCAGTCGTCGGCGACCGCCGGCCGCTCCGCGAGCGCCCGCACATGCACGCGGCGGGCGATGCCGCCGGCACGCTCGAAGGCATGCGCCGTCTCGTGGTCGCAGTTGGTGCCGGGGGCACGCAGGATCAGGGCGCGGGGTGAGAGCATGTCAGACGGCCTCCCCCCGCCACGCACGCGAGAGTTCATTCACGCCGACGCGTTCTACGGTGCCGTCGGTCGCCACGATCTCGAAGACGGCTTCCGCAGTGACGTTGCCGATCCACGCCCAGGGCACTCCTGCCAGTTGCTTCGCAAACGCCGCCTCGTGGTCGGGCTGCACCTCACAGACAAACCGGCCCGGAGTTTCGCCAAACGCGATCGCCAGATCGGGCGCCGCGGAGGCAGGGTCGCAGGGCACCCGCGTGAGTTCGACCCGTGCGCCGACCGCGCCGGCGATCGCCATCTCGGCGACGGCTGCGACGAGGCCGCCGTCGGAGAGGTCGTGGCACGACGCGACGAGGCCCGCGCGATGGGCGGCCGCCACGGCCCGGCAGGCCGCACGGCAGGCAGTCACATCGACCGTCGGCACCGCGCCGCCGCTCACTCGGCCGGCGAGTTCCAACTGGCTGCCGGCCATGTCGGCCAGGGACACACCCACGACCGCCAGCCGGTTGCCGACCGCCTTGAGGTCGGGCGAGAGCGCCCGGCGGACATCATCGACCTGCCCCATCGCCGTGGCCAGGAGAGTAGGGGGAATCGAGATCTCGCGGGCCGTGCCGTCGGTGTCGGTCCAGGCGAAGACGTTGTTGAGGCTGTCCTTGCCACTCACAAAGGGCGCGGCGAAGGCAATCGCGACGTCGTGACAGGCGCGGCAGGCCTCGACCAGCGTGCCCAGCGAATCCTCCCGCCGCGTGTCACCCCAGCAGAAGTTGTCGAGTAGGGCGATGCGGTCCGGATCGGCGCCGGCGGCCACCACATTGGCGATCGCCTCGACGATGCCCCCCGCCGCCATCTGATACGGATCGAGCCGGCCGAGCCGGTGCCTGAGGCCCACGCCCAGCACGATGCCGCGGTCGCGGCCCAGCGACCCGCGGATCACCGTGCCGTCCGCCGGCCCGGCGCCGGGGCCCAAGAGCGGCTTGATCACGGAGCAGCCTTGCACCTCGTGGTCGTACTGCCGGATGATCCACTCTTTGCTCGCCACGTCGGGCAGCGCGAGGACGTCGAGCAGGCAGGCCGCCAGCGACCTGTCGCCGTGCCACGCCGCCGGGGTCGCCGCCGCGGGAACATGCCGCGACTTCAGCCGCTGCTTCGGCCGCCCCTCGTGCAGGAAGTGGCAGTCGAGTTCGCCCGCCACGCGGCCCTGCCAGCGGAGCACGATGCGACCCGAGCCGGTGAATGTGCCGATCGCCGTGGCCTCCACGCCCTCGTCGGCGGCGACCTTCGCGAGCTTTTCCCAGTCGGCCGGGCCGACGGCGAGCACCATCCGCTCCTGTGCCTCCGAGATCCAGGCCTCGGTGGCCGAGAGGCCCTCGTATTTGAGTGGCACGCGGTCGAGATCGACATCCGCGCCGAGCGTAATGCCCATCTCGCCGACGGCACTCGAAAGCCCGCCGGCACCGCAGTCGGTGATCGCATGGAAGAGCCGCTGCCGCGAGGCCTCGAGCACAAAATCGGTGAGCACTTTCTCATTGATGGCGTGGCCGATCTGCACCGCGCCGCCGCTCTTGGTCTCGCTCTCGCTCGATAGTTCGATGCTCGAGAAGGTGGCGCCGTGGATGCCATCGCGGCCCGTGCGGCCGCCGGCGACGACGACGAGGTCGCCCGGCTCCACCGCGGCGTTGGCGTTGCCCCGGGGCATGATGCCGACGGTGCCACAGAACACGAGCGGGTTGCCGATGTAGCCCGGATCGAAGGCGACGGCGCCTGCGATCGTGGGAATCCCCATGCGGTTGCCGTAGTCGCGAACACCCGCCACGACGCCAGCCAGCAGCCGCCGCGGATGGATCACGCCGGGGGGGATCCCGTCCGCAGGCGTGTCGGAAGGCGCGACGCAGAACACGTCGAGGTTGGCGATCGGCTTGGCCCCCAGGCCCGTGCCGAGCACGTCGCGGATCACGCCGCCGAGGCCAGTGGCCGCGCCACCATAGGGCTCGATCGCCGAGGGATGGTTGTGCGTCTCGACCTTGATGCAGATGTCGTGGTCGCCGTCAAACCGCACCACGCCCGAGTTGTCGCGAAACACGCTCACGCACCAGTCCCGCTGCCCGAGCGTCTCGCGAATCTTCTGCGTCGCGGCGAAGACGGTCTCTTTCAGAAGGTTGTCGTAGGTGGCCTCGCCCGCCGGCCCGACATGGTCGACGGCGCTCGAGAGCGTCTTGTGGCAGCAGTGCTCGCTCCAAGTTTGGGCGATGGTCTCGAGTTCGATCTCAACCGGGTCGCGGCCCTGCGTCGCGAAGTGGTCGCGGACGGCGTGGAGTTCGCGGACGGTGAGGGCGAGGCAGCGGTTGCGGCTGAGCCGTTCGAGAGCCGCGTCGTCGAGGCCGGCGAGGCGGATCGTTTCCTGAGTGAATACCCAGGAGCGGCCCCCCGCGAGCGACGTGATCGTAAGCGGACCGACGACGATGTCTTGGATCGCATCGTTGGCCAGCAGTTTTCCAGCCAGTCGCTCGACGTCAGCGGCGGCCAGTTTCGGCAGCCAGAACTTCCGCAGGCTGCGGACGATCACGCCCGGGTGGCCCAGGAGCGCGAGGGCCTCTTGGGCGGTGAGGCCGGCGGGGTCAGTGACGCCCGCCCGCGGCAGCACGTGCACCACGGTCGGCAGGCCGTCGGCACCGCTCGATAGATGCGGCGCGCCGACCTCGTCGATGACGAACGACTCGGTGACCGGATCGGCCAAGAGCGTGGCCGCGATCCGGTCAACGTCGGTGCGGGAAAGATCACCCTCGATCAGCCAGCCCGCGGCGGTACGGGCCCGCGTGCAGCCGGCGATGCCCAGCCCGCTGGCCCCGGCGACCACCTCCCGAGCCGCGTGGTCGGCGGCGGCGTCGGTGAGGCTGACGTCAACTTCCCACAGCATCGCGTTGTTCCTTGGCACGCTCGAGCAGGGCGACGAGCCGGCGGCGGTCGCCTGACTCGATCGCGGTCAGCATTTTCTCGATCACGCCGGCAAACCGCTTCATGACGGTGGCCAGTTCGCCCGCATTGTCGAGCAGGATGTCGGCCCAGAGTTCCGGGTCGCCGGCCGCGATCCGCGTGGTGTCGCGCCATCCCCCCGCCGTGAAGTCGCGGCTGGACGGGGGCGTCGCGCTCGCCACCGCTGCCGCCACCATGTGGGGCGCATGGCTGGTGGCTGCGAGGATTCGATCGTGCTCGCGGGGCGTCATCATAAAGACAGTCGAACCGAGCGCCGACCAGAAGCCGCCGATCTCTTCGGCGTCGCTCTCGGGCGTCGCGGCGACGGGCGTGACGACGGTGACTCGGCCCGCAAAGAGTTCGGCATCGGCGGCTACCGAGCCGCGGCGGTGGCTGCCGGCGATCGGATGGCTCCCGACGAACCGCCCGCGGCGGCTGCGACGCTTCTTCTCCCAGCCGGCGACGATCGACGCCTTCGTGCTGCCCGCGTCGGTGATCAGCGTGCCGGGCTTCACGACCGCATCGATTCGTTCGAGCAGGTCAGGAATCGCCCCCACGCCCGCCGCGACCACGACGACATCAGCGGCAGCGACTGCGCCGATGTCGAGCGACGTCTCGGTGACAGCGCCCTCTTTCTTCGCGGCCGCGAGCGACGAAGCCGACCGGCCGATGCCGATGATCCGCGTGGCCAGTCGACGGCTCTTGAGGGCCTTGCCGATCGAACCCCCGATCATGCCCACGCCCACGATCGCGACGGCGGGCCAGTGGGCTTTCATGGGGCGGTGCAGGTGGCGTGAGGAGATGATGCTCGCGTTTTTACCAGATGATCCGGGCGTGTGTTAGAACCGCGTTCGCTGCGGGCGGAACGGCCGCGGATGAGCCTCGTGGTGGAGCGATGGCCGGGCACCGACGGATGCCAGACGCGGTTCTCTCCCCCATGCTTGGGCGGCTGGCGGTCGCCGTGTCGGCGGGCATCGACCTCCGTCGAGCCTGGGAATCGGAGAGTTCCCGGGTGCCTTCCCGGTGTCGGGCGGCGATGCAGCACGTGGCAGCCGGGCTGCGTGGTGGCCGTGAGCTCGCCGAGGCTATGGTCGATGCCGGCGACGCCTTTCCGGCGGTGGTCTGCGGGATGATTCGCGTCGGCGACCGCACGGGCCGGCTGGCCGAGGTGCTCCGCGATACGGCCCGCGCCGTCGAGGAGTCGCTGCGAGCGCGGCGAACGCTCCGCGGAGAACTCGTCGGCCCGGCGATCCAGCTGACGGTGGCTGCGGCGACCGTGGGCGTGTTGATTCTCGTGTCGGGCATGGCCCGCTCTCTCGATGGCGAGCCGCTCGACTTTCTCGGACTCGGGCTCACCGGCAAGCCTGGGCTCACCGTCTATCTCCTCTGCCTCGCCGCCGCCGGCGGCGTGGCCGCATGCCTTGCGCCTGTCATCGCACGGAGCTGGCGCGACCGTGGCTGGGCGCGGACGATCGGCGGGCGGCTGCCTGTTGTCGGCGGCGCGATCAAGGCGCTGGAGGCGGCGGCGTGGAGCCGCGCTGCATCGCTCGCCGCCCATGCGGGGGTGTCTGCCGGGGAAATGGTGTCGCTGGCGTCGGCGGCCGCTCCTGGGCTCGCGATAGATCCTGCAGTGATCGAGGCGCGGCTGCGTCGCGGCGACGACCTCGCGGCGGCCCTCGCAGCCTGCGGGTCGCTCCCCGGCGAGGTCGTGGAGGCGGTGTCGGTCGGCGAACTCACCGGCACGACGGCCGAGGCCCTCGACCGTGTCGCCGGCCAACTTGATGAGGCCGCCCGGCGGGGCTTCGCCGCCGCGGTCAAAGGCGTTGGATTCGCGGTCTGGGCGGCCGTTGCCGGCCTGGTGGCGATGCTGGTGATCCGCATGATGACGGCCTATGTCGGTATCATTCAGGATGCGGCCCGGCCGCTTTGAAGGGCCGCGATCAAGCGGCGGGCATGTCGCTGCCGAGATGACTGTCATGTTTGCCCTGGCCACTCACCACCGACGCCACCGCTCGCTTACGGCCCTCGCCGTGATGCTGGTTGTGATCCAGGCTGTGATCCAGTCTGTGACCTTGGCCGCCGCGGAGTCGCTCGAGCCATCGCAGCAGCAGCTGATGGCCGAACGGGGCTTTATCCGCTATCGCGGCAACTGGCGGACCGTGCAGGAAATCGAACTCATTGAGCGCGGTGAGAAGTCCCACCTCGCGCAGAAGGAGTGGAGTCTGAAACTGGAGCGGCTGCGGCGGCAGATCGACCAGGCCAGCCAGTCCGAGCGGGCGGCCGAGGAGATTCGCGGGATCTCCGACCCAGCCGCCGTGCCCTCACTCGCGACGGCCCTTCCGAAGGAGCCGGTGTTCCGCGTCCGCGGCTGGTATGTCGAGGCGCTCTCGCGGATTCGCTCACCCGACGCCGTCGGCGTGCTGGTGGCAACAGCCCTGGATCACGGTGATCCCGAAACCAGGATCGCCGCGGTGGAGCGGCTTGGCGTGATCGGCCCGCATCTCGCCGTATCGACACTCGTCGCCGCGCTCAGGAGCGGCGACAACGCCCAGA
This sequence comes from Pirellulales bacterium, assembly GCA_040877375.1. GTDB lineage: Bacteria > Planctomycetota > Planctomycetia > Pirellulales > UBA1268 > QWPN01. The sequence goes on along the minus strand of JBBDNW010000081.1, from coordinate 14,548 downwards.
TCAACCGTGCGGCAGAGGCACTGGGCCGGCTGGGAGTGCCATCGGCGGTGGGCCCGCTGATCGACGCCCTCCAAACGCAGCACATCGTAGTGACTGGCGATGGCACGCCCGAGGGCTCGACGAGCGCCACCTTCACGCCCGGAGGCGGCGGGCTCTCGATGGGGAGTGGCTCGAAGCGGATCAAGACAGCCGTGCGGAACGACCGCGTGCTCGAGGCCCTTGTCGCGCTCACCGGCGCCAACTTCGAATGGGACGCGCAGGCCTGGCGGGCCTGGCTCGCCAACCGGCAGGCCCCACCACTCGGCTTCGATCCCCGCCGCGGCTGAACTCGTTTTACGCAGCGCGGCGGCGAGGAAACCACTCGGGCGTGAGCATCAGCATCGCCACCCGGTTTTCGAGGTTAGGCCGGAAGACCACGAGCAGCAACACCGGCAGATACCAGGCCATGAAGAGCCCGCCGTTGTGGGCCTTCCAGAACTGGCTGCCGAGGAGCACCGCGGCGGTGCAACTCATCAGCGTGCCAAGGTTCTTGGGGGCCGGCCAGATCGCGAGCGTGGATATCATCGCCACGAAGGCCGCGAGCACGGGAAGCCGGAAGACGGCGTCTTGCATGGGCAGGGCCCAGAAGCCTTCGAGCGAGACCTCGTTGGGGAAGATCCAGCCGAACATCTGCCGCAGTTGACCGAGAAACACGGCCGCGTCGGGCGACGTGAACCAGAGTGCCACGACGAGCGACATGAGCGCCGTCGCCACGCCGAGCGCGAACCTGCGGACACCACGTTCCCAGTAGAAACTGCACCACAGCGGCAGCAGGAAGACGGGATAGTAGATTGTGCCCATCGCCAGGCCGATGAGCCCGCCGGCGATGCACGGCCTGCGGTAGGCCGCGATCGCCCAGAGCATCAGGGCTCCGGGGAGCACGTGGTCCACCCGCCCGGTCATCGTGGCGGTGTAGGGAAGCAGGAGGTAGAACACGGCTGCGGCAATGCCGAGTCGTGTGTTTTCGAAGTGCCGCCAGCCGATCACGACCATGCCGATCACGATCGCCAGCTGGGAGACGATCGCCATGATGCGGGCGGTTGTCTCGTGCACGATCCGCCGGTTCGAGTCGCCCGACTCCGGCGGCTCGTCGGCCGCGTCAGGCGCGAAGAACATCCGCTGTGTCGAGATCTGCGGCAGCAGGAAGAGCAGGGGATAGCCCGGCCCCAGCCGAGCCAACTGGTCGGCGTCGACGTTGGCGTCGCGGGCTTCGAGCCGGGTAGCGCCAGCGGCCCCCGCCATGTCGTCCCGCTGGGGCCGCGTGGTGATCACGTTGGCCAACAGGAAGACGAGCAGCGACATGCCCAGGAAGACGAGTCCGCCCGTGGTGAGGTTTGGTTCCAGCATCGGCCGGCGGACCATCATCGAGTCGCAGAGCATGCGCACGAGAAACCAGGCCGAGACGACGAAGATCCAGACGTAGCCGAGCTGCTGGTCGGGCACGTTCGCCTTGTAGCCGCCATACTCGACCGCGAGGATGCCCGGTGCCATGAGCACGAGCCCGAGCAGGTCGACGTTGCGGATGCTCCACAGACGGTTGAACTTGAAGAACAGCGCGACGGAGAGGAGCGAGGCAAAATAGAACCACGTCGTGGGATTGACGCGGTGATATTGGAAGAGGATGTCGCTCATGCCGTCCGCGCGTCCGGATTCAACTGCGCCGCAAAACCCTAGCGTATGCCGGGGAGGGGCGGTTGGAAAGGCACGGATCTCTGCTCAAAACGGCCAGATGAGCGGGGCAAGAGCGATGGTGATCACCATCACGATGAGGTTGAGCGGGCCGCCAAACCGCAGGTAATCGCTAAACTTGTAGCCGCCGGGGCCGTAGATCATGAGGTTGGTCTGGTAGCCCATGGGCGTGGCGAAGCCGCAGCTCGCGGCCACCGTGATCGCCATCACGAAGGGCATGGGGTTCACCCCCAGGTCGGCTGCGGTCTGCCAGGCGATCGGGAAGGTCAGGACGGCGGCGGCGTTGTTGCTCATGAGTTCGGTAAACAGCATCGTCACCAGATAGATCGCTGCGAGCACGACATGCGGATGGTCGCCGGCGGCGTCGATCGTCGAGCGGGCGATCGCCTCGGCGAGGCCCGTCTTTTCCATGGCCCGAGCGATCCCGAAGCTCGCGGCGATGAGCAGCAATGATTCCCACTCGATCGACCGGCGGGCCTCGGTCGACGAGATGCAGCGCAGTGCCACGACGGCGCAGGCCGCGACGAGTGCCGCCGCCACCATCGGCACAAGCTCCAGCGCCGCTGCCAGCACCATGGCCGCCAGCACCGTGCAGGCGATCCACGACTTGTCGTGCCGGGGGGGCGTCGAGCCGCTGACCTCGCTGACGAGGTAGAAGTGGCGGTTCGACCGCTGCCGGTCGAGAAACTCTGGGCTGGCCTCGAGCAGGAGCGTGTCGCCCGGCTGCAGTTCGATGTCGCCGATCTTCATCTCGAGCCGCTCGCCGTCGCGTGCCGCGGCGATCACCACGGCCCCGTACGTGGAGCGGAAGTTACCGTCGCGGATCGTGCGGCCCACCAGCGGACACGACGGAGAGACGACGGCCTCGACGAGCACGCGCTCGCTCCGTGGGTCGTTGAGCTTGAAGACCTGGTCGGTGGCCGGGCGGAGGCCGCGAATCTTCTGGAGTTCGACCACCGAGTCGATCACGCCGACAAACACGAGCCGGTCGCCGGCCTCCAGTCGCTCAGTCGGCGCCACCGCGGCGATCACGTGGCCATTGCGGTCGATCTCCATCAGGAACAGGCCGTCGAGGTGCCGCAGGCCGGCCGCCTCGATCGTGCGACCGACGAGCGGACTGCCCTGCTCAACGAGCATCTCGAGCGAGTATTTCCGGGGATCGTCGCTGGTGCTCATCGGCGGGCGGCGATCCTTGAGCAGAAACTTGCTGGCTGTCACGAGATAGATCAGGCCACAGGCAAAAAGCGGCACGCCCAGCCATGTGATGTCAAACATGCCTAGCGGCTGGCCGCGCTTCCCCGAGACGAGGCCGCTGACCACGATGTTGGTGCTGGTGCCGATCAGGGTGCAGAGGCCGCCGAGGACGACCGCGGCGTTCATCGGCATGAGGAGTTTGGAGACACTGAGCCTCCGCTTCTTGGCCCAGTCGCGAATGGCCGGCACCATCAGGGCGACGACCGGAGTGTTGTTGACGAAGGCGGAGAGCACGCCGGGTGCGATCATCGTCCGCAGTTGGGCCGAGGCCAGCGACGTGGGCCGGCCTAGGGCCCGTTCCACCAGCGCGGCCAATGCTCCGGTCCGTTCGATCGCCGCCGCCACCACAAACAGCGCAGCAACGGTGATCATGCCCTCGTTGCTCATCCCCTTGAGCGCCTCGTCGGGGGTGATCACCCCGGCTGCAAAGAGCAGCACGACGCCACCGATCATGACCATGTCGGGGGCCCGCTGCACAAACAATAGCGCAGCGAGCGTGACGATGACGACCAGCGCGGTCAGCATCGCCTGCCAGTTGCCAAACAGCGTTTCAGCGATCATTGAAATGCTCCATGCGGGCCGGTCGTGGTCCCGCGGTCGGAGCACTTTCGCGCTGCAACCGGGGGGATGCAAGGCCAAAAGCCCCACAGGACGATGGTTGTGGCCTCCGCTGCGGCCCGCGCGGTAGCCTCAATGATGATTTAGCCGTCATTCTTCGATTCGGAGCCAAAGCGTCATGATCGATGATCTGCTGGAAGGAAACGCGAAGTTCGTAGCCGGGGAGTTCCTGCCGAACGAGGAGTATTACCAGACGATCGCGGCCAAGCAGACGCCCAAGGTGCTCTGGATCGGCTGCTCCGATTCCCGCGTGAGCGAGCACCAGATGACCGGCTCCAAGCCCGGAACGATGTTCGTGCACCGCAACGTGGCCAACATCGTCGCCTTTAATGACGTCAACATCTCGGCCATCCTCGAATATGGCGTGGTGCATCTGAAAATCCGTGACATCATCGTCTGCGGCCACACTCGCTGCGGCGGGATCGCCGCGATCGAGGATGGCGTGCATGAAAACTACATCGCCGACTGGCTATGCATCGCCACCGGAGCGAAGGAGGCCGCCAACCGCATCGCGAAGGAGCGGAAGCTCTCCCGCGATGAGAAGCTAGCGGTGCTCACCGAGGAAAACGTGAAGCTCCAAATCAAGCATCTCAAAAACCTCGCGTTGATCCGCAACATGCACGCGAAGGGATCGCTCCCGCGGATCCACGGCTGGCTCTATCGCGTCGAATCCGGCTCGATCGACGTGCTCATCGACGGCCGCGGCGACGGTGCGGCGAAGTCGAGGAAGGGGCCGACCCCGCAGAAGAAGCCCGCCAGAAAGAGATCGTCGCCGTGACCCACGAGGCTCTACCCTCCGCCCAGCGCTTCGCCGCCGCCTATGCCGAGTCGAAGGCGCCGTGGGACATCGGCCGGCCGCAGCGGGCGTTTGTCGAGGCGGCAGGTGCGATCGGAGGACGCGTGCTCGACAGCGGCTGCGGCACGGGCGACCTGGCGATCTGGCTTGCCGAGCACGGTCGGACCGTGACGGGCGTCGACTTTCTCCCGGCGCCGCTCGAGGCCGCTCGGAGGAAGGCGGCTGACCGCGGCGTGGCGGCCACGTTTCTCCAGATGGACGCGCTCGCCATCGGCGAGATCCCTGAGCGGTTCGACGCCGTCACCGACTGCGGACTGTTTCATGTGTTCGACGAGTCGGGACGGCGGGCCTACGTCGCGGCCCTTCGCACGCTGCTCGAGCCTGGCGCGAGGTTATTTGTGCTCTGCTTTGCCGACACCGAGCCGGGCGATCACGGCCCCAGACGGGTCAGCGAGCGGGAGTTGCGGGAGGCATTCTCTGACGACTGGGAGGTGGAGTCGATCGAGCCGTCGCGATTCGAGGTCGTGCCGGGGATTCCCGGAGCCCAGTTCAGCCCAGGGGGTGCGCAGGCCTGGTTCGCGACGATCCGGCGGACGGCCTGAGCGGCCCCGGGCGCTCGCAATGCTATGCGACTGTTTCCCTCCGATCGCCATCCACTGCCGCTTCCCGAGGGGCATCGATTTCCGGCGTCGAAGTATGGCCGGCTGCGGCGGCGGCTCGAGGCCCATGCCGCTGCGGGGGCCGACTTTCAGTTCATCGAACCGCATGCGGCCACCGACGACGAACTGCTGCGGGTGCATGATCGCGGCTACGTCGGTCGCGTGTTGTCGGGAACGCTCTCGCCCGAGGAGGTCCGCCGGATCGGCTTTCCATGGAGCCCGGGCCTCGTGGAGCGGTCGCTGCGGAGCACGGGCGCGGCCGTCGATGCCGCCGCGGCGGCGATCGAGGATGGCGTCGCCGCGAGCCTCGCCGGCGGCACGCACCACGCGGGCACCGACTGGGGGGAGGGCTTCTGCGTGTTCAACGACACGGCGGTAGCTGCGCGGGAGATGCAGGCCCGCGGACTGGTGCAGCGGGTGCTGATCCTCGATTGCGACGTGCACCAGGGCAACGGCACGGCGGAGATCTTCACCCGCGACGCCAGCGTGTTCACGATGTCGATCCATGGCGCACGGAACTTTCCGCTCCGCAAGTTCCCCAGTTCACTCGACGTGCCACTCGACGACGGCACCGGCGACGCGGACTATCTGGAGGCGCTCGCCCGTGCCCTCACGGAGTCGTTTGCGCGGTCGCGGCCCGGGCTCGTGCTCTTTATTGCCGGTGCCGATCCCTATGAGGGCGACCGGCTCGGAAGGCTATCGCTCAGCAAGGCGGGCCTGCTCGAACGCGACCGCATGGTGATGAAGGCGGCCGGTGATGCCGGGGTGCCGCTCGCGATCGTCTGCGGTGGCGGCTACTGCGAAGACATCGAGTCGATCGTCGACATCCACGCCGCCACGATGCTGCTGGCGGCCGGGGGCTGAAGCGCACGGTAGTGGGGCATCACGCCTCGTCGGCCGGCGACTCTGCCGCCTGCCCGCGGTTGTCGAGGCTCCAGGGGCCGGTGCCGTTGGCGAATAGGAAGACCATCGTTCCCATGAGGGCCATATTTTTCATGAAGGCGATAACTTCGCCCTGCTTTGCCGCCGGGTCAGCGTCGGCCGGGAGTTTCCAGAAGTCGTGGAAGTAGTAGGTCGCGGCGCCGAGGAAGATCAGCAGTAAGAGCGCCCCCACTCGGCCCTTGTAGCCCAGCACGATCGAAAGGCTCCCGAGGATTAGAAAGGCAATCGCGCCCCCGAGCAGGATCGTTGGAGAGGGTACGCCCTCGGCCGTCATCTTTTCCACGGTGCCGCTAAAGTTCATGATTTTGCCGCCCACTGCACTCATCAGGAAGATCGCCGCGATCATCAGGCGTCCGAGCAGCGACAAGAATCCCTTGATAACATTCATGGAGGGTCCGCTTTCCGTGCCGTGTGACTGAGTGTGCCGGGGCCGTGGTGCGGAAGGGAGGCTAGCACGTGCCGCGGCCGCCTGAGAAGGTGAAAACGGAGAAACGCCCCGCGGCGGCCGTCCGGCGGCCGCGCGCCGCCATGTCCGCCAAGAAGCCCCAAGCGCAAGCGCGGGGAATCCGGGTCGCCTTGATGCGGTGCCGGAATGATTCCCCGGCGTCTGCGCGAGGCTCATGCGAGAGCCGGAGGAGCCCTCCCGGAGGCGCACTCGTTTACGCTGGGAGTTTCGCAGCGAGCCATGCCTTGTAGCCACCCACCATGTCGTACACGTCGGTGCGGCCGAGCTTCTGCAGCAGGCTCGCGGCGATCGCGGAGCGGTAGCCTCCCTCGCAGTGCACGGCCACCGGCCGATCAGCGGAAATCTCACCGCTCCGCTCGTCGAAATGCGGCAGTGGAATGTTCACGGCGTCTGCGATGTGGCCACCCGCATACTCCGCTTCGCTCCGCACGTCGACCACGGTGGGCGCGGGCCCGGCGTCAGACCGCTTGCCCGCGAGCCATTCGGCCAGCGCCGGGGCCGTGATCCGTTCCGTGCGCTCGATGAGATCGTCCCGCCTCGCCAGGGCATTCATGCCGCCGTCCAGGTATCCGCCCACGTTGTCGAAGCCGATCCGGCCGAGCCGCATCACGGCCTCTTTTTCTCCGCCTTCGTCGGCGATCACGATGATTGGCCGGTCGTGGGCGAGCATCGAGCCGGCCCAGGTTGCGTATTTTCCATGGAGCGCGATGTTGAGAGCGCCCTTCAGGTGGCCCCCCTCGAAGTCCAGCCCGTCGCGCACGTCAAGAACCTGTGCCCCAGATTTCCCGAGTGCGAGCACGTCGTCGAGCGACAGGGCCTTGAGCGTTGTCTGCATCGCCTCCTCGAGCGAGATTCGCTCCTTGCGGTTCAGGATCGCATCGTGCACGAAGTAGTCGGGTGCCTCTGGCTGGTCAGCCGTGACGATCGTTTTGAACTCCTCCCGGCTCATCGGCTGGAGCGCATAGTTAAACTTCTTCTGTTCGCCGATCGTCGAGACGGTCTCCTTGGAGAGCGACTTGCCGCACATACTGCCCGCCCCGTGGGCTGGATAGACGAGTGTGGCATCGGGCAGTGTCACGAGCTTGTTCGTGATGCTGTCGTAGAGCATGTCGGCGAGCTCGTCTGCCGTCACGCCGATGCTTGCCAGCAAATCAGGCCGGCCCACGTCTCCGATGAAGAGCGTGTCGCCGGTGAGCACGGCCAGCGGCTCCGTGCCGCTTTTCGCCAGATCGTAGACGAGGAGCGAGATGCCCTCAGGCGTGTGGCCCGGGGTCTCCATGATCTCGAGTCGCACATCGCCAAACTCGAGTTTGTCGCCGTCCTTCATGGCGACGTAGGCGAACTCCGCCTGGGCACGGCTCCCAAGGTGGATCGTGGCCCCGGCTTGGTTGCGCAGCTCGATATGGCCGGCGATGAAGTCGGCGTGGAAGTGGGTGAGGAAGACATGCTTGATCGTGTACCCGCCGGCCGTGGCGTCGGCGAGATACTGGTCGATGTCGCGTTGGGGATCCACCACCGCCGCTGTCTTCGTCTTCTCATCGGTGATCATGTACGACGCGTGCGACAGGCAGGCGAGGTAGTACTGCTGAATCTTCATGGCGTGGCGATCCAGGGGTGATGCGGGCGGTGGTGGGAGCCATTTGTCACGGATCGACGATCGTCGGGCTTGAGCGGCTTCACGCCGTGCCGGAGCGACAGGCTTGGTTCCAGGGCATCCGCGCAATCAGCATTCCCATGCCGCAGGTATCGGTGAGGCCCGCGAACACGAGCCCGCACCCTATGAAGCCGGCGAGACCTGCGCCGATCCGCTGCCAGATGAGATCCGGGCCGAAGGCGGCGAGCGCCGCCCCGACCGCCACGAGCGCTCCTGCCGCGATCCGCACCTGCCGCTCGAGCGACATCACCTTCTGGCCGCGGACGACCGGCACACCGGCCGCCTCGCAGGCCACCGTACCTCCTTCGACGCTGATCACTTCCTTGATCCCTGCGGCCTGGAGTTTCTCGCACGCCTTCTGGCTGCGAGTGCCCGACCGGCAGATGAAGTAGACGGGGCCGGTGCCAAAGAGCGATGCGACTTCCTGCGGGTCGAGCCGGTCGAGCGGGATGTTGTGGGCGAAATCGACGTGGACCTCGCCGAACTCGGCCGGAGTGCGGACGTCAATGAGCGTCACCTTCTCGCCCTTGCGACGAAGATCAGCGAGGGTCGCGGGGGAGATCGTGGCAACCATGGAAACATCCTCCAGAAGTTCAGGAAACAGGGCGTAGGAATCGAACGGTCGTGATCTGACGATATACGGGAACGGAAACTCTCGCGTCGGACCGCTGACCAATGAATGCTACGTGGAGACGCCGACACAGGCCACCTTCGGACCACCGAGCCGAGCAAAACAAGCTGAATCGGATCACCGTCGATCCCAAGCAGATGAACGGCGTGGTGTGTATTCGCGTTTGCGAATTCCCGTAGCGACCGTTGTCGGCATGGTGGCGGAAGGCATGACGTGCGAAGAGATCGTTCGGGATTTTCCTGACCCCTAGGCGGAGGACGTTCATGCGGCCCTGATGTTTGCCGCCGCAGTTCACAGTGGCAAACGACCCAGCAGGGCAAGGATCAGCAGAATGATCAGGATCAGGCCGACCAAGCCGCCGCCCGTGCCAAGGACGGCGTTCCCGCTGCGGAAGCCGTAGCCACCGCCCAGCAGTGACAGGATCAGAATCACCACAAGGACAAGTACGATCGGACTCACGGTTCGCTCCTTACAAAAGAAGAGTAAAAACGACCTCGTGGAGTCCTTCCCCTTGATGTTCGGCATGCTTTCCGTGCCGGACGAACAAGACGTTTGGATCGTCGCCTCCGCTCACACATGCCCTGTGCGATAGGCTCCTTTCGCACAGGGCGTGTGTTCGCGCTTTCGGCTTCCAAACCAGGGCGGCCGGCCACTACGGCAGGATCACCTTGTCGATGACGTGAATGACGCCATTCGAGGCGTGGATGTCCGAGTTCTGGACGTGCGCCATCTCCTTGGGAGTGCCGATGTGCACGCCCGTCAGGAGATGATGCGTCACCGCGAGGTTCGCCCCGCCAGCCGTCTTGGCCTCCTTGATCTTCTTCACATCGGCGATGAGAAGATCCCCGGCTACCACGTGCATCAGCAGGATTGCCTTCAACTTTTCCTTGTTCTCCGGCTTGAGCAGGTTGTCCAAGGTTCCCGAGGGCAGTTTCGCAAACGCGTCGTCGGACGGGGCAAACACCGTGAACGGTCCCTTGCCCCTCAGCGTTTCAACAAGCCCAGCCGCTTCGAGCGCTTTGGCAAGCATCTTGAAGTGGCCAGCCTCCACTGCCGTGGCAACGATGTCTTTGGTCGCGGCCGGGGTTCCGGCCGCCGGCTCGCTGCCGGGTTCTGCATGCACATTGGTCGCAGCCATGCTGACCCCAATCACCGCCACCATCGCGATGGCACGAATCAAAAGAACGCTCTTCATGGGTCAGGTACCTCACGGAAGAAAAACGACCCGTCGGCTCAACAGCTGAACCAGCGCGGTCGAAGGAACACTAGAAACGCTGACCGAAAGGGAAATGGAAGCGTCGAGCGCGAAGAGTTTTTTCCTCTTCTGAAGCAGTCGACATTTCGCTCAGTCGGCGATTCACATCGATGGCTCTCGTCTTGAGTCAGAGCAACAAGACATGGGCCTGGCATCGCACGCGATCAGATCGTGGTCACGGTCACTGCACCCAATGTCAACGGCCAACTGTGCGGGAAGTGTCCTATATCGCGAAGAGCACAGAATAACTCGATCGTAGTGCGAGTCGCGTCTGACGCGGCGGTGCGCGCTATCATAGTTCTCGCAGAACGCTGGCCGCTTTGAGCGGGTTTACGGAAACGTGACTCACCAGGGCACCGTCTTCGTCGTCCAACATGAGGTGAACGGATGCGTTGCTCTTCGTGGCTCCTAGGTGCAGTGGTTGTTGCTTCTTTTGGCTTGAGTGGCTGCTCGCAGCCTCCGGTAGAGCACACGGTTCGCAAAGTCACAGCCGAGGACGTCCGTCGCGATACGGAGAATGCAGCGGATACAGCCATGAAGGCTGCCACACAGGCCAAAGAGGACTTTGAGATGCGACTCAAATCCAGCCTCGCGGACATGGATACCGAAATTGAAAAGCTCCACGAAAAAGGACTCGCCCTGAAGGATGAAGCCAGGACTCGATGGAACGAAAAGATGGTGGATCTCAAGGTGAAGCAGGAGGCAGCCCGCAAGAAGTTGGACGAACTCGGCAAATCCACGGGTGAGGCTTGGGGTCGATTGGAGAAGGGCACTCAGTCGGCGTGGGACGACTTGCAAAAGGCCTTCCAGGACGCCGCCAAAGAGTTCTGAGCCGGCTGCGATACGAAGTCGTCGATGCCGTCGACGGCCACGACCTTGGCGGGCGCCCCGTGGCCGCTCAGCATGGCCCGGCCCGTCACGCAAACCGGTCCTGCACCACCACCTTGGACAGGGCCAGTTGGCCGCCCTTCGGCCACCTGCGCCGGGTCAAACCCGATCATCGGGCAAGAGTCGTAGCCCATCGCCTTCGCAGCGAGCATGATCGTTTGGCAGATTTCTTTTCTCGCGTAAGGAACCGAATCCAGCGCCGTTGCACGAATATTCCTGCCAGACGTGCATCCAAAAAATCGAGTCGCGCACCTCAATCCCATGGCCGACGTACCATGGATGGAGTGGTATCAGAGCCTCGCCAAGCCGTCGTGGACTCCTGCGCCGCGAACGATCGGCCTGATCTGGCAGATCCTCTATCAGGTGATCATCACGACCTTCGGCTATGAGTTCGTCCAGGCCGTGAGGGGAAGGCTGCCGCTGATCGTCGCCCTGCCTTTTGCCATCAACCTCGTGGCAAATCCTGCCTTCACCCCGATTCAGTTCGGCATGCGGAATCCGACACTCGCTGCGGCAGACATCCTCGTCGTCTGGGGTACGATCCTGTGGATGATGCTGGCCGTCTGGCCGCATGATCGCTGGGTGGCCGCGGCTCAGGTGCCCTACTTCGTCTGGGTCTTGATCGCCACGGTGCTGCAGTTCTTGATCACATGGATGAATCGGGCGTAGCGACGGCGCCCGGTCGCATCGGACTGGGCTCGATGGTCTCGGGAATCACCCGAGGGGGCTTCTTCCGTCTCCGCCGCACACCTCGGGCTATCACTCACTCGCAAGCTGCGCTCCTGGCCGCGATCGGTGCCGCGACGAACTGCCGAGCTTCGGGCCATTGGGAATCAGCTTGAACTCGGGGCACATGGCCTCAGCAGGCTCGCGACCAGTTCGGGCATGCCTTCGCAAGCGGTCTTGGCGGTGCATTCGCAGATGTCGCCGGGCACAAGATCGGGCACCTCGGGATTCACGACGATTCGTCGGGTGCGGCGGGGCGTTGCGAAGATGAGTGAGTTGGCCGGGTAGACCTGCAGCGACGTGTCGACGCAAAAAAAGATGTCAGCCTGCGTGACGATCCGAACGTCGTAGGCGGTCTCCAGATCGACAAGGGCCCGGTGCGCGGCGTTTGGCGTTGCCGCCCGCACCTTTCGCCGCCGCTCGTTGTAAAACTCGAGTACGAGGGCCGGGTCTTTGGCCCAAGCCTCGGGCGTGGCCACGTCCTCGACGCGATGACCCTCCCAGAGGCCGCCGTCGCCACGAAATGTCTGCAGGCCGCTTTCGGCGCTCATGCCAGCGCCGGTGAACACGACGATATTTCTCTTCGAGACTTCAGCGGACATGGAAGAGCCTCCTGGTGGTGTGCTACTTGATATTCAGGGCTTCTTCGCCCGCTTGGGCAATGCGTTCGATGACCGCGATCATTTCGTCTTGGCTTGGGTGGGGCGATGACCCGGTGTCGGCGGGCGTCGCCGGGTCGAGCCGCAGCCGGCGTGGCAGTTCGATGCCCGGGTTTTGCCAGAGTTTTGCAAGCCGCGAGCGACCCACGCTGCGGAGCCCCTTGAGCGAGAGCGCGCCGCCCGCATGGGAAGCGAGGATGTCTGCGACTCGGTCGGTCACGCTCGCGATGCCGTCGAGGGTCAGAAGCGGATGCCTCACAAGTTCACGGGCTGTTTCCTCGGTAAGAACCGTGATGCCGTTCAACGAGAGTTCTCCTGCCCGGTGTGTCGCTAGGATCGCAGCCACCGGCGGCGTGACGTGCTCGATACCGTTCACAAAAAGTCCGGAGAGGCCGGGGATGCCCCGTGGCCCCTGCTGACTCGCGAGGATCGCGGCCGTGCGTTGATCCACTGCCTTGAGTCCGCCGAGTGAAAGTGGCCCGACATGCTGGATGAGCGACGCGAGGTGGTGGTCACGGATGCCGCTTGGCGGCGAGAGCGAGAGGGATCCTTCATGCTGGCCGAGGGAGTGCGCAACGGCAGCGGTGATCTCGACGGCATTGAGATACAGCGCACCTCGATGCCCCGAGAGAAGCTGCGCCTCGGTCGGCGCCAGCGACTTGAGCCCGCTGAGGCAGAGATGCCCTGTTCGGCTGCCGAGTGCGTGGGCGGCGGCTTCTTTGAGATGCGTGAGCCCGTGGAGGTGTAGCTTCCCAAAATGTCTTGCAAGGTGCGTCGCCGCCTCGTCGGGCAGCCAAGCCAGCCCCTCGAGAAACAGATCGCCGCGCTGGCACGACAGGGCGGCTGCGGCACTCGGCGACAGGTGCTTTAAGCCCCACAGGTACAGCTCGTTATCGTGCTGCGCCAGGCCGAGCGCGGCTGCGCCAGTGAGGTGCTGGATGCGGTTGAGCGAGAGTTCGCCAGCGTGACGGCCCAGCGACCAGGCGGCTGAGTTGGAGAGTCTGCGGAGGTTGTTGAGTGAGAGTCCGCCGCCTGTGTGCTTTCCAAGTTCGGCAGCGACGGCATCGGTGATAGTCGTCAGCTTGTCGAGATAGAGGTGCCCTCGATGCTGCGCAAGTTGCCGGGCCACGGAGAGTGGGAGGCGGATAACCTCATGCAGGTAGAGATGCGTGGCATAGTGGCCGATGATGCCTTCGGCCGCATCGCCGGCTGATCGCGAGAGTGAGGCCTGTCCGTAGGTCGCTGTCACGACCGGGTCGAGAGCGTCGTCGGCGAGCGTCGGCCCCGTCGCCGGAATAGGCCGGCGAAACAGGGTCACGAGCTCCCGGGCTCGAGCCGCATCGAGGTGGCGGATCGTGCTCGTGTATTCCCGCAGGGATCGCTGGGTTGGTGGTTGATTGTCGTTGAAGGTGTTTACTCCTTTCGGTCATTCGGCCAAGACGGCCACGTGGAGCGGGGGCGCCTTATCCAACACCGCCGCATAGTCCTCGACCGCGCAGGTCACCCCTTCGCTTTCGTAGGTGAGCTGCAGGCTGGTGGGAGATTCGGCGGCACGAACCTCCTTCTGAACCGCTTTCAACAGCTGCTCCTGCTCTTCCGCGACACTGTCCCACACCTCGCTTTGGCTTTTTGAAAACCTGAGGGCGAGTCGGGCCTTCTTCGACGCGAGAAAGTCCTTGGACGTGGAGAAGAGCTTGTCTGACTCGATGAAGTCGGCTCCGATGGCGCGGTCCTGGCGCCCACCCTTCACGATGTCGCCTGCTTGGATGAAGAGATCGACGTCGCCTCTGTTCTCAATCAGAAGCTCATTGACGTCACCCGTTTCATGAAGCACTGCTGTTTCAGCGGCAATCGTCTCCTCGAGAACCGCGTAGTCGCGGACGGGATAGGCGGCCGCTGGCGGAGCGAAGATGAACCACGCGGTTAGGTTATGGACACGAACGGGCTGGCTAAGCGACGGCATTGTGCGTACTCCAGCATGAGCAACGCACCAAGAACCACTCCGACGGGCGTCGCCGCCCGGCAGACTGCTGCAACATTCTTTTCGTGAGGAACGAGTCCTCACGCACATCCCGCCGACATTTTCATGCCGGCGGAAGCACCGTTTGCCTTGCAGTGGCCCGGTTGCCGAAACACCTCCGAGGCGTTTCCAACACGTCTTGGGGGACGTGTCATTCCTGATGCTGTGTGCATTTTATCCAACGACTTCATCGAAGGCCATCTTTCGGACGGCATCGAGCGTGTCATAGTCGGGCTCTCGCGAACGCCGGGC